>CAJWPG010000001.1 GCA_913045275.1 uncultured Pelagibacteraceae bacterium
GAACAGATTTAGGATTATTAAAAACAAAAGCAGTAGAACAATCTGATGGAACTTTTAAAATAAGTGGACAAAAAATATTTATTACTTCTGGAGATCATGACTTAACAGAAAATATTATCCATTTAGTTATAGCAAGAGCAATCGACTCTCCCAAAGGAACAAAAGGTATAAGTTTATTTTTAGTTCCCAAGTTCAAGGTTAATGAAGATGGATCTATAGGATCAAAAAATGGAATTTCTACAGGATCGATAGAAAGCAAGATGGGAGTCAAGGGTTCTGCAACATGCGTATTAAACTTTGATGATGCACTTGGCTATATGATTGGTTCTAAGAATAGAGGACTTAATGCTATGTTTACGATGATGAATCTTGAAAGAATTGTTGTTGGAATACAAGGGTTGGGAATTTCTGAAATTGCTTATCAAAATTCATTAAGTTACGCCAAAGAAAGAAAACAAGGAAAAACAAATAACAGTAAATCTACTAATGGTGCAGATTATATAATTGAACATGCCGATATTAAAAAATCCTTACTAAATATGAAATCCATTATTGAAGGTGAAAGAGCATTATGTTTTTGGCTATCCCAACAAACAGAAGTTAGTTTAAATCATAAAGATGAAAAAGTTAGACAAGAAGCATCAGACTTTGTTTCTTTAATGACCCCAGTCGTTAAAACAATGTTTACAGATATGGGAATGGAAATAACTAGTGATGCAATGCAAGTTCACGGAGGCTATGGATATACAAAAGACCAAGGAATTGAACAATTATATAGAGACAATAGAATTACGCCAATTTACGAAGGAACAAATTCTATTCAGGCTATTGATTTAGTGTTTAGAAAGTTAGTTAATAAAAATGGAGATATAATTGATAGATATTTAGATATGATTAAAAGTGATTGCAAAATTGGAGATGAGAACATCAAACCTTTTGTGGAAGATTTTAATATTTATATTGAAATTCTATCTAATTTTACTTCTTGGATTAAAGAAAAAATAGAAAACTCGAAAGATGAAGCTAGCGCATCTTGCAACGATTATTTAAAAGCATTGGGTTTTGTTTCTATAGCACATGCGTGGATTAAAGTTTTGGAAGTAAGCTTTAAAGATTATGATAACAATAAAGATTTTTATGAAGACAAGATCCAAACTGCAAAATTTTATTTTAGAAGGGTATTGCCAAGGGTAGAAAATCATTTTAAAACTGCCACGACTGGCAGTGATTATATAATGAATTTTAACTTTAAATAACTATGAGCCATTACGAAAAAAATCTTAACAAAAACGATGCAAATTTTGTTCCATTAACACCTTTGAGTTTTTTGGAAAGAGCAAAAGATATTTACCCAAACTATGAAGCTCTAATTTATGAAAATAGAAGTTACACTTGGAGCGAAGTATATAAAAGATGTACAAAGTTTGCCAGCGCTCTAGAAAAAATTGGTATTGGTGAGGGTGACACAGTTTCTGTAATGACATTCAATACTCCTGAAATTTTTGAAGCTCATTATTCAGTTCCAATGACAGGAGCAGTTTTAAATACAATTAATAGCAGAGTAGACGCAAAATCAGTTGCATATATTCTGGAGCATAGCGAGGCAAAAGTTTTAATCGTAGATAGACAGCTCCATTCAATTGTTGAAAAGACGTTGAGTCAAATTAAATCAAAACCAATAATAATAGATGTTCAGGATAATTTTGCAGATCAATCTTTATTAAAAAAAATTGGAGACAAAGAGTATGAAGAATTTTTAAATACCGGAGATGATAACTATATTTGGAAAAGACCAAAAGATGAATGGCAAGCCATTTCTTTAAGTTACACCTCTGGAACAACTGGGAATCCAAAAGGAGTTGTTTATCATCATAGAGGTTCATACTTGATGTCTACTGGTAGTGCAGTTGCATGGAATATGCCAAATAGATTAAATTTTTTAACTGTGGTTCCAATGTTTCATTGTAATGGGTGGGGGTACCCATGGACAATTCCAATGCTTAATGGAAAGACAATTTGTTTAAGAAATATTGATGTAAAAAAGATATTTGAATTAATTGATAAACATAAAATTACTCACTTTGGCGGAGCGCCAATCGTATTAAATATGATAACAGGGGCATCTGCATCTGATCAAAAAAAATTAGATCGTAAAGTTTATGTTTTAACTGCCGGTGCACCCCCTCCAAGCATAATTTTTAAAAAAATGAAAGAATTAGGGTTTGAAGTTATGCATGTTTATGGACTTACTGAAACTTATGGACATATTTTACAATGTGCATGGAATGATGAATGGAATTCGTATGATGAAGATAAGCAGAATGAAATTAAAGCAAGACAAGGTGTGAAATATCCAAATACAGAAGATGCAATAGTAATGGATCCAGAGACTATGAAACCCGTACCTAAAGATGGAAAAACAATGGGTGAAATTATGATCAAAGGAAATGTAGTAATGAAAGGTTATTTTAAAGATAAAGAAGCTACTGAAAAAGCAATGGCTAACGGATGGTTTCATTCGGGTGATTTAGCCGTGATGTATCCTGATGGATATATAAAAATACAGGATAGATCGAAAGATATAATAATTTCTGGAGGTGAGAATATTTCATCTATTGAAATTGAAAATACATTATCAAAACATCCTGCTGTTTCTATTGTAGCCGTGGTGGCAAAACCAGATGAGAAATGGGGAGAAGTTCCGTGTGCATTTATTGAAAAAGCCAAAGATAAAGATGTAAACGAAAAAGATCTAATTGATTTTTGCAGAGAAACTTTAGCAGGATTTAAAATACCAAAAAAAATTGAATTTTGTGAACTTCCTAAAACTTCAACAGGAAAAATCCAAAAATTTGAATTAAGAAAAAAAGCTAAAGAATTAACTTAATTTTGAGGTAGAAATTTTAAATGAAAACTTATTCTATAGCTAAATCAAGAAGATTAAGAAGCACTCCATATACATCCAGAATAGAGAAACAAGGAGTTACAGCTTATAGCATATATAACCACATGTTGTTGCCAGCTGCTTTTGGATCTATGGAGGATTCTTATCACCATCTTAAAAAAAATGTACAGGTTTGGGATGTAGCGGGCGAAAGGCAAGTAGAAATTACTGGAAATGATTCAGCAAAATTGGTTCAGCTAATGACTTGCAGAGATTTATCTAAATCAAGAGATGGCAGGTGTTATTACTGTCCAATAATAGATGATAAAGGTGGCATAGTTAATGATTCTGTTGTTCTAAGATTAAGTAATAATAGATGGTGGATTTCAATTGCAGATTCAGATGTAATTTTATTTGCCAAAGGTTTGGCAATAGGAAATAAATTTGATGTACAAATATTCGAGCCAGAAGTAAATATAATGGCTGTTCAAGGTCCAAAATCATTTAAATTAATGGAAAAAGTTTTTGGAGAGGAAATTACAAAATTAAAATTTTTTGGTTTTGATTATTTTGATTTTAAAGGAACAAAACATTTAATTGCTCAATCTGGATGGTCTAAACAGGGAGGTTATGAGGTTTATGTTGAAAACACTAATTCAGGTTTAGCATTATATGATCATCTTTTTGAAGCAGGTAAAGAATTTGATGTCAAACCTGGATGTCCAAATCTTATTGAAAGAATTGAAAGTGCATTGTTATCTTATGGAAATGATATGGATAATAATGACAACCCTTTCGAATGTGGTTTTGATAAATTTATCAATTTAGATTCTGATGTAATTTTTTTAGGAAAAGAAAATTTAAAAAAAATTAAATTAGAAGGAATTAAAAGAAGATTAATGGGTGTTCAAATCGAAGCCAAAGAAATAAGCGTTTCTGGATCAATAGATTTAAAAGATGGAAACAACAAAAAAATTGGCGAGCTAAGATCTGGTTGTTATTCACCTCATTTTGGAAAAGTTATTGGAATAGCAATGATAAAAAAGCCTTTCTGGAAAGCGTCACAAACTATAAAAATTGAGATAAATAAACAAACTTTTGATGGAAAAGTTTGCGATTTACCTTTCATTTAGTATAAAAGTTCTAATAACACCATGAATATTGCGATTGTAGGAGCCACAGGTAACGTTGGAAGAAAATTAATTGAGGTACTGGAAAAAAAAAATTTTCCAATATCTGAATTGTTTTTGATTGCCTCATCTAAAAGTGTAGGAAAAAAAATTAGTTATTCCGGAAAAGAACACACAGTTGTTGATCTTGAAAAATTTGATTTTTCAAAAGTAAAAATTGCTTTTTTTGCAGCAGGAAGTGCAATAGCGGAGAAATGGGCTTATGTTGCGGCAGAAAAAACAATAGTAATAGATAATTCAAAGTTTTTTAGAAAAGATCCAGATATACCTTTGGTGGTACCAGAGGTAAATGCTAAAGAATTAGTTAATGTAAAAAATAAAAATATAATTGCAAATGCAAATTGTTCAGTGATACCTCTTGTTGTCGCTCTTAAACCTTTACATGATTTATATAATGTAAAAAGAATTGTTGTATCAACTTATCAATCGGTATCAGGTGCAGGCAAGGACCCAATGGATGAATTGCTTAATCAAACCCAAGACTTTTTTCAGAATAAAAAGTTAGAATCAAAATATTTTACAAAACAAATTGCATTTAATGCAATACCGCATATCGATAGTTTTTTAGAAGATGGTTATACAAAAGAAGAACAAAAAACTAATGATGAAGTAAAGAAAATATTAGATAATAAAATAAAAATTACTTCTACATGTGTTCGAATACCTGTATTGGTATCACATTCTTTAAGTGCAAATGTTGAATTTAATAGAAAACACAATTTAAATGAAATTAAAAATGTTTTGTCAACTTCTCCAGGATGTAAATTGGTTGATGAACATAAGGATGGCGGGTACATAACTCCAGTGGAAGCTGAAAATAAATTTGAAACATTTATTTCAAGGATTAGAGAAGACAATTCTCAACCTAATTCAATAAATCTTTGGATTGTCTCAGATAATTTACTTAAAGGCGCAGCACTAAATGCTGTAGAAATTGCAGAAGCATTGATTGAAAAAGATTTTTATGGAAAATAACAACCCATTATCTCCACACATACAAATATATAAATGGCATGTTTCTTCTTTAGTTTCGATAGCTACTAGGATCGCAGGAATTATAAATATATTAGCCACAACTTTAATTTGTATTTGGTTTTCCAGTTTGCTTTTTGGAGAATCTAATTATGAAATTATTAAAGTATTTTTACAGTCTTTCTTTGGTAAATTTATAGCTATAGGAATTACTTGGTCATTTAGTTTTCAAATATTAAGTGAAATCAGACATTTGATCATGGATCTTGGCTATGGATTTGAATTAAAAACAACAAATATTACAGGAATGATTGTAATTATTTTTTCATTTATATTTACAATATTAATTTATTTATTAGGGAGACAATTTATTTAATGAGACCAGTAACTAAGAAATGGTTATTTTTAAAAATAAGCTCTTTTATTTTAATTCCATTAATGCTTTGGTTTATTATTAATTTTGTTTCTTTTTATGATAAAAATTATCAGGAAATCTTAAAATTCTTGACAACACAACCTTCCAAGTTTTTGTTTAGTTTGTTTTTAATATTTGCTTACTTTTTTTCAGCATTAAGCATAAGCGAAGTATTTGAAGACTATATCCATGATGAAAAAATCAAAAATGCCGCAAACAAAACTCTAAATATTTTTGCTATATTTTTCCCATTAATAACTATTATTATAATATTTAATCTAAGCTTATGAGCGAATATAATATTATAGATCATGAATATGACGTTGTTGTGCTTGGTGCCGGAGGCTCTGGTTTAAGAGCTGCGGTTGGTCTAAGTGAGGCAGGATTAAAAACAGCATGTATTTCAAAAGTTTTTCCAACAAGAAGTCATACTTCGGCTGCTCAAGGAGGTATATCAGCAGCATTAGGTAATATGGGCGAAGATGATTGGCGATGGCATATGTATGATACTGTTAAGGGATCAGACTGGTTAGGCGATCAAGACTGTATTGAATATTTATGCAAAGAAGCGCCAAGAGCCGTTTTAGAATTAGAAAGATATGGTGTTCCATTTAGTCGTACAAAAGATGGAAAAATTTATCAAAGATCTTTTGGGGGGATGACGAAAAATTATGGAAATGAAACTGTTCAAAGGACTTGCGCTGCAGCAGATAGAACAGGTCATGCCATACTTCATACCATGTATGGTCAAGCACTGAAACATAATACTGAATTTTTTATTGAATATTTTGCTTTAGATCTATTAATGAACAATGGAGAATGCAAAGGTTTAATAGCTTGGAATTTAAATGATGGAACAATTCATAGATTTAGATCTCATATAACTATAATAGCGACAGGTGGATATGGGAAAACATATTACTCATCGACTTCTGCCCATACATGTACAGGTGATGGTAATGGTATGGCTTTAAGAGCAGGATTACCATTGCAAGATATGGAATTTGTTCAGTTCCATCCAACAGGAATTTATGGACATGGAACATTAATATCTGAAGGAGTTAGAGGTGAAGGTGGTTACCTCCTAAACTCTAAAGGAGAAAGATTCATGGAGCGTTATGCTCCAAAAGCTAAAGATCTCGCATCTAGAGATGTAGTTAGCAGATCGATAGCTATTGAAATTAATGAAGGAAGAGGTGTTGGAAATGAAAAAGATCATGTTCATCTTCATTTAGATCATTTAGATCCAAAAGTTATTAAAAACAGATTGCCAGGAATATCAGAATCTTCAAGGTTATTTGCAAATGTTGATGTTACAAAAGAACCAATACCAGTTGTACCAACAGTTCATTATAATATGGGGGGTATTCCAACTAATTATAAAGCTGAAGTTATAACTTTGGACGGTACTGAGAAAACTGTATCTGGACTTATGGCAATTGGAGAAGCAGCATGTGTTTCAGTTCATGGCGCTAATAGGCTAGGTTCAAATTCATTAATCGATCTTGTAGTTTTTGGACGAGCTGCAGCAATAAGAGCAGCTGAAATAGTTAAGCCAGGAACTCCTCATGAGAAAATTCCAGAAAATGAAACTGAAAAATGTATAGATAGATTTGATAAGTTTAGAAATGCTAACGGTGAAAATAAAACTGCTGACTTAAGATTGGCCATGCAAAAAACAATGCAATCAAAATGTGCGGTTTTTAGAACTGAAAAAACTTTAAAAGAAGGAATTAATGAAATTAGAAAACCGTTTGATGGAATGGACTCAATATCAGTAAAAGATAAATCATTAATTTTTAATACTGATTTAGTTGAAACACTGGAGTTTGATAATTTAATTAGACAGGCTATAGTTACAATGGACTCAGCTTATCTACGAAAAGAAAGCAGAGGTGCTCATGCAAGAGAAGATTTCTCAAAAAGAGATGATAAAAATTTCATGAAACACACAATATCCTGGTGTAACGGAAGCGAGACTAAAATTGATTATAGACCTGTTCATACATCAACTTTGACGAACGAGGTGCAATATTTTCCTCCACAAGAGAGAGTATATTAATGGTTCAAATAAATTTACCCAAAAACTCTAAAGTACAGAAAGGAGAGTATTTTAAGGATAAAACAGGATCAAAAAATATTAGAAAAGTTAATATTTATAGATGGGATTCTTCAACTGGCAAAAATCCAAGAATAGACACTTATGAAGTTGATATGGATAATTGCCCATCAAAAGTATTAGACCTTCTAAATAAAATTAAAAATGAAATAGATCCATCAATTGCTTATAGAAGATCTTGTGCTCATGGAGTTTGTGGTTCTTGTGCTATGAATATGGATGGAAAAAATGGCTTGGCTTGCACCAAACCTCATTCAGAAATAAAAGGAGATATAAATATTTATCCCTTACCTCATTTAAAGGTTCAAAAGGATTTAATTGGAGATTTAGACACTTTGTATAAACAGTATCATTCCGTTGAGCCATGGTTAAAAAATTCTGCAAAAAATAATGATAAAGAAAACTTACAATCTATAGAAGATAGATCAAAATTAGATGGTCTTTATGAATGTATAATGTGTGCTTGTTGTTCAACCTCATGCCCAAGCTATTGGTGGAATGGGGATAAATATCTCGGTCCAGCAGTTTTGCTTCAAGCATACAGATGGATAATTGATAGTAGAGATGAGGATAAAAAAGAAAGACTTCAAAAGGTTGCAGATGAATTAAAACTCTATAGATGTCATACCATTTTGAATTGTACAAATGCATGTCCAAAAGGTTTAAATCCAGCAAAAGCTATTGCTGAAATAAAAAAAATGCTTGCAACGACTTAATTACTTATTTAAACAATTTTACAAATGAATTTAATTGAACATTATATTGATGGAAAATCTTTTTCTGGCTCATCTGATAAAAAAGGCAAAATCTTTAACCCAGCAACCGGCAAACAAGAATCTGAAGTAAGACTAGGCTCAAGAGCAGATTTAGACTTAGCAGTAGAAAAAGCAAAAAAAGCATTTGAAAGTTGGTCTAATACACCACCTTTACAAAGAGCAAGAATAATTTTTAAATTTAAAGAATTAGTTGAGAAAAATTCTGATGAATTAACCAAGTTGATTGTTAATGAACACGGCAAAGTTTATGAAGATGCCAAAGGTTCTTTAACAAGAGGATTAGAAGTTGTCGAATTTGCTTGTGGCATACCACAAATGCTTAAAGGTGAATTTACAGAAAATGTTGGCACAAATATAGATAGTTGGTCAACTAGACAACCGTTAGGAGTTTGTGCGGGCATTACTCCGTTTAATTTTCCTGCGATGGTTCCTATGTGGATGTTTCCAATGGCAATTGCTTGTGGAAATACTTTTGTTTTAAAACCTTCAGAAAAAGACCCTTCTTGTGCAATGAAATTAGCAAACTTATTTAAAGAAGCAGGTTTACCGGATGGTGTTTTTAATATCGTAAATGGAGATAAAGAAGTTGTTGATGCTATTATAGAAAATAAAGATATTCCAGCTGTAAGCTTTGTTGGTTCAACACCAATTGCAAAGTATATTTACGAAAATGCAGCAAAGAATGAAAAAAGAGTTCAAGCTTTAGGAGGAGCAAAAAATCACTGCGTAGTGATGCCAGATTGCGATTTAGATCAAGCTATAAATGGATTAATGGGTGCTGCATATGGATCTGCCGGAGAGAGGTGTATGGCCCAATCAGTAGCTGTTGCTGTAGGCAACATTGGAGATGATTTAGTTAATCAAATATCAAAAAAAGTTGAGACACTCAAAGTTGGGCCTGGGATGGATAAAGCATCTGAGATGGGACCTTTGGTAACCAAAGAACATTTAGAAAAAGTGAAAGGATATGTTGATTTAGGAGTAAAAGAAGGTGCAAAATTGGTTGTAGATGGTAGGAACATCAAGCTTCAAGGTTATGAAAATGGCTATTATATTGGTGGATGTTTGTTTGATCATGTTAAAAAAGATATGAGAATATATAAAGAAGAAATTTTTGGACCAGTTTTATCTGTCGTGAGAGTTAAGAATTTTAATGAAGCCCTTCAACTTATAAATGATCATGAGTTTGGAAATGGAACAAGTATTTATACAAGAGATGGAGATGTGGGAAGAACTTTCGCAAATAAAATAAAAGTTGGAATGGTTGGAATAAACATACCTATTCCAGTTCCTGTTGCTTATCATAGTTTTGGAGGATGGAAGAGATCCTTGTTTGGAGATCAACATATGCATGGTCCAGAAGGCGTAAGGTTTTACACTAAATTAAAAACTATAACTTCAAGGTGGCCATCTGGCGTTAGATCAAATCCTGAATTTGTTATGCCGGTAATGAAATAATTATGAGCAAAATATCTTTAATTGGTGCAGGGCAAATTGGAGGAACTTTGGCTCATCTAATTGGACTTAAAGAATTAGCCGATCAAGTTGTAATGTTCGATGTAGCAAGCGGTATAGCAAAAGGTAAAGCTCTTGATATTGCACAATCATCATCAGTAGATGGATTTAATGTTAATTTTTCTGGCACAGATAATTATGAAGATATTAAAAATTCAGATGTAATAATTATTACTGCCGGAGTTCCCAGAAAACCAGGAATGAGCAGAGATGATTTATTGGGAATAAATCTAAAAATTATAAAACAAGTTGCTGAAGGAATAAAAACTCATTCCCCAGAAGCTTTTGTAATTTGTATAACAAATCCGCTAGACGTGATGGTTATGGCATTTCAAAAGTATTCAGGTCTACCAGCAAATAAAGTAGTTGGTATGGCTGGAATATTAGATAGTTCAAGATTTAAACTTTTTTTGTCACTAGAGTTGGACGTTCCAGTTAAAGAAATTGATGCAATGGTAATGGGTGGTCATGGAGACACAATGGTGCCATTGCCAAGATTTACAAAGGTATCTGGAAAACCTTTATTAGGTCTTGTTAAAGAGGGAAAAATTTCTTCAGAAAAATTAGAAAGTATAAATCAAAGAACCAGAGATGGAGGTGCTGAGATAGTTAAATATTTAGAAAAAGGTTCAGCTTTTTACGCGCCAGCAGCATCAGGAGTTGAAATGGCCTCAGCATATATGAATGATGAAAAAAAACTTTTACCTTGCGCAGCATATATGAACGGAGAATATGGAGTTGAAAAAATTTATGCTGGTGTTCCAGTTATTATAGGAAAAAATGGAATAGAAAAAATTGAAGAAATAGAATTAGACGATAAAGAAAAATCAGAATTTAATCATTCGATAGAGGCCGTAAAAAAATTGTGGGAGGCAGCATCTGCCATTGATCCAGATTTAAAAAAATAATTAATGAATATTCACGAGCACCAGGCAAAAAAAATATTAAAAAATTATGGTGCAAAAGTTCCAAAAGGCATTTTTGCTTTTAAAGTGCAAGAATTGTTAGAAAAAGCCAAAACTTTAAAAACAGAGAAATATGTTTTAAAAGCTCAAATCCATTCTGGAGGCAGAGGAAAGGCCGGAGGTGTAAAATTAGTCAATAATTTAAACGATTTAGAGAACGAAGCAAAAAATTTAATTGGAAAAATATTGGTAACACACCAAACAGGACCAAATGGAAGAAAGGTTAAAAGACTTTATGTAGAAGAAGCATCGGCAATTAATAAAGAATTTTATTTGTCATGTTTGGTAGATAGAGAAAGTTCTAAAATTGCATTTATATCAAGTGATCAAGGAGGAATGGATATAGAAGAAGTTGCAAATAAAAATCCAGAAAAAATTTTAACTACAAAGGTTGAATTTAGCGATCAAATTTCTGAAGACGATTGTAAAAAAATTTTAGGAATATTTAATTTAGGTCAAGAAGCAAACGAAGAAGCAATTAAATTAATTAAATCAATTTATAAAATGTTTATTGAAACAGATGCAAGTCTGGTTGAGATCAATCCACTTATTTTAACTAAAGATAATAATATTGTTTGTTTAGATGCAAAAATGAACTTTGATGATAATGCACTTTTTAAACATCCCGAAATTATGGAACTAAGAGACTTAAATGAAGAAGAAGAAACAGAAATAGAAGCGAGCAAACATGATTTAGCTTATATTAAGTTAAATGGCAACATAGGATGCATGGTGAATGGCGCCGGACTTGCAATGGCAACAATGGATATTATCAAATTGTACGGAGAGGAGCCTGCAAACTTTTTAGATGTGGGAGGCGGAGCTTCAAAAGAAAAAGTTTCAGCGGCTTTCAAAATAATTTTATCTGATAAAAATGTTAAAGGTATATTAATTAATATATTTGGAGGAATTATGAGATGTGATGTTCTTGCAAAAGGATTAGTAGAAGCAGCCAGAGAAATTAAAATAAATGTTCCATTAGTTGTAAGATTGGCGGGAACTAATTTTGAAGAAGGTAAAAAAATATTAGACAATTCCGGACTAAAAATTATTTCAGCATCTGATCTTGGTGATGCAGCAGAAAAAGTAGTTGAGGCAATAAAATAAATTATGTCAGTTTTAATTAATAAAAATACTAAAGTTATATGCCAAGGTTTCACAGGATCTCATGGTACGTTCCATTCTGAACAAGCAATAAAATATGGAACTAATTTAGTTGGCGGAGTTACACCAAAAAAAGGAGGACAGATTCACCTAGAGAGACCGGTATTTAATACTGTTAAAGAAGCTAAAGAAAATACAGGAGCCAACGCTTCCATGATTTATGTGCCTGCAAAATTTGCGGGAGCAGCAATAATTGAAGCTATAGATGCTTCGATGGAATTAATAATTTGTATTACAGAAGGAATTCCAGTTTTAGATATGCTTAGAGTTAAACAGAAATTAATAAAATCAAATTCAAGATTAATTGGTCCAAATTGTCCAGGCATCATTACTCCAGATGAATGTAAGATTGGTATTATGCCAGGAAATATACACAAAAAAGGTTCTGTGGGCATTGTCTCAAGATCTGGAACTTTAACTTATGAAGCAGTTGCACAAACTACTGAAAATGGAATGGGACAAACAACTTGCATTGGGATTGGAGGAGATCCAATTAATGGAACAAACTTTATTGATTGTTTAGATTTATTTTTAAATGATGAAGAAACAAAATCTATTTTGATGATTGGCGAAATAGGCGGAACAGCAGAAGAGGAGGCAGCAGAATTTGTAAGAAATCATAAAATAAAAAAACCGATGGTAGGTTTTATAGCAGGATTAGCGGCTCCCAAAGGTAGAAGAATGGGGCATGCAGGCGCTATAATTTCAGGTGGAAAAGGAGGAGCAAAGGACAAAATTAAAAAAATGGAGGAATGTGGGATTACTGTTGCAAAATCGCCATCAGAAATTGGAAAAACTTTATTTAATAAATTGTCCAATTGAAATCATTCTTCTAGTATTATATTTTAAAAAATAACTTAGATGACATCATCAAAAAATCTAGAATATAAAAAAACATCCTTTCTTAGCAAATCTAATAGTGCATTTATTGAGCAAATGTATTTAAAATTTATCAATAAAGATTCCGATTTACCTGAAAGTTGGAGAAATTATTTTTTAGATATTGGAGAAGAAATTGATTTGGTAGCAAAAGAAATAAATGGACCAACATGGAGCCGAGAAAAGAAAAAGATTGATTTAGACGAAATTCAAAAAAATATTGATAATGAAGAACAGAAGCTTTCAGTAGAAAAACAAAATAATTATATTGATAAAACAGATTTTATAAAAGAAAATAGAGATTCTATTAGAGCGGTTTCTTTGATTAGATCGTATAGACAAAGAGGGCATTTAATATCAAAAGTTGACCCTTTAGAGATAAGAGAAAGTGAATATCTGGACGAACTCCATCCAAGTAGTTATGGATTTAATAAAGACGACTATCAAAAAAGAATTTATTTAGATGGAATTACAAATAAAAAATATTCAAATATTAGCGAAATATTATCTTTTCTTAAAAAAACTTATTGTGGTTCAATTGGTTATGAATATATGCATATTTCCAATCCAACTGAAAGAAAATGGATTAGAGATAGAGTCGAAAAAGATGAAAATGCGCTTCAATTTACAAAAAATGGAAAAAACGCAATTCTGAACAAACTTATACAAGCCGAGGGTTTTGAAAAATTTTTAAATACAAAATTTGTTGGAACAAAAAGATTTGGTTTAGATGGCGCGGAAAGTTTAATACCAGCTTTAGAACAAATAATTAAAATAGGTGGGCAATGTAAAATTAAAGAAGTCAAGATTGGAATGTCTCATAGAGGTCGACTTAATGTTTTAGCAAATGTACTTCAAAAATCTTATAAAAGAATCTTCAATGAGTTTGCGGGTGAAATTAGTAATGACGGAAAAGATGCGGCCGGTGATGTTAAATATCATTTAGGAGCTTCTTCAGATAGAGAATTTGATGGAAATTCTGTTCATGTAAGTTTAACAGATAATCCATCTCACTTAGAGGCTGTAAATCCAGTAGTATTAGGGCAAACTAGAGCAAAACAGTTTTTTCACAAAGACAAAGAGAGAAATAAAGTTATTCCAATATTAATCCACGGAGATGCAGCTTTTGCTGGACAAGGTATTGTAGCAGAATGTTTTGCCATGTCGGGTTTACCAGGACATAATACCGGTGGAACAATTCATATAATAGTAAATAATCAAATAGGTTTTACTACTAGCCCTAGGTTTGCAAGATCTTCACCACATCCTTCAGATGTTGCAAAAATGGTAGATGCTCCAATTATCCATGCTAATGGAGACAATCCAGAGGCTGTAGTTTATGCAACAAGAATAGCAACAGAATTTAGATTAAAATTTAATAGAGATGTTGTTATTGATTTGGTTTGTTATAGAAGATTTGGACATAACGAGGGAGACGAACCTTCATTTACTCAACCGTTAATGTATAAAAAAATTAGATCACATCCTTCAACAGTAAATATTTATGGAGAAAAATTAATTAATGATAACTTAATCTTAAAAGAAGAATTAAATTCACAAATTAAAAAATTTAAAGATCTTTTAGGTCAACAATTTAAAACAGCAAAAGATTATAAACCCAAAATTGAATGGTTTGAGGGAACTTGGTCTAGATATAAACCGGAGAAAGGAAAAGATAAAAGAGGCGCAACTGGAGCAGAATTAAATATTCTATCTAATATATCAAAAAAGATTAATATAGTACCTTCTGAATATAATATTCATAAAACAATTGGCAAAATTCTAGATAATAGAAAACAAACAGTGGAGCAAGGTTTTGGTATTGATTGGGCTACGGCAGAAGCTTTAGCTTTTGGATCTTTATTAGAAGAAGGATATCCAGTTAGATTAGTAGGACAAGATTCTGGAAGAGGTACTTTTAGCCAAAGACATTCTGTACTAAGAAATCAAGTAGATAATTCTAGATATATTCCACTCAATAATATTTCAAAAAATCAGAAAAATTTTGAGGTTGTGGATAGTTTTTTATCAGAATTAGCTGTACTAGGTTTCGAATATGGGTATAGCCTCGTTGCGCCAAATACTTTAACGATATGGGAAGCACAGTTTGGAGATTTTGCTAATGGAGCCCAGATAATTATTGATCAATTTATATCATCCGGTGAAAGAAAATGGAAAAGAGCATCGGGATTAGTAATGCTATTACCACATGGTTATGAAGGTCAAGGACCCGAACATTCTTCGGCAAGATTAGAAAGGTTTTTACAATTATGTGCAAATGATAATTTGCAAGTTATGAATTGCACAACACCAGCCAATTATTTTCATGCACTTCGCAGACAATTATTGCGAGATTTTAGAAAACCTTTGATAATGATGGCTCCAAAATCCTTGCTAAGAAATAAATATTGCACATCAGAGCTTAAAGATTTTAGTAAAGAAAATTCATTTCATAGAGTTATGTGGGATCATTCTATGGACCCAGAGACTAAAGGTTTTATAAAATTAAAGAGCAATTCGGATATTAAGAAAGTAATTTTGTGCTCAGGAAAAGTATACTTTGATTTATTATCAGCTAGAGAAAAGCTTAAAAAAGATGATGTAATACTTTTTAGAATTGAACAACTTTATCCTTTTCCAGTAAAAAGCCTTGTAAAAGAATTAAAACCATTCGCAAAAAATGCTAATTTTTATTGGTGTCAGGAAGAACCAAAGAATATGGGCGCATGGTTATTAGTTAGAGACTATATCCGATGGACATTAGATACTATTAAGGCTAAAAATAGCGAAATTTCTTACATAGGAAGAAATCCAGATGCATCAATAGCAACTGGTTATGCCAAAAGACATCTTTCAGAACAACAAGAAATTATAAATAAAGTATTTGAATAAATGAGTGAAAAAATTTTAGTTCCAGTATTAGGAGAGAGCATAAACGAGGCAACCGTTTCTAAATGGTTAAAGAATAAAGGAGATATTGTTAATGCTGACGAAGCAATTGTAGAACTCGAAACTGATAAAGTTAATTTAGAAGTACCAGCATCTATAAATGGAGTTTTATCAGAAATCAATTCAAATGAAGGTGACACAGTTCAAGTAGGCTCAGTGTTAGGAGTTATTTCAGATTCAAAAGTAAAAATTGATAAAACTCAAAAAGTAGAAAAAATAAAACTTAAGAATATTAAAATTCAAGAAAAAGAGGAAAAAAATAATACTATTAACTTAGAATCAGATAATAAAAAGAATTCAGATTATCAAGAAGAACCTTTGATTTTGAATGAAGAAGAACCTTTAATATTAAATGAAGAAGCAGAAGTAGAAGAGAGAGAATTAAAACATTTAGAGAAAAATACAAATTTATCGCCTGCTGTAAGAAAAATTGTTACTGAAAAAAAAATAGATATTAATCAAGTTAAAGGAACCGGTAAAGATGGTAGAATTTTAAAAGGTGATCTAATCACTTTAATGGGAGAAAGCCCACAACCCAATCAAAGAAAAATTCAATTTGGTGAAGAAGAGAGAATTAAGATGACAAGACTTCGTCAAACTATAGCAAAAAGGCTTAAGGAGGCTCAAGAAAATGCAGCCATGTTAACTACTTTTAATGAAGTTGATATGTCGGGAATAATTTCTATGAGAAAAAAAAATCAAGAAGATTTTCAAAATAGATACAATATTAAACTAGGCTTCATGTCTTTTTTTGTAAAAGCTTGTGTTGTTGGATTAAAATTATTTCCTGCAATAAATGCAGAGATTGAAGGACAAGATATCATTTATAAAAATTATTATAATATTAGTTTTGCTGTAGGAACCGAAAAAGGTCTTGTAGTGCCAGTATTAAAAAATGCAGATGAGATGTCATTTGCTGATATAGAAAATGAAATAAAAAAACTATCTGACAAAGCAAAAAATGGAAGTTTAACAATTGAAGATTTGCAGGGCGGCACATTTACTATAAGCAATGGTGGCGTTTATGGATCTATGCTTTCAACACCAATACTTAATCCACCTCAATCAGGAGTATTGGGTATGCATAATATAGTTGAGAGACCAGTTGCAGAGAATGGAGATATTACAATTAAACCAGTTATGTATTTAGCTCTATCATACGATCATAGAATTATTGATGGAAAAGATTCAGTATCTTTTCTCAAAACAATCAAAGAAAACCTGGAAGATCCTAGAAGATTATTTTTAAATATTTAAATGTCTGAAAAATTTGATGTAACTGTAATTGGTGGTGGTCCGGGAGGTTATGTTTGTGCAATTAGACTTTCCCAGCTAGGACTTAAAACGGCATGTATAGAGTCAAGAAGTACATTAGGAGGCACTTGTTTAAACATAGGATGCATACCTTCAAAAAGCCTACTTAATCTTTCAGAAAATTTTCATAAAGCAAAAAATTTTAATAAAATTGGAATTGAAACTGGAGAAATAAAGCTAAATCTTTCAAAAATGATGGAAAATAAAGATAAAACTGTAACAACTTTAACAAAAGGTATTGAATTTTTATTTAAGAAAAACAAAATATCTTATTTCAAAGGAATTGGATCATTTAAAGGCTCAAACGAAATATCAATTGTTAAGGATGGTAAAGAAACAACCATTATAACAGGCAAAACCATAGTAAGCACGGGATCAGAACCGGTATCTTTACCAGGAATAGATTTTGATGAAGAAAAAATACTTTCTTCAACAGGGGCATTATCTATTTCTTCTGTACCAAAAAAAATGATCGTCGTTGGTGGAGGATATATAGGTTTAGAGATGGGTTCTGTATGGTCAAGACTGGGAACAGAGGTTCAAGTAGTAGAATTTTTAGGACATATTACTCCTGGCATGGATAAAGAAATTTCTAATGAATTTATGAAAATTCTAAAAAAACAAGGAATTAAATTTGAGTTAAATACAAAAGTAGAAAAAATTACAAAAAAAAATAATGGAGTAATAATTGAAATATCAAATAAAAATGGTGAAAAAAATAAATTAGAAGCAGACGTGGTATTAATATCGGTTGGAAGAAAACCATTTACAAGTAATTTAAATTTAGAAAATATTGGTGTGGAGCTTGATAAAAAAGGAAGAGTAAAAGTGAATAAAAATTTTGAAACTAATATAAAAAATATTTATGCAATAGGGGATGTAATTGAAGGTCCAATGTTAGCGCACAAAGCTGAAGAAGAAGGAATTGCGGTAGCAGAATTAATTGCTGGTCAATCAGGGCATGTAAATTACGAGGTAATTCCAGGAGTAATATATACCTCTCCAGAAGTTGCTTCAGTTGGAAAGACTGAAGAACAGTTAAAAGAAAAAGGAACATCTTATAAAATTGGAAAATTTCCTTTTGCGGCAAATTCTAGAGCTAAAGCAATAAATGATTCAGAAGGATTCGTTAAAATTTTAGCTGATAGTGTTACTGATATAGTGCTAGGTGTACATATAATAGGTCCTCATGCAGGCGAAATGATAGCCGAGATGTCTGTGGCTATGGAATTTGGTGCAAGCTCAGAAGATATAGCACGAACTTGTCATGCCCACCCCACATTTTCTGAGGCTATAAAAGAAGCCGCATTATCAGTAGATAAAAGGCAAATTCATTCATAATATAATTTCATAATAGAATTTATGAAATATCCAGTATTGGTTCCGAATATTTTTAATTATCCTTTTACATATGAAAGCGAAATTAAACTTCAAGTTGGCGATTATGTAAAAGTTCCTTTTGGAAAATCAGTAATTACAGGAGTAATTTGGAATGATTTTGAAAAAACGAAAAATAAAAAATTTAATATTAAAAAAATTCTTGAGAAAATTAATATTAAACCTTTAAAAAATGAAACGATAAATTTTTTAAATTTGTTATCTGAATACAACTTAGTTCCCAAAGGCATGTGTTTAAAAATGCATCTTTTAGGAGGAGAAGCCATACATCCTTTTGATAAAAATGAATATGACGAATATAATTTAGTTAACAAAAAAACCGATTTTAAACTTTCTACTGAACAAAAAAAAATTTTAAAAGAAGTACTAATAAATTCAAAAGATTTTAGGGTACACTTGCTTCAAGGAACTACCGGATCTGGAAAAACTATAGTTTATTTTGGAGCTATAGAAGATAAATTAAATCAAGGTTTTCAGGCATTAATATTACTTCCAGAAATAGGTCTAACAAATGAATTTGAAAAAAAATTTAAAGAATATTTTGGATTTAATGCTGCCGTATGGCATTCTGGAATAACTCAAAAAAGAAAAAAAATTATTTGGAGTGGCCTTTCTGAAGGAAAAATAAAAGTAGTAATTGGCGCAAGGTCTTCTCTATTCCTTCCTTTTAAAAAACTAGGAGTGATAATAGTTGATGAAGAACATGATCAGTCTTATAAACAAGACGAAGGTGTGAATTATAATGCTAGAGATATGGCAATAGCTAGAGCTAGCTTTGAAAATATACCTATAAATTTAGTTACAGCCGTTCCATCGATAGAAACATATGCAAATATAAAAAGTAATAAATATTCTTTTTCAAGGTTGATTAATAGATATAAGAAAGCAAATTTACCTTCACATCAAATAATTAATTTAAAAAAAAATAAATTGTCCAAACAATCTTGGATATCTTCAGATACAGTTGATAAAGTAAAAGAACATTTAAAATTAGGAAATCAGATTCTTTTTTTTATAAATAGAAGAGGTTTTGCTCCTTATGTTTTATGTAAAAATTGTTTAAAAGTTTTTTCGTGTCCAAATTGTTCAATTAATTTAGTTTATCACAAAAATAAAAAAAATCTTCTTTGTCATTATTGTGGATTTAAATCGCTGCTAAATAGAAAATGTGAAAAAAAAAAATTATGTGAATTTATATTTAGTGGCTTAGGAGTTGAAAGAGTTTTAGATGAAGCAAAATTATTATTTCCAAATGAAAAAATATCTATTTTTTCAAGTGATACTATGAACAAAGCATCATCAAAAAAAACACTAGACAAAATTATAAAAGGGGAGATAAATATTTTAATAGGAACACAATTAATTTCTAAAGGTTTTCATTTTCCAAATTTAAATTGTATAGTTATTTTAGATATTGATTTAACTTCCCAAGGTCATGATTTAAGGAGTGCAGAAAAGAATTTACAACTATATCATCAATTATCTGGAAGAGCAGGAAGAACAGGCAAACCAGCGACAGTTTATTTTCAAACATATGATTTAAAATCAGAAGTTATAAACCAAATGACAAACGAGGATCCTTTTATTTTTTTAAATAGAGAATTAGAATTAAGAAAGAAAAATAATCTGCCGCCGTTTGAAAGATTTATTTCTCTAATTTTGACTTCCTCAAATGAAAAAAAATTAGAAAAAGAATCATTAAATTTAAAAGAATATTTATCAAAATTAATTAATGAAAAAGTTTTAGGACCCGTGGAATCTCCAATTTATAAAATTAAAAAAAAATATAGGCAAAGAATACTAATTAGGGCTAAAAAAAATTCAAAAATTCAAAAAAGTCTTAGAGTTTTACTGGATAAGTATAAATTGCCTTTAGAAATAAAACTAACAGTTGATGTTGACCCTATAAGCTTCAATTAGCGCACTAAATCATGGCATATTTTATAATCTGAGCCTTGAAGACTCATTATTCATATGTTATTTAAGCGAAATTTTTAAAATATCTTCAAATAGTGAGCAAAAATTGAGCAATAACAATAGCACTTTCTTGACTAAAAATAGTTATTCCCAAGCTCTATTCGAGCTAGCTTCTGAAAATAATTCAACAAACGATATTGAAATCCAAGTTTCCTCAATACTTGGATTAATTGATAAAAGTAAAGATTTTAAAGATCTTATTAAAGACCCAACTAATAAAATAGAAAATCAATTAAAAGCCATCAATACAATCTCAAATCAATTTAAATTCAATGAATTGTTAAAAAAATTTCTTGGGTTTTTAGTTTCAAAAAGAAGATTTTTTTATGTTGAAAAAATATTAAATGATTTTCTTTTTATTTGTTCAAATGCGAGAGGTGAGATACAAGCAGAACTTTCTGCAGCAAAAAATTTAAATGAAAATGAAATTAATAATATAAAAAATGAACTGTCTTCAACTTTTGGTTCAAATATAAAACTAAAACATAAATATGATCCGAGTTTAATTGGAGGTTTAATCATAAAAGTTGGAAGTATAATGATTGATACTTCGATAAAAAATAAATTACAACAAATAGAAAAGAAAATGATAGAGGCATAAATGGAAATAAATCCTTCAGAAGTAACAAAAATATTAAAAGAACAAATAAATAAATTTGGAGATAAAGCTGAAGTTTCAGAAGTTGGACAAGTACTTTCAGTAGGAGATGGTATTGCTAGAATATATGGTTTAGACAATGTTCAGGCTGGAGAAATGGTAGAATTCTCAGACGGTTCAAAAGGTATGGCTTTAAACTTAGAAAGTGATAACGTTGGTGTTGTAATTTTTGGAGATGACAGAGCAATTAAAGAAGGAGATACTGTTAAAAGAACTGGTGCAATTGTAGATGCTCCAGTAGGCAAAGAGTTATTGGGTAGAGTTGTTGATGGATTGGGAAATCCAATAGATGGAAAAGGTGCATTAGACAAAGGAGTAAAAAAAAGCAGAGTTGAAGTAAAGGCCCCAGGAATTATTCCTCGTAAATCAGTCAGCGAACCAATGCAAACTGGACTTAAATCTATTGATAGTTTGGTTCCAATTGGAAGAGGTCAAAGAGAATTAATTATCGGAGACAGACAAACGGGTAAAACGGCAGTTGCTATTGATACAATTATAAATCAAAAAAAAATAAATGAGTCTAATGATGAGAAACAAAAGTTGTACTGTGTTTATGTGGCGATAGGACAAAAAAGATCTACTGTTAGACAAATTGAAAAAACATTAGAAGAAGCTGGGGCAATGGAATATACAACTATTGTTGCAGCTACAGCCTCAGATGCGGCTCCACTTCAATTTTTAGCTCCTTATACTGGTTGTACAATGGGAGAATATTTTAGAGATAACGGAATGCATGCATTAATTATATATGATGATCTTTCAAAACAAGCAGTTGCTTATAGACAGATGTCTCTATTATTAAGAAGACCTCCGGGAAGAGAAGCATATCCTGGAGATGTATTTTACTTACATAGCAGATTACTTGAAAGAGCAGCTAAATTGAGCGATGAGCATGGAGGAGGGTCGTTGACAGCACTTCCAATAATTGAAACACAAGGTGGAGATGTTTCTGCATTTATTCCTACAAATGTAATTTCAATTACAGATGGTCAAATCTTTTTAGAAACAGAATTATTTAATCAGGGTATAAGACCAGCTATTAACGTAGGATTATCAGTATCTAGAGTTGGATCTTCAGCACAAACAAAAGCAATGAAAAAAGTTTCTGGATCGATGAAACTTGAACTTGCTCAATATAGAGAAATGGCAGCATTTGCTCAGTTTGGATCAGACTTAGATGCTTCTACCCAGAAACTTCTTAACAGAGGATCTAAATTAACCGAATTGCTCAAACAAAAGCAATACTCACCTATGACTGTAGCCGAGCAAGTAATTTCAGTATTTTGTGGTGTTAAAGGTCATCTGGATGATGTTGAACAAAAAAACATTGCTGAGTTTGAAAATAAAATTATAGAAAAATGCAAATCTGAAAAATCAGAAATTTTAGATTCAATAAAAAGTTCGGGTAAACTTGAAGAAGATATGGAAAAATCTTTAACTGAAGTTATTACAGAACTTAAGAAAAACTTTAAATCTTAGATAAATGCCAAGTTTAGATGATTTAAAAAAAAGAATATCAAGCGTTAAGTCTACTCAGAAGATTACAAAGGCAATGAAAATGGTTGCCGCGTCCAAGTTAAGAAGAGCGCAAGAAAATGCAGAAAAAGGAAGACCATATTCAGACAAGATGAACAATATTATTCTTAATCTTTCAAATAGTATTACAGATAAAGAAAATTCTCCAAAATTACTTGCCGGTTCCGGTGAAGATAAAGTTCACTTATGTATTGTTATGACATCAGATAGAGGACTGTGTGGAGGATTTAACACAAATATAATTAAAAAAGCTAAAACATATTTTCAAAAAATATTAGATGCGGGCAAAACCTTAAAAATTATTACAGTCGGATCGAAAGGTTATGATCAATTGAAAAGAATATATAAAGAAAATATAATTGAAAAAATTTCTTTCAAAGAATCTAAGTATGCTAATTATTTTGATGCTGACAAAGTAGGAAAAATAATTATTGATAAATTTGAAAAAAAAGAATTTGATGTATGTGCAATTTTTTATAACCAATTTAAAAATGTAATAACTCAAATACCACAAGAGCAACAAATAATTCCTTTAAAAACGTCTGAGTCTGAAGGTTCTTCATCGGAAGATAATTATGAATTTGAACCTGAAGAAGATGAAATATTAAGCAATTTATTGCCAAAAAATATATCTACTCAGATCTTTAAAGCAATGTTAGAGAATTCAGCTAGCGAACAAGGTTCTAGAATGAGTGCAATGGATAATGCAACCAGAAACGCAGGTGAAATGGTTGACAAGCTTACTATTCAATATAATAGAAGTCGTCAAGCAGCAATTACAAAAGAACTAATTGAAATTATATCAGGAGCAGAAAGTTTATAATTATGAGAAAAGGAAAAATTACACAGATTATTGGAGCGGTAGTAGATGTTAAATTCGAAGGAGAACTACCAGAAATATTAACCGCATTAGAGTGTGATAATGGTGGTGTTAGACTAGTTTTAGAAGTTGCGCAGCATCTAGGAGAGTCAAGCGTAAGAACAATTGCTATGGATGCAACAGAAGGACTAAAAAGAGGAGACGAAGTAACAAATACTGGAGCTCCAATTAAGGTTCCTGTTGGTCCTGAAACTTTAGGTAGAATTATAAATGTAATTGGTGAACCCATTGATGAAAAGGGAGAGGTTAAAACTAAAGAAAATTGGCCCATTCATAGATCGGCACCAAAATTTACTGACCAATCAACAGAAACAGAAATTTTAGTAACAGGCATCAAGGTGGTTGACTTGCTAGCGCCTTATGCCAAGGGCGGCAAAGTAGGTTTATTTGGCGGTGCAGGAGTAGGAAAAACAGTGATTATTATGGAGTTAATTAATAACATTGCAAAAGCACATGGTGGCTTCTCTGTTTTTGCAGGAGTTGGAGAAAGAACCAGAGAAGGAAATGATCTTTATCATGAAATGATAGAGTCAGGTGTAATTAAACCTGAAGGACCTGGATCAAAGGCTGCATTAGTTTATGGTCAAATGAATGAACCTCCTGGAGCAAGATCAAGAGTTGGATTAACCGGATTGACTGTTGCTGAATATTTTAGAGATCAAGAAGGTCAAGATGTATTATTTTTTGTTGATAATATTTTTAGATTTACCCAAGCAGGATCTGAAGTTTCGGCTCTACTTGGAAGAATTCCTTCTGCGGTAGGATATCAACCTACGCTAGCTACCGATATGGGAAATCTTCAAGAAAGAATTACAACCACAAACAAAGGATCTATTACTTCTGTTCAAGCCATATATGTGCCGGCAGATGATTTGACAGATCCAGCACCAGCAACATCATTTTCACACTTGGATGCAACAACAGTATTATCTAGACAAATTGCTGAAATTGGAATTTATCCAGCTGTAGATCCACTAGACTCAACTTCTAGAATTTTGGATCCCAGGATTGTTGGAGACGAGCATTATAGAGTTGCTAGAGAAGTTCAAAAAATTTTACAAACATACAAATCTTTACAAGATATTATTGCAATTTTAGGCATGGATGAATTATCTGAAGAAGATAAACTAATTGTTGCAAGAGCTAGAAAAATTCAAAGATTTTTATCTCAACCATTTTTTGTAGCTGAAGTATTCACAGGATCCCCAGGAAAACTTGTAGATTTGGAGTCAACAATTAAAGGTTTTGATTCTATTTGTAAGGGAGAATATGATCATTTGCCTGAATCAGCTTTTTATATGGTTGGAACAATAGAAGAGGCAATTGAAAAAGCTGAAAAGATAGCTAAAGACGCTGCCGCTTAATGAGTGAACATTTTAACATTGAAATTGTAAATCCAGAAAAATCTTTTTTATCAAAAGAAAATGTTTCAGAGGTTGTTATTCCTGCTTTTGAAGGAGAGATTGGAATTTTAAAGGATCACATACCCATAATATCTTTTTTAAAACCTGGAATAATTAAAGTTTTTACAGGCACAGAGGAAGAAAATTATTATGTAGAAGATGGAATTGTTGAATTTAAAGACAATTCATTGTCTATACTTACTAGTTCAATTTTTAATTTAAAAGATATTGACAATAACCATATTAATAATTCTATTTTAGAAGCTGAGAAAGAATTATCCAAAGATGAAATAGATGATCAAAAAAGATTTCTGTTAAATCATAAAGTTGAGGTTTTAAAATCTTTAAGCATTAACTAGATAATTTTATATAGTTCTTTTTGGATTTGCTTATAAACGTGAACTTTAAATTCAACAACTTCATCTGTTAAATTATCAATATTTACCCATTTCCAATCTAAGAACTCTGGGTGTTTGGTATTAATGTTTATTTCTTTTTCTTCCCCATCAAATCTTACTATAAACCATTTTTGTTTTTGACCTTTATATTTTCCTTTCCAAATAATTCCTATTAAGTGATTAGGTAATAGATAAGTAGTTAAACCATCTATTTCTTTGATTAATGATACAGTTTTAATACTGGTTTCTTCTTCTAATTCGCGAATAGCCGCTTCATAAAATTCTTCTCCATTGTCAATACCACCTTGCGGCATCTGCCAAAATTTTTTTGGATTATCAATTCTTTTTGCAAGAAATACTTGATTTTTTTTATTTAATACAACAATGCCTACGCCACTTCTTAGTGGCAAATCTTTGTATTTTTTTTTCATTATTAGCCGTTAAGAAGTTTTAAAGCGAAATTTAATTGATTATCAGTTTCAGTATTTAATTTAAAATCGTCGGAGTTTTCATCTACTTCAATATCTGGAGTGACACCAACACTTGAAATAGATTTTCCAGAAGGCAAATAATATTTTGATACAGTTAATCTTATGGCACCATCATTTTTCAAAGGTATGATTGATTGAACTGAGCCTTTTCCATATGTGCTTTCTCCAACTAAAATAGCTCTTTTGTGATCTTGTAAGGCACCTGCAACTATTTCTGAAGCTGAAGCAGAGCCATAGTTTATTAAAACTATCATTGTATTAGCATTTAATATATCGCCTTTTTTTGCGAACCATTTTCTATTTTCATATTTTCTTTTGCTTTTAGTAGAAACAATTTCTCCGTTATCTAAAAAAAAATCTGATATCTTTATTGCTTGAGAAAGAAGACCGCCGGGATTATTTCTTAAATCTAAAATATAATTTTCTATTTTTTCGTTTTTATTAAATTCTTTTATTTTATCATTTATTTGACTGCTGCTATTTTCATTAAATGAGGTTAGTCTTATATATCCAGTTTTTTCATCTAAAATTTTAGATTTAACAGAAGCAACTTTAATAATATCTCTTGTAATTGTAAAAGTTAAAGCTTTTCTTTCACCTCTTCTTCTTACAGTTATTTCAATATCTGTTCCAACTGGTCCTCTCATTAGATCAACTGCCTCAGTAAGAGACTTTCCTTGGACCTGAGTGTCATTTATTTTTACAATATAATCTCCAGCTTTTACACCAACTTTTGAAGCTGGTGAATTATCTATTGGAGATATTACTTTAACAACTCCGGCTTCCATTCCAACTTCAATACCTAGTCCCCCAAATTCTCCACTAGTTTCCGTTCGCATATTTTTAAAAGAATCTGGTGACATGTACGCAGAATATGGATCCAAGGATTGCAAAACACCATTGATAGCAGCATCCATAGCTTCACTTTGATTTACATCATCAACATATTCTTTATTAATTTTATCTAACACCTCGCTAAATAAATCAATTTTTTTATAGATGTCATCTTCATTTGCAGCATAACCTGTAGAAAAGAAGATTATAAAAAGAAATAAAAATACATTTTTTAATATATTTTTCATATAATTACTTTTTCTTTAGGCATAAGTTCAGGCCACATCTTCTCTAATTCATAAAACTTTCTTTTTTTTGGATTAAAAATGTGAACTATTAAATCAATTCCATCAACTAGCTTCCAGTCATTACTATCTTTTCCTTCAATTTTACAATTTTGAATTCCGTTATTTTTAAATTTTTCAAAAACTTGCTCAGATAAAGATTGTATATGTCTAGAAGAAGTGCCGCTAGCAATTATCATATAATCAGCTATTGAGGATTTTCCTTCAAGATCAATAGATACTATATCTAATGCCTTATTTGAGTCTAAAGTATTGATTATTTCTTTTTTAAGATTGGAAATTTTATCCATTAATTTATTTTAGACTATCAAATTTTTCTTAATTTAGAAGATGAAATATTAACTTTTCTAAATTTTATAAAATTTATATCTTTTTTATTATATTTTTTAAAAGTAGGTGATTTTAAAGATTTTGCTTTGTATCCATACCTATCAAAGACGAGAATTTTACATAGATTGGGAATTAGATTAGATTTTTTCCATTTATGAAAACTTACTAAATTATCAGCGCCCATTATAAAATAGATTTTTGAATTATTATTTTTTTTTACAAAGTATTTTATTAAATCTATAGTTTTATTCGATTTTATTTTTTTTTCATAAAACCCAATTTTAATAAATCTATTTTTCGAATTGATATTTTTTGCATATTTTATTCTATCTTTTAAACTTAGTGAACTTTTTGTTTTAAAAGGATTTTTTTTTGTAAGCGCCCATACTACTTGATCAAGTTTAAATTTTTTTTTTGCTTCTTTTGAAATTATTATGTGACCAATATGAGCAGGATCAAATGTTCCGCCTAATATTCCAATTTTTTTTCTATTTTCTAATTTGGCCCGACCCATAAACTTCGTATTTATAACTTACAAGCTGGTTAAGTCCAACAGGACCTCTTGGAGGAAGCTTATTTGTTGATATTCCTACTTCACCACCAAAACCAAATTCACCTCCATCTGCAAATTGAGTGGAAGAGTTGTGTATTGCAATTGAACTTTTTACATTTTTAATAAATAATTTTGCTGACTTTTTATTCTTAGTTATTATTGCATCTGTATGCATCGTTCCGTATTTGTTAATGTGGTAAATAGCTTCTTTAATGTCATTTACAAGTTTTACAGATATTTTTGCAGACAAAAACTCTTTAGACCATATTTTTTCACCAGTTGGTTTCGATTTTCCTTTATATAATTTTTTTATTTTTGAGTCTGCATAAATACTACAACCATTTTTTTTTAATTCTTGTAAAATGTTATTAACAAATTTTGAATTTTTTTTGTGAATAAGCAAAGTTTCTGTTGCGCCACAAATACTTGTATTTCTCAATTTAGCATTAATTATAATTTTCTTTGCCATTTTAAGATTTGCATTTTTATCTATGTATGTATGACAAATTCCTTCGAGATGACCAATAACAGGAACTGATGATAAGTCTTGTACTTTTTTTACCAAACTTTTTCCGCCTCTTGGAATTATTACATCAATATAATTATTCATTTTTGAAAGCATAAAATCTACTAATTTTCTATTTTTGTTGTCAACAAACTGTACAAAATTTTTATTTATTTTGTTTTTTTTCAATGATTGTCTAAATAGATTTGCTAAAATTTTATTACTAAAATATGCCTCTGATCCACCTCTCAAAATTACACAATTTCCAGATTTAAAACATAAAGTAGAAACATCAGCTGTAACATTGGGTCTGCTTTCATATATTATTCCAATAATACCTATTGGTATAGTTACTCTTTTTATTTTAAGACCATTTGGTCTTTTCCATTTGTTTAATTCTATATCAACAGGATTCTTAAATTTAATAACTGTTTTAATTGATTTAATTATATAGTTTATTTTCTCTGAATTTAGAGAGAGTCTTTTAATTAAATTTTCTTTTAATTTTTTTAATTTTGCAGATTTAATATCTTTTTTATTTTGCGAGATGATTTTATTTTTATTTTTAATTATTAGCCTACAATAATCTTCTAAAACTTTATTTTTTATTTTTGAATTAATTTTACTTCTAAAAGCTACTCTAGAGTTTTTTCCAATTTTATATAATAATTTGCTCATTAGACTTTAACCATATCATCTTTATGAATAACTTCAGATTTAGAAGTGTATCCTAATAGACTATTTATTTTATTAGAATGTTGTCCTTTTATTTTTGTTATTTCTTCAGAAGTGAAACTGCTTAATCCTCTAGCAAATTCATTCATGTTATTGTCTAATATTTTAATATGGTCTCCTTTATTAAATTTTCCTCTAACTTCTTTAATTCCTGGAGCTAGTAAGCTTTTGCCACTTTTTAAAGCGTTTAAAGCTCCTTCGTCGATAATTAATTCTCCTTTGGGTGATATAGAGCTAATTATCCATTTTTTTCTAGCATCTAATTTAGAAATTTTTGGCAAAAACCAAGTACACAAATTTTTATCTAACATGTTTTTTATTGGCCTGTTTATCAAACCATTAGAAATAGCCATATGGCATCCTGCTAATTGACAAATTTTTGCAGCATCAATTTTTGTTTTCATTCCCCCTGTACCATGTTCGCCGACACTTTTTGTTGCTATTTTTTCAATTTTTTCATCAATATTTTTTATCTCTTTTATAAGTTTTGCATTCTTATCTATTTTTGGGTTTTTAGAATAAAATCCATTTACATCGGAAAGCAAAATTAGACAGTCAGCACCAGAAATTTGAGCAACTCTTGATGCTAATCTATCATTATCTCCATATTTTATTTCTGAAGTTGCAATACTATCATTTTCATTAACCACAGGAACAAATTTTAATTTAAAAAGATTTTCAAAAGTTCTTTTTGCGTTTATAGCTCTTCTTCTTTGCTCTGTATCTTCTAGCGTCAATAAAATCTGAGAAAGATTAATTTTTTTTGAACTAAATTTTTTTTTAAATAAATTCATTAATTCTATTTGACCAATGGAAGCCACGGCTTGACTTTTGTCTAATTTTAAATTTTTTTTATTTAGCTTTAATTTCTTGCAACCTAAAGCAATTGCACCAGAACTTACAATAATTACATTTTTTTTTAATTTTTGTAAGTTTTTCACATCTTCTGCAAAATCCGATAACCATTTTTCCCTTATAGTTTTGCTATCATTTATAATTAAAGAAGATCCAATTTTTATTACAACTGTTTTTGATTCGTTAAGATACATAATTAATTAATTTTGATTTAATATCAGATACAGTTTTTTTATCGAGAGTAGACATAACTACTACATTTTTATTAATTTCTTGTTTAAAAAATGACAATTTTTTCTTAATTTGATCTTTCTCAATTAAATCTATTTTATTAAATACAACTAGTTCTTCTTTATCCAAAAGATCTTTGCTATATTTTTTAAGTTCTTCTCTAACTAGCTTATATGATTTAATTAAATCTTTTTCAGTAATATCAATTAAATGCAGTAATGTCTTACACCTTTCAATATGTTTTAAAAATTTAATGCCTAAACCCGTGCCTTCATGTGCTCCCTCAATTAGACCTGGTATATCAGCTAATGTGATTTCTTTATCATCATAAATTGCAACCCCAAGATTTGGATTTAATGTAGTAAATTTATAATTTGCAATTTTAGGATTAGCACTCGTTAATGAAGCTAATAAACTTGACTTTCCTGCGTTAGGCAGTCCAATTATTCCTATATCAGCAATAGTTTTTAATTGTAACCATATCCAATACTCTTCTCCTATAGCACCTTTGGTGAATTTTTTTGGAGCTCTATTTGTTGAAGATTTAAATCTTGTATTACCAAAACCTCCTTTTCCTCCAATGGCTACTACAAATTCTTCATTTTCTTTTTTAAAATCATAAATTACAGTTTTATTATCTTCCTCAAAAATTTGGGTTCCTATTGGAACTTTTAAAAATAAAGTTTTACCACCTCTTCCAGTTTTATTTTTTCCGCTTCCATCTCCGCCTCTTTCTGCTTTAAAGTGTTGTTGATATCTGAAGTCAATTAATGTGTTTAGATTTCTTTCTGCTTTTAAAATAACTGAACCGCCCTTTCCTCCATCGCCTCCATCAGGTCCCCCAAATTCAATAAATTTTTCTCTCCTAAAGCTTGGTGAGCCAGATCCACCATCGCCTGCTTTTACAAATATCTTAACTTGATCGAGAAATTTCATTTAACAACTGATTAAATTTAGTTGTGATTATTAATTGGGCTTAACTGAAACGTAAGTTCTGTCAGATCTGCTTTTTTTAAACTCTACTTTGCCCTTTGCTACTGAAAATATTGAATGATCTTTTCCTATCCCAACATTTTCACCAGGAAAAATTTTTGTACCTCTTTGTCTAACAATTATATTGCCTGGGACTACTATTTGGCCTCCATATTTTTTTACTCCAAGTCTTCGACCCGCACTATCTCTTCCATTTCGCGATGATCCACCAGCTTTTTTTGTTGCCATAATTTACTTAGCGTCCTCTTTTAATTCTGCTTTAACTTCCTTAATTTCTTTTTTTATTTTTTCAGCTTCAGATATTATTTTGCCATCTTTTGAAAAAATTTTATTAATTCTAATTAATGAAAATTGTTGTCTATGTCCATTTTTTCTTCTTGAGTTTTTTCTTCTTCTTTTTTTGAAAATAAGAATTGTTCTGTTTTTTGAATTTTTTATTAAATCAGCCTCTACTTTAGCACCAGAAATAGTTGGCTCACCCAATTCTATAGACTTGTCATCCCCATAAGCTAATATTTCTTTAAATTCAACTTTAGTTTCAGGCTTTGAATCTTCTAATTTTTCTACTTTAATTATTTCCCCGGCCTTCACCTTGTACTGTTTTCCACCTGTTTGTATAACTGCGAATGACATTATTTTCTAAATTTTATAAACAGCAATATAATCAGAGACTTGTTTTAGTCAAGACGAATAAGTTAGAAATTATCCTTTAAATCTCTTAATTTTGAAAATGACTGCACATCTTTTGATCTTAAAAAAATATTACATTCTAGCTCTTCTTTAATTGTAGTGGGAATAGTAGGAAGACCTTTTTCTAAATTTGTTTTTACTAATTTTATCTTTTCTTTAAGAGTGGGGTTATTTTCATCATGTTTAATACAAAATTCTGAATTTTTTAAAGTGTATTCGTGACCACAATAGATTTTAGTGTCTCCTGGAAAAGATTTAATTAATTGTAGAGAGGAAAACATTTCTTCATAAGTTCCTTCAAAAATTCTACCACAACCCAATGAAAACAAAGTGTCTCCTGTAAATAAAATATTTTGATTAAAAAAATGATAACAAACATGTCCAGAAGTATGACCCGGAATATGATAAATTTTTGCTTCAAATTTATTATTTTTCCAAATTTCTTTATCATCCAAAGCAATATCTATTTCGGGAATTCTATTTTTATCTTTTTTGAAACCAATTACTTTTGAATTATATTTTTTTTTAAGATCTTTATTTCCACCAATATGATCAAAATGATGATGAGTATTTAGTATAAATGTTAAATTTATTTTATTTTTTTCAGTATAATCAATTATTGGTTTCGATTCACTTGGGTCAATTACGCATGCAGAATTGCTTTCTTCATCAATTAATAGATATGAATAATTGTCTTCTAAGCATTTAATTATTTCTATTTTCATTTATTTTCAATTAGGAATATTCCCAATTCTGATATTAGGTTTTTATATTCTAAATTTTTCAAACTAATTTCTGAAATTTCTTCTTGATTTAAAGCTAATGATTTAAAAATTCTAATATTTCTTTTTTCACAAAAAATAAAAAAATCTTTAATAGTGCACATGTGTAAATTTGGTGTATTGTGCCATTCGTAAGGAAGATTTTTTGTTACAGGCATAGTTCCTTTTGTTAATAGCGCTAGCCTAACTTTCCAATAGCCAAAATTAGGGATGGTTACTATCGCTTTCTTTCCAACTCTTAATAAATTTGTAATAACTTTTTCTGGATTTAAAAACGCTTGAAGAGTTTGGCTTAAAATAACACAATCAAAAGAATGATTAGGAAATTGAATTAAATCATTTTCTGCATTTCCTTCTATTACCGGCAAACCTTTTGATAAACAATTTTGAACACTTTTTTTTGAAATTTCTAAGCCCCTTATATCTTTAGTTTTATTTTCAAATAGATATTTCATTAATTCACCATCCCCACATCCGACATCAAGTGTTTTAGAATTTTTTTCAATTAATTCAGATATAATTTTATATTCTTTTTTCATTTAGATTTGAGTATGTGTTTTTTAAATAATTTTTTAGAGTATTAAGAAAGTCTGGAGTGTTTAGCAGAAAAGAATCATGACCTTTATCGGATTCTATTTCTATAAAACCAACATCGGCTCCAATTGCATTTAAGGCGATTACAATATCTCTATTTTCAGGTGTTGGATATAACCAGTCAGATGTAAATGATATAACAAAAAATTTGGTTTTACTTTTCCCAAAAGCTTTTGATAAATTTCCGTTAAATTTATTTGTTAAATCAAAATAGTCCATTGCTCTTGTTATGTATAGATAGCTATTGGCATCAAAACGATCCACAAAAACGGATCCTTGATGTCTCAAATAGCTTTCTATCTGAAAGTCGACATCGAAACTAAATTTTAAATCGTCTCTTTCATGAAGTTTTCTTCCAAATTTTTCTTGTAAACCTTTTTTGGATAAATAAGTAATATGTGCAGCCATTCTTGCTACAGCCAAACCTTTATTTGGATTTTTTTCATTTTCTCCATAGAAACCATTTTGCCAATTTATGTCAGCCATAATTGATTGTCTTCCAAGTTCATTTAATGCAATATTTTGTGCAGAATGACTTGCGGTACAAGCTATTGGTACTGCCACTCTAGCCTTGTTTGGAAAGTTTGAAACAAACTGTAAAACCTGCATTCCACCCATAGACCCTCCAGCTATAGCAAATAATTTTTCAATCTTAAAAAAATCTAAAAGATTGTACTGTGCATTCACCATGTCATTTATAGTTATAACTGGAAAATTTGTTCCTATGGGCTTGTTTGTTTTGTTATCAATTGTACTTGGTCCATATGAACCCATACACCCACCTATAACATTTGCACATATTACAAAAAACTTTTCAGTATCAAATGCTTTTCCAGGACCCATTGCATGACTCCACCACCCCTCTTTATTAGTAATTGGATTTATTCCAGAGGCAAATTGATCTCCTGTTAATGCATGAAAAACTAAAATGGCGTTATCTTTATTTTCATTTAATTTTCCATAAGTTTCGTAAGCTAAAGGGAAATTTGAAATTTCTTTTCCACAATCTAATTTTAGTGGATTTTTAACTAATATATTTTTTATCTTACTTAAATCGTTCATATACATTTTTTATTGAATTGGGAGGAAAAAAACTTGTTTAGCAGTTTTTTTATAGCGCTCGCAATTCAGTTTAAATCAGCGCAAAAAGTTTTTACAAGAAACATATTTATTTGTCAATTTCTTTAGAATTAATTGATTGTATTATTAGAATATTTAACTATTTATTAGTTAAATTGTACAATGATCACTCCTACTTTTAGAAAGATAAATCTACAGGTTTATAAACCTGGCCGATCTATATCAAAAAAAAATAAAAAAGTTATTAAACTTTCTGCTAATGAGTCTGCTTTAGGAATAGGAAAAAAAGTTCAAAAAGTTTTAAAAACTTTTGACAAAAAAATTTCTAAATATCCAGATAGCAAATTCAAAAGTCTAACTAATCAAATTTCAAAAAAATATAAATGTAATCAAAATCAAATTATCTGCGGTTCTGGTTCTGATGAAATAATACAAATGTTGTGTCAGCTTTTTTTAAAAAAAGGAGACGAAGTAATAGTTCCACAATACAGTTTTTTAATGTATAGAATTTATGCAAAAATAGTAGATGCCAAAGTAATATTTTCAAAAGAGATTAATTTTAAAATTTCTATTAAAGAAATATTAAAAAAGGTAACAAAAAAAACTAAAATAGTATTTTTGGCTAACCCAAATAATCCAACTGGAACATATATTGATAATAGAGAGTTAGTAAAATTAAGAAAAAAACTTAGTAGCAGAATATTGCTTGTGGTTGATGATGCTTATTTTGAATACATGGTTAACAAAGATTATAAATCTGGATTAGAAATTTTTAAAAATAAAAAAAATGTATTTATTTTAAGAACATTTTCAAAAATTCATGGTCTAGCTTCTTTAAGAATAGGTTGGGGTTATGGAGATAAAAAAATAATTGATGAATTATATAAAATAAAGCCCCCTTTTAATGTAAATAAAATTGCTCAAGTATGTGCAATAGAAGCATTGAAAGATAAAGAATTTATTAAAAAATCTGTTAAACATAATATTTTATGGGGTAAAAAAATTAAAAGAGAATTAGAAAAATATAAAATAAGCACTAATAAAATTGGTCCAAATTTTTTTCTGTTAAATTTTAATAAAAGTAAAATTTCAGCTAACAAGGTTGAAAAAAAACTTGAAGATTCTGGAATAATTCTTAGAGAAATGAGATCTTACAGAATTAAAAATTGTTTAAGATTTACTATTGGAAATAAAAAAGAAAATATATTTTTTATAAATAAAATGAAATCTATTTTTAAAAATGTTTAAAAAAATATTAATTGTTGGATGTGGCTTGATTGGATCTTCGGTATTAAGAGGTTCTTTTAATAGAAAAATTTCTAAAAAAATATTTGTTTACGAAAAGTCAAAAAAAAATATATCAAAAATAAAAAAGATAAACTCAAAAGTAATTATTTTAAAAAAATTAAATAATAAGATATCAGATATTGATTTTGTTATATTGTCGACACCAATGAGTCAGTATGAAAGAATTATTCCATATTTAAATAAATTTTTAAGTAAAAAAAGTATAATTACTGATGTAGGATCAACAAAGCAAAATGTTTTAAACTTAAAAAATAAAAAATTAAATAAATCTTTAGATTGGATTTTAAGTCATCCAATTTCTGGATCAGAGGTTAGTGGACCAGAATATGGTACAAAAAATTTATTTTTAAATAAATGGTGCATTATTGTTAGTGATAAAAATAAAAGTAAAGTTAAAAAAGTAATTAGATTTTGGAAAAAACTTGGATCTAAAGTAATTTTAATGGATCCAGTCGAGCATGATAAAATATTTTCATTAACTAGTCATTTACCTCATTTAATTGCTTATAACTTAATTAAGACTGCACAAGATTTTCAAAAAAAACATAAGAAAAATGTAATTAAATTTAGTGCCGGAGGTCTTAGAGATTTTTCTAGAATAGCCGCTTCAAATGAAATTATGTGGAGAGATGTATTTTTTAATAATAGAAAAAATATGATTAATGCAATAAATATGTTTATTAAAAATTTAAATTCATTTAAAAAAAATATTCTAAATCTTGAGGATAAAAACTTAAGGAAAAAACTTATCAATTCTAAAAAGGTAAGAAAACAGATAATTGATTTAAAACAAGATGTTTCAAAACCAGACTTTGGTAGAGAATAAATTTAAATCGAAAATATTTTTTTTACTTCAAGATTAGCGGTATCTTTTATAAGCCTAATTGTTTTTTTTATTGGCATAATTAAAACTTTTTTTCTTGGACCATATGCATGTATTAATTCTTTTGAATTAATGCATATTGCGACATGTCCTTTCCAATAAATAATATCCCCAAGTCTAAATTTTTTTATAATAGTACCTTTTTTATATTTTATCTGATCAACGGTATCTCTTGGAAAAAATTTGTCATTAAATTTATAAAAGATTTGTATTAAAGCAGAACAATCGATACCTCTGTAGGTTTTTCCTCCCCATTTATATTTACAATTTAAAAACAATTTTAAAATTTTAATAATATTTTTTTCTTTTTGATGAACTAACTTAATATCTTTAGCAAATATCCATTTGTTTTTATCAAACATAACAAAATTGTTTTTTTTTTTTAGTATTTGTATTTTGCTTGAAAAAGACAAAAAATTTTTTGATTTGTACTTCTTTAAATTTTTTGGATATTTAAAAATTCTTGACTTAAGAACACTTACTTTGTGAGTACCTGCAAAGTTAGTTAAATACTTTGTTGGCTTAATATAACCTATATAATTGTCATATTTAGTTCTTATTTTAAAAAAATTTTTTTCCTTTTTTATAATTTTAAATTTTTCACCGTAAATTATTTGTGAACCAATCTTTGAATTAAAAGATGGACGATCGTATAGATTTATAAATGGATTTTTGCAAAAAAAGCTATTTTGCACCAAGTTTTAATTTATCTTTAATTAACCATAAACAAATTAATGATGGAATAACCATAACTGTAGTTAATACGAAAAATGTACCCCAATCTCCATTCAACCAGTCAACTAATGCCCCTGAAGAAGAAGCCAAAGTTGTTCTTCCAGCCGTTCCAATTGAAGCAAGTAATGCATATTGAGTTGCTGTGTAGGTTCTATCAACTAATAATGATATAAAGGCGACAAAAGCAACTGTTGCAAAAGCGGCTGTAATATCATCAGCTATAACAGCAATTGCAAACATTAATTCTGATTTTCCTGTCCAAGCTAGAACTGCAAATAACAGATTTGTTAATGCCATTAATCCCCCAGCAACAAACATTGTCTTCACCGTTCCAGATCTCATTGCAAATATTCCCCCTAATAATGTAAATACAACTGTTGTAATCCATCCTAAGGTTTTAGAGTAAATTGCAATTTGTCCTTTAGAAAATCCAATTTCTTTATAAAAGACGATTGACATACGACCAAGAAAAGCTTCTCCAATTTTAAATAAAAATACAAATCCTAAGATTCCTAAAGCTATTTTAAATCCATTTTTTTTAAAGAAACTAATTATAGGTCCGCCAATTGTACCCATAATCCAAGAAATATAATTAGTTATAATATTGCTAGATCCCAGATTTTTTTCTATGATTTTATCAGTTTGTTTTTGTTTTAATTGTCTATCAGTTTTAATTGGCTCGTGAACAAACATTAGACCGATATTCATTAAAATAATAACAGCTCCCAAAACCAAGAAAGTTGCTTGCCAATAACCCACAATTCCTATTTTTTCAAAATATTCTGCAGTGAACAATGCTATAACGCCTCCTAACTTATAACCTGTCCACCACCCAACAACAGCCATTGCGGCACCTGCAGCCATAGATTTTCCTTCGTTTGCATTGATCTGTTCAATTCTTAAAGCGTCAACAGTTATATCTTGGGTAGCTGAAGCAATCGCAATAATTAATCCTACTGAAATCAACAAAGCCAAATCTTGTGTTGGATTAATATAACTCCACACAACTAAACTTACCAGGATTGCAACTTGCATTAAAACTATCCATCCTCTTCTATGACCTAGTTTTTTTGTTAAATAAGGAATCTGAATTCTATCAATTATTGGTGCCCATAAATAATTGAATGCGTAAACACCAAAAATTAAGCCTGCCCATCCAATAGTTGATCTGCTAAGTCCTTCTTCTTTTAACCATAAACTTAAACTGCTTCCAATTAGAACCCAAGGAAAACCACTTATGGCCCCAAGAAGTAAAATTCTTACCATTCTTATGTCTCTGTAAACTAAGAGAGATTCAGTCCAGCTTTGCTTTTTTCCAATCATCAATATTTTCTCCAAAAAGAAGGTATAAACAATACTAATACAGCAAACAATTCTAATCTACCTAAAATCATTGCAATACTCAAAATCCACTTAGAAAAATCAGTTAATTGAGAAAAATTACCATTAGGACCAATGATTTCTCCTAAACCAGGACCAACATTTGATATTGAGGTTGCCGCAGCAGATATGGCTGTAATAAAGTTTAAACCATTAATTGACAATAAAGCAGTAACAATAAAAAAAATTAATATATATAAAAATATAAATGAAATTATTGAAGCCATAAATTTTTCATCAATATTATTTTTTTCATATTTAATATTAAATATTCCTCTTGGATAAATTATTTTTTTTAGCTGATTGGATATAAACTGATATAAAATTTGTACTCTAAATATTTTTATACCGCATGCTGTTGAGCCTGCACACCCACCTATAAACATTAATATCAAAAAATACATTAATGGGAAAGAACCCCAATCACTAAAATTTTGTGTAACATATCCTGTCCCGGTAAGAATAGAAATTACATTAAAAGCAACTTCTCTTATATTTATTTGAAATATATTTTGATTTTTTATTGATAGATAAACAAACATTAAAAGAATGGAAAATATAATTATTTTAAAAAAAGTTTTTATTTGAGCATCGTTTAAAAATATTTTTTTGTCTCCATTTAAATATTTAATATATGCAATAAATGGAATGCTTCCTAAAATAATAAATACAATTGATGTAAGTTCAATTAATGCACTATCAAAATAACCAATCGATTCATTGTAATTTGAAAAACCACCAGTCGCTATAGTTGTCATAGAATGTACAATGCTATCAAAAAAACCCATTCCAAAAATTTTATAGAATACCGCACAAGTAATAGTTAGAGCCACATAAACTAAAATTAATCGAATAGAAATTTCTTTAGATTTAGGTAATATTTTTTCTGGAGTGTTACTTGTAGAAATTACAAATAATTGCATTCCACCTATATTCATAATTGGCATTAAAGTTATTGCCATTACAATAATTCCTATTCCACCTAACCATTGAAGCATTGCTCGCCATAATAAGATCGCTTTTGGAGTTTCGTTCAAATTAGTTATTATGGTAGATCCAGTAGTAGTTATTCCTGACATGCTTTCAAAAAATGCATCTGTAAGACTTAATTCTATGTCGGAAAATATAAATGGAAGTGAACCAAATATAGCTATACTTAACCAAGATAGAGCAGTAAGAAGAAAAGCTTGGGATAAAGTTAGTTTTTTATCGTGATCAAGGTTTGATAAAAAAAACAATATACCAAATATTATTGTGACTACTCCTGAACTTATAAATCCAGAATCAATTTGATCATAAAAAAATTGTGCCAAAATAGGCACTATCATCGATAGCCCTAAAATAATTTGCAAAACTCCTAATGTAAAAAAAACAGTTTTATAATTGGACATTTTGAATGAACATTATTTTATGGTAAATAAATTTCAACTCTATAAGAATTATTAAAAACGTTATTTTATAAGTTATTTACATTGTTGTGATAGATAAATCTAACATAGAAAAAACAAATGCTTGGCCATTTGTAGAGGCTAAAAAAGTTCTCAGAGAGAGAAAAAAGAATATTGACGCAAAGGGTAAAATAATTCTTCAAACCGGATATGGTCCTAGTGGTCTGCCTCATATAGGAACCTTTGGTGAAGTTGCCAGAACATCTATGGTTGTAAATGCTCTTAATCAACTCACTGATATACCAAAAGAAATTATAACATTTTCTGATGATATGGATGGATTAAGAAAAGTTCCTGGAAATATTCCAAATCAAGAAAAGCTACAAAATAATTTACACAAGCCTTTAACTCAAGTTCCAGATCCATTTGAAAAATATAATAGTTTTGGTGAGCATAATAATGAAATGTTAAAAAATTTTTTAGATAAATTTAACTTTAAATATACATTTAAAAGCTCATCCGAACTCTATAAATCTGGACATTTTAATTCTACCTTAAAACTTATATTAAAAAATTATCAAGGAATAATGGACATAATTATGCCAACACTTGGAAAAGAAAGGCAAAAAACATATTCTCCTTTTCTGCCAATTTGCCCAGATACAGGAACTGTTTTAGAAATACCTATTTTGGATATAGACGAAAAAAATTCTAAAATTATTTTTGATAATAAGGGAAATAAATTGGAAAAAAACATACTAGACGGAAATTGTAAATTACAATGGAAAGTTGATTGGGCTATGAGATGGTATGCGCTTGATGTTGATTTTGAAATGTATGGCAAAGATCTTATTGAAAGTGCAATCTTATCAACCAAAATTATAAAATTATTAGGAAAACCAAATCCCTCAGTTTTTGCTTATGAACTTTTTTTAGACGAAAAAGGTGAAAAAATATCCAAATCCAAAGGAAATGGAATAACAATTGACGAGTGGTTAGAATACGCTTCACCTGAAAGTTTGTCGCTTTTTATGTATCAAAATCCAAAACGTGCAAAAAAACTTTATAAAGAAATAGTTCCAAAAGCTGTCGATGAATATCTTGATTTTATTGAAAAAGGAAAAAGCCAAAATGAATTACAATTGTTGCTAAATCCAGTCTGGCATGTTCATAATGGAGAAATGCCAACTGAAAATTCAGTTATGCCTTTTTCTATGCTTTTAAATCTTGTCGAAACAAGTAATGCCGATTCCAAGGAACTATTATGGAAATTTGTAAGAAAATATAAAAAAGATATTTCAGAAAAAGACCACCCTATATTTGATAAGCTAATTAATTATGCAATTAAATATTTTAATGATGTGATAAAATCCGAAAAAATATACAAAAAACCAAATAAAGTAGAAAAAAATGCTTTAGAAGCTTTAATTAAAGTTTTAGATAAATGCGATGATGATATGCAGCCAGAGGACATTCAAACAAATATTTACAGTGCTGGAAAAGAAAACGGTTATAAAGAAAACCTAAGAGATTGGTTTAAATTAATTTATGAAGTTATATTTGGAGATGAAAATGGCCCTAGAATGGGTTTTTTTATAAGCTTTTTTGGAGTTAATGAAACAAAAGAACTTATAAAAGATAAATTAAATAATGTTTAATAAATTAAGACCTTTAATATTTAAATTTAGCCCAGAAGTCGCTCATTCATTAGCCATCAAAACATTAAAATTAAATTTGTTTCCATCAAATAGAATTAAAGAAACATCTTTATTAGGAACTAAATTATTTGGTAAAAATATTATAACTCCAATAGGTGTGGCAGCTGGATTTGATAAAAATGCAGAAGTCTACAATCCTTTATTTAATTTAGGATTTGGATTTGTTGAAGTAGGAACAGTTACTCCTAAAGCACAATTTGGCAATCCAAGACCTAGAGTTTTTAGATTAGAAGAAGATAATGCTTTAATTAATAGATTGGGTTTTAATAATTCTGGATCAGATGAAATTAGTTCAAGAATAAAAAAAAACTTACCTAATGGTTTTTTAGGAATAAATATTGGTCCAAATAAAGATACAGAAAATAGAATTGAAGACTACTTAAAATGTTTTAGGAAATTTTATGATCTTGGTGATTATATAACAATAAATATTTCGTCCCCAAACACTGAAAACTTAAGAGATTTTCACAATAAAAATGAATTAGAAGAATTATTGGATGCAATTCAAAAAGAAAAAAATATATTAAAATCTAATATCCCAATAGCAGTAAAAATTTCTCCAGATATAGAAAATAACAAAGTTGATACTGTAGCTGGAATTTTATTAAAATATTCTGTAAATATTGCAATCATTTCAAACACAACCGATAGAAATAGAGATAGTTTAAAAAATATTAACAAATTAGAAAAAGGTGGACTATCAGGAAAACCAATTGAAACAAGATCAAATGAACTAATTAGAAATTTTTATAAAATATTTGGAAAAAATATTAAAATAATCGGGGTGGGAGGTATCGACTCAGGAAAAAGTGCTTTTGAAAAAATATTAAATGGAGCTAGTTTAGTTCAGCTATATACTGGAATGGTTTACAAAGGACCAAATATTGCTTTGAAAATTAGTAATGAATTAAATGATATTTTAAAAAATCAAGGAATAAAAAATATTTCTGAAATAATAGGAACAAAAAATTGACCTTGACGAGCTAGATCAGAGATCTTATACAGTCACATATTTTATGTCTAAGAAATGCGAACTTACTGGAAAAATACCTCTTAAAGGTCATAATGTTAGTCATGCTAACAATAAAACTAAAAGAAGATTTTTACCAAATCTTAAAAAAGTAAAATTTAAAAGTGAAATTTTAAAAAAAAGTTTAAAACTTACAGTATCAAACGCTGGAGTTAGATCTGTTGACAAAAAAGGTGGTTTCGATGAATTTCTTAAATCTGTAAAATCTAGAGATTTGTCCTCGAGATTAAAAAAACTTAAAAAATCATTAATTAACAAATTAGCCTAATGAATAGATTATTTTTAACACTCTCATTTTTGATGGGAGCAGTTGTTCTATCATCAAATTATTTAGTTCAATTTCCTATTAATCATTATGGGTTAAATGAGATTCTAACTTATGGTGCATTTAGCTATCCCATAGCATTTTTGATAACCGATTTAGCAAATAGAGTTTATGGAAAATTAATTGCAAGAAAAATTGTATATATTGGTTTTATAATTGGTATTTTATCTACTCTTTTATTTTCAACAAATTTTTCTGATTTAATTTCATTAAGGATAGCAATAGGTTCAGGAACAGCTTTTATTGTTGCTCAATTGTTGGATGTTCAAATATTTGATCAACTTAGAAGGAAAAAATGGTTTATTGCTCCATTAGCATCTTCATGTATAGGCTCAATAGTTGATACATTTTTATTTTTCTCAATATCCTTTTACGGAACAAATATGCCGTGGGTTACATTATCCTTGGGTGATTTGATGGTAAAAATATTAGTTTCATTATTAATGCTCATTCCATTTAGATTATTATTAGGATCTTTAAAAGCAGCTTAAAATTAGTACAAAAATTTATAAGCTAAAATTTTATATGCTAATTTTGCAACTAAAAAATTGTAGGAGTTAAAGCCTTTTATTGGTGATAGTTCATTAATATCCGCTCCTACTATATTTGAATTTTTAGCCGCTATCTTAATTATATTTAAAGTTTCATTCCAAAAAAGACCTCCTGGTTCTGGTGTCCCAGTGGCTGGCATGATACTTGAATCAAGTCCATCCACGTCAAATGTTAAATAGACTGTTTTGTTCTTAATCATTTTTTTGAACTTATTTAAATTCCATTTATTTTTGTCTTTTGCCCAAAAAATATTTATTCTTGAAGAGTTTTTTTTAAAATAAAGCATTTCATTTTTTGAAATATTTCTAATACCAAAAGATACTATAGATACATTTTTATAATCCAAACATCTTCTAATTGCTGATGCATGTGAAAATTTTTCTCCATTATAACTGTCTCTTAAATCTGCATGAGCATCAAAGTGTAATAAGCATAAATTTTTATACTTTTTAGCAAATGGAGCTATACAACCAGGCGTTATTGAATGCTCGCCTCCAAGAATTAAAGGAAAAATTTTTTTTTTTAATACTTTTTCATTAATTTTTGAAATTTGATTTAAAGCTTTTTTTATATTTCTATCAATTTTAAATGATTTTAAAGTTTTAATTCCAATTTTTTTATATGGTTCACAATTAAGCTCTTCATCATAAAGCTCTACTTGATGCGAAGCTTTAATAATTTCTTTTGGTCCATTTTTTGTGCCACCACCATAACTAACTGTTTTTTCCAAACCAAAAGGGACAACTACAACTTTTTCTTTAACATTGAATTTATTATCAACCCCCAGAAAACCCAATTTGTTTGATAAATAATTCAATTTTTAACCAAATATTTTATTGAAATTTTTTCTAGATCTATTCTTCCATTCGCCTCTATGATAAGCATCACTTGCAATTAAAGGAAGAACACTAGTTGCTTCAGCAAAAACCATTTGTTCTTTTGTAACATCTACTTTTCCCCAAGAACTCGCTTCTTTTAAAGTTGAACTACTGCAAGCGCCATCTCTTGAATCGGCAACTGTTATTTGTACTGCATACTTGTGCATGTCAACTTGTTCACCTAATAGTTCTGCACAAATTACTGTATCTTGAATAAAATTTTTTGGCACACCCCCACCAATCATGAATAATCCAGATCCTTTAGATTTTATTTTTATTTCAGTTAATTCACGAAACTCTCTTATTGAGTCTATTGTAATGTGTTTTATTGGGTTTCTTTCTTGGTGCATTACTAATCCAAAACCAGCACTTGAGTCTGTAAAAGCAGGGCAAAATATTGGGACGTTATTATCATATGCCATTTCAATTAAAGATCCTTTTTTTTTGGCATTTGATTTTAAATATTTTCCTATTTCATTAATAAATTCTCTAGATGTATAGCTTTTTGGTTCTAAATTATCAGCAATATCACCAATCGCTTTATCACACATTTGTAACTCATTTTCATCGATGTAAGTATCATAAATTCTATCTATATAATTTTCTCTTAACTCGGAGTCATTTTGGAATTGAGATCCTTGGTAATGCTTGAATCCTAAAGCTTCAAAAAAATCCATATCAATTACAGAGGCTCCTGTAGCCACAATAGCATCAATCATATTATATTTAATCATATCTCTATAGATGTGCATGCATCCAGCCGCTGAAGTAGATCCAGCTAAAGTTAAGAAAATAGTACAATCTTTATCTTTTATCATTTCATTAAAGATATTAGCTGCGTTTGCAGTTTCTCTTGAAACGAAAGACATTTTTTCCATTGAAGAGATTATATTTCTTGCATCAAAAGAAGTAATGTCTATATGCTCCACTTCTTTGCTTAATAAATCTTTTTTTCTATTATGGGATAAATTTTTTTTTTCTGACATCAAGCAACAAGAAATTCTTTATTTGTTTCTTTGCCATACATTGTCATAATTGGATCATCTTCTACTTCAAATATATTGTTTGAATAAAATCCATTAAATTCAGTTCTAAATGTTAGGCCATAAGCACCCAATTGACCTAATTCGATATAATCGTTTTCTTTTATATTATTTGGCAAGATGAAGGGCCCTTTCATATAATCCAAGCTGTCGCATGTTGGTCCATAGAAATCAAATGAAGTTAATTTTTTTGAAATAGTTCTTCTACTTGCGATAAGCCTTGAAGGATAAACTATATTTGGTACACCAGCGTCAAAAAGTGTTCCATACGTTCCATCGTTTATATAGAGTTTTTGTTTTTTTCTTAAATTTACTCTTGTAATTGTTGAGCCGCTTTCAGCAACAATAGCTCGCCCTGGTTCACAAAGAATTTCTGGAAGTTTATTTAATTTTAAATTCGATAATGCTTTCTTAATTTCTTCAAAATAATTGTCTAGCGATTGTGGAATTAAATCAGGATATATAGTTGGAAAACCTCCCCCTATGTTTATTACATCTGGTATAATTTTTGTTTTTTTAATAATGCTACCAATTTCAGCAATTCCTTTAGTATAAGATATTGGATGCATACACTGAGAACCAACATGAAAACTTAATCCTATTTTTTTTGCATATTGTTTAGCCAGTCTTAATAAGCCACAAGCCTCAGAGCTAATTGCTCCAAACTTTTTTGATAAGTCTATTTCTGCATGTTCATTTGAAACTGACACTCTTACAAATAATTCTAAATCTTTTGCATGATTTGTACTTTCGATAATTTTAACTAACTCATCTTTGGTGTCTAAGGAGTATGTCTTGATACCATGTTTAAAATATGCTTCATTAATATTTTCTCTACTTTTGACAGTATGCATGTAAGAACATTTAGCATTTGAGCTTATTTTTCTGATTGCCTCTATTTCCTTTATTGAAGCTATGTCAAAATTATTAATCCCACTTTCTATAACTGTTTGCAATACAATTGGATTTGGATTAGTTTTAACAGCATAAAGGATTTTTCCTGGGAACTTATTCCTAAAATATTTAGAAGATAATTTTATTGATTTTCTTCTAATACAATAAACCGGCTCTGTTGGTTTCAGTTGTTTTACTAGTTCATCAACTGATTTAAATTTTTCCATTAATTACCTCAAAAAAAATTTAACAAAAAAAACCGCACATCTGTTATGCAATTTCTATATAAATTCAGCATTTATGGGATATGTTAGTTAAAGTAAAGTAAATAATATCATTGAAATAAAGAAAATTATTTCCATATATATGACCTAATGTCAGAAACCCAAAACATAAAAAAAATTAGTGAATTTAAGGATAATTCGTTGCTGATAGTAGATGATGATAATACATTTAGAGAGAGATTATCTAGAGCAATGGAAAAAAAGGGTTTTCAAGTTTCACAAGCAGAGAGTGTAAAAACTGGAATAGAATCTGTGAAATTGAAAAAACCAGCTTTTGCAGTTGTAGACCTAAGACTAAATGATGGAAATGGACTTAAGATTGTAAGAGAGATTCAAACAAATAATCCCGATAGTAGAATAATAATGCTAACTGGTTATGGAAATATTCCAACAGCTGTTGCCGCAATTAAAGAAGGGGCAATCGATTATCTGGCAAAACCCGCTGATGCAGACGATGTAGAAAAAGCTCTTTTAGCCGATCCAAATAAAAAAGCTTCACCCCCAGAAAACCCTATGTCTGCCGACAGGGTTAAATGGGAACATATCCATAGAGTTTTTGAGTTATGCAATAGAAATGTATCAGAAACTGCTAGGCGATTGAAAATGCATAGAAGAACATTGCAAAGAATCTTATCAAAAAGATCACCTAAATAAATTTTCTTAACCTAATAATTTTGTTAACTAATAAAGTTAACAATAAAATTTTAAAAAATTCAGCCAATAGAAATGGAAAAACACCCAATTGAAGAATAGGTTTATCCCAACCAATTAAAGTTCCCAACCATATGACACCAAAAAAATATATAACTGATGTTGATACTAAAATTTTTAAAAAATTAATAAAATAATTCGAATTATATTTAAAATAACCTGCAAGAAAACATGCAAATATAAATCCAATTAAATAACCCATTGTTGGTCCAACAAAATAAGCAATACCTATTCCTTTTTCTGGAGAATTAGAAAATACAGGCAAACCCGCTATACCCTCCAATAAATATAAAAAAATTGTTGTTACACCAACTTTATAACCAAATGAAATACCTAAAAATAATACAACAAAAGTTTGCATTGTCATAGGCACTGGATAAAAGGGAATTCTAATTTTTGCTGAAATGGTTAATAAAATTGAACCTATAAGGGAAATTAAAAAAATTTTAATTATCTTATTGTTCGATATTGTTTTTACAAGTTCCATTGGTTTTATTTTACATCTTAAAAAATAATTAATCTAGTTTTTTGTTAACCTTAAAAACACGTCTTCTAGATCACCATCATCTGTAGAAATATCAAGTATTTTTATATTTTGAGTATTTAAATGACTAATAATTTGGTCAATATTAATTTTGTTTTTTTCATAAGAAATAGACAACTTATTTTTTTCGTTAGAAATAATTTTTAATGATTTTAAAGTATTTTCGTTAATATCTACTTTTTTATCTGTTATAAAATTGACTATCTTTGTTTGAATCCTATTTAAAAGATTTTTAGTTGTATCTAGAGCTACCAATTCACCATGACTTAAAATTCCAATTCTATCGCACATTTTTTCAGCTTCTTCTAAATAATGAGTTGTAAGTATAATAGTTACACCTTTGTTATTTAATGATCTGAGATTTTCCCATAATTTTTTCCTAAGATCTACATCTACCCCAGCCGTTGGTTCATCCAAAATTATTATTGGAGGTTGATGAACCATGGCTTTTGCCACCAACAACCTTCTTTTCATTCCCCCAGATAAACTTCTTGAGTAACTATTTGCTTGTTTTTCTAACGATACTAATTTCAATATTGTATCTGTTATTCTATCTTTTTTTTTAACTCCGTATAATCCTGCCTGCAATTCTAATAACTTTTTTGGACTAAAAAATGGGTCCACATTTACTTCTTGTGGAACTATTCCTATGGAGGCTCTTACTTGCCTAGGGCTCTTATCTAAATCAAAACCCCAAACATTTACATCTCCTTCACTTTTAATAACTGATCCCCCAAGAATATTTATAAATGTACTTTTCCCAGCACCGTTTGGTCCGAGCAAGCCAAAAATTTCACCTTCTTTCACCTCTAAGTTTAAATTTTTTAATGCTTCAACACGGCCTGTTCCTTTTTTTGAATAAGTTTTTTTTAAGTTTTTAACATGTACGACGTTTATTTTATCCATATACGGTTATACATTTATAACATTAAGAGAAATAAGATAACATTATTATATGAGTAAAATAAAAAAAACTGATCATTTTTATTTAATAGATGGATCGGGATATATTTTTAGAGCATATTACGCATTACCACCTTTGACTAGAAAAAGTGATGGAATGCCAGTTGGTGCAGTTAGTGGATTTTGCAACATGTTATTTAAATTACTTGAAGATTCAAAATCAAATGAGAACTCTGAAAAACCAACACATTTTGCGGTAATATTTGACTCGGCAAGAAAAAATTTTAGGAATGAAATTTATTCCGAATATAAAGCTAACAGATCAGACGCACCAGATGATCTTATCCCTCAATTTGATTATATAAGAAAATCGGTTTTAGCATTCAATTTACCATCTATTGAGTTAATTAATTATGAAGCCGATGACCTAATTGCAACTTATGTGGATCAAATTTTATCAAAAGAAGCAAAAGTAACTATAGTTTCTTCAGATAAAGATCTAATGCAATTATATAAAAAAAACGTAAGAATTTACGATCCCATGAAAAATAAATTTATTGATGAGGAAGATGTAAATAAAAAATTTGGAGTTAAACCAGAAAAAGTAGTTGACGTTCAAGCTTTAGCAGGAGATAGCACTGACAATGTTCCTGGAGTTCCTGGAATTGGTGTAAAAACTGCAGCAGAATTGATTAACGAATATGATAATTTAGAAAATCTATTGAAAAATGCAAAAAAAATTAAGCAAAATAAAAGAAGAGAAACGTTAATTGAAAATAAAGATAAAGCGATAATTAGTAAAAAACTTGTTGTATTAAAAAATGATGTACCTGTAAAGAATAGTATTGATGAATTTGAATTAAAACAAATAGATAAAAAAAAGCTTTATAATTTTTTGAGAGAGATGGAATTTAATAGACTTTTAAGTTCAGCAATTTCTAAATATGGAGAGAGTGAATTCGAAAATAAAGAATCTGATATAAGTAAAAAAGATTTTTCAAAGATTTCAAATAAAAATTATCAAATTATTAAAAGCGAAGATGAATTGAAAAGTTGGTTGAAAAATGCAGAAGAAATTGGGGAATTTGCAATTGACACTGAAACCAATTCATTAGACCCGCATCAGGCAAGTCTCGTGGGAATTTCAATTTCAAGCAGCATAGGTAAAGCTTTTTATATTCCTTTAAATCACTTAAAAGGAAAAAATTTTGGTGAAAAGAAAGTTCTGTCGATTCTCAAGCCTTATCTAGAGGATAAAAGCATTAAAAAAATTGGTCAAAATATTAAGTTTGACTACATAATATTTTACCACAGAGGAATAGATATTAACTGTATGGAAGATACTATGCTCATGTCATATGTTTTAGATGCAGGAAAAAATCGTCACAATATGGATACTTTGTCCGAGATTCATTTGGGACATAAGACAATTAAATTCAAAGATTTAGTTGGAACTGGAAAAAAACAGATAAACTTCAGCGAAGTTGATTTAGATGAAGCAAAGAATTATGCCTCTGAGGATGCAGATATTACATACAGGTTGTATAAAATATTTTTAAAATCTTTAAAAACAGAAAATTTGATAAATATTTATGAAATATTTGAAAAGCCATTAATTAAAATTTTAGCACATATGGAAATTAATGGCATAAGACTAGATAAAAATTTTTTAAAAAAACTATCTTTAAAATTTTCAAATAAAATTGAACTGTTTGAAAATAAGATTTACAAAATTTCTAATAAAAAATTTAATATTGGTTCTACCAAACAGCTTGGCGAAATAATGTATAATGAACTCAAAATATCTTCGCTAAGAAAGACAAAAAAAGGTAGTTTTGCAACAAGAGCTACGGTATTGGAAGATTTAGCATTCAAAGGACACGAACTACCTAAGTTAGTATTAGATTGGAGACAAACTAGTAAACTAAAAAATACATACTCTGATTCATTACCCGAACATTTAAATTCCAAAACAAATCGTATCCATACTTCTTTTTTATTAGCGGCAACAAGCACAGGAAGATTAGCGTCAAGTAACCCAAATTTACAAAACATTCCTATAAAAACAGACGATGGCCGCGATATCAGAAAAGCATTTATTTCTGAAAAAGATAAAAAGTTAATTTCTGCAGACTATAACCAAATCGAAATGAGAATTTTAGCAGACTTAGCAGATGTAAAGGAACTAAAGAAAGCATTTTTAAATAACGAAGACATTCATTCTTTGACAGCAAGTCAAGTCTTTGGAGTTGATGTAAAAAAAGTTAATTCGGAAATGAGAAGAAAAGCAAAAGTTATTAATTTTGGAATAATTTATGGAATATCACAATATGGTTTAGCAAAACAAATTGGAGTTTCTAATATTGAAGCGGAAGAATTTTTGAATTCTTATTTTATTAAGTTTCCTGAAATAAAAGAATATATGAATGCAACAATAAATTATTGTAGAAAAAGCGGATATGTCCAAAATATATTTGGAAGAAAAACACATATAGTTGGAATAAATGATAAAAATTTTAATGTAAGGAATTTTCAGGAAAGGGCCGCAATTAATGCACCGATACAAGGTTCTGCTTCAGAAATTATGAGATTGGCAATGATAAGGTTAAATAATGAAATTAATTTAGTTAAAAAAGAGAATCTAAAAATGTTGCTCCAAATTCATGATGAGTTAATTTTTGAGACAAGTGATAATGATCTAAAACAATCATCAAAATTAATTAGCGATACAATGATGAGTGTTAAGAATAGTGAACTTCACTCTTTTTCAATACCCTTGCTGGTAGACATTAATTCAGGTAATAATTGGGGAGAACTTCACTAACAAACAATTAATTGCCCAAATTAGAACAATTTAGTATTTTTATTATTATTTATGAATCATACAATTGCTTTGATAGACGATGATAGAAATATACTTACTAGTTTAAGTATTGCACTCGAAAAGGAAGGTTTTAATATTCAAACTTATTTAGATGGAGAAAGCGCATTAATAGGTTTATCTAGAACACCTCCAGATTTAGCCGTTATAGATATAAAAATGCCAAGGATGGATGGGGAAGAATTATTAAAAAAATTGAGAAAAAAAACTTCAATGCCTGTAATTTTTTTAACTTCCAAAGATGAAGAGGTTGATGAATTGTTAGGTTTAAAACTAGGTGCGGATGACTTCGTTAAAAAATCTGGAGGTTTTTCAACAAAAGTATTGATTGAAAGAATTAGAGTTCAGTTAAGAAAAAAAAATGATAATTTAGAAGAGAATAGAAATATTATTTCTCATGGTAAATTAAAATTAGATCCTTCACAACTTGAGTGTGAATGGGACGGAAAACAACTTCCAGATAAATTAACAACAACTGAGTTCTTGATAGTAAAAGAGTTGGCTAAAAGACCAGGTATAATTAAAGAGAGATCACAGTTAATGGATGTTGCCTACAGGGAAGATACTGATATTGAAGATAGAACCATTGATAGCCATGTAAAAAGAATTAGAAAAAAATTTAAAAAAATTGACAATAATTTTTCTGCAATTGAAACAAGATATGGAAGTGGATATCGTTGGAATGTTAAATAATGTTAAGTTATTTTATAAAAAATTTATCTATTTTAAAAAAATTTTTATTTATTAATTTTATTGCTTTTTTGATTATTGGAATTTTAACTATATTTTATTTAAATAGTATTAAACCATCGATCATAAAAGACAAAACTTCTAATCATATTAATGTTTTAAATAACACAATTGAAAATCTAAATAGACTAAAGATAAAATTTAATGAATTTGACATTAGAAATTTTTTATTTTCAACTAGATTTCTTTTTCAAAATTTAGATAGAGTTCAAATTTTTGATAGTAAATTTAAATTAATTGGAGATACTGATACTTTAGATTTAGATCCTAGGGCATTTTCCCAAAAACTTGAAATTATAGAAATGAAAGATCTTAATAAAAATCAAATTCAAAAGAAAAAAGAAAAAAATAATATATCTAATAAAAAAAACTCATTTATTGATTCAGAATTAAAAAATTATTCAAGTTCAAGTGATTTTGGAAAACCATATACTTTTACAGAAGAAACTTATGATCAGTTTTTATTAATAACAATAAAAAATGTTTTTTTTGATAATAAAAATGTTGGTTATTTGGCAATTATAGAAAATGCCAATGATGTAAAAATTGCCATTGATGAAAGAAAAAATTTTATAATTAGGACTGTAATATTGGTAGTTATAGTTATTTTAATATTTTCTTTTGTTTTAAATAGATATTTTTTAAAACCAATAAAAAATCTTGTTACCTATACAAAAATCATAAAAGATAAAAGTGATGAAAAATCAAATATTGAAAATATAAAGAGAAGAAATGATGAGATAGGTGTACTTTCAAATTCACTAGATGAAATGACAAATGAGCTTAATAAAAGAATAGCAACTGCAGAAAATTATTCTACAGATTTACTTCATGAAATTAGAAATCCTTTAGCATCATTAAAGAGTGCTTCAGATATAATTTCTGAAACAGAAAATAAAGAACTAAGAAATAAATTAGTTGGAATTGTTTCCCATGATGTTGAAAGAGTTGAAAGATTGATTACTGATTATTCTCAGATGTTAAAAGATGAAGCGGCAATTTCATCTGAAAGAATGAAAAAAATAGATTTAAGTCATATTGTTAAATCTGTGGTTGATGATTTTAACAGTATTTATGAGTCCAAAAGATCAATCGGTATTAAATTACAAACTAATGGTGGTAAAGAATATAGCATTCTTGGTATTGAAAATAGAATTGAACAAATAATTGCTAATCTTTTAGAAAATTCAATTTCTTTTAGTGAAAATAACCAGGAAATAATTGTTGAAATATCCAAAAAGCAAAATGACAAAATATCATTGCTTGTTATTGATGAAGGTATGGGATTTAGTGAAAAAAATACGGATAAAATTTTTAATAGATTTTATAGCAATAGACCTGAAAAATTTGGAGAGCATTCTGGCTTAGGTTTAAATATAGTTAAAAACCTTGTTGAACTTCACAATGGAGAAATAATAGCTACAAATAATAAAAATAAAGGCGCAAAAGTTGAAATTATCTTTCCCGCAATTTAATGAAAAGTTGATTATTTTTTTTAAAATTGTTAAAAACCCAACTTTACTTGAAAGGATTAATAAACATGAGTGACTACAAAGTTAAAGACATTAATCTAGCAGAATTTGGAAGAAAAGAAATTTCATTAGCAGAAACAGAAATGCCAGGTTTGATGGCGTTAAGAAAAGAATATAAAGGAAAACAACCTCTTAAGGGCGCAAGAATATTAGGCTGTCTTCACATGACAATTCAAACCGCAGTACTGATAGAGACATTAGTAGAATTGGGAGCGGAAATAAGATGGTCTTCATGTAATATATTTTCAACTCAAGATCATGCGGCTGCAGCAATAGCTAAAGCAGGTATCCCGGTATTTGCTTGGAAAGGTGAAACAGAAGAAGAATATTGGTGGTGTGTTAGACAAACTATAGAAGGTAAAAAAGATTGGAAACCTAATATGATTTTAGATGATGGTGGAGATCTAACTGCATTAATGCATAAAGATTATAAAGATGTGCTTAAATCAATTAAAGGACTATCGGAAGAAACTACTACTGGAGTATTAGCATTAAAGAAAATGGAATCCGAAGGCAAACTGATGGTGCCAGCTATTAACGTTAACGACTCAGTTACAAAATCAAAATTTGATAATCTATATGGTTGCAGAGAAAGTTTAGTTGACGGCATTAAAAGAGCAACTGATGTTATGATGTCAGGAAAAGTTGCAATTGTTGCAGGGTTTGGAGATGTAGGAAAAGGTAGCGCAGCATCTTTAAGACAAAGTGGAGCTAGGGTTATGGTTACCGAAACCGACCCTATATGTGCGTTACAAGCAGCAATGGAAGGTTATGAAGTTGTATTAATGGATGAAATGATCCAAGAAGCCGACATTGTAGTAACTGCAACTGGAAACAAAGATATAGTTACCGCAGATCATATGAGACAAATGAAGGATAGAGCAATACTTTGCAATATTGGACACTTTGATAATGAAATTCAAGTTGAAGCATTAAAAAATTATAAATGGGATGAAATTAAACCACAGGTACACGAAATAACACTTCCAGATAATAAAAGAATAATATTATTGGCTGAAGGAAGATTGGTAAATTTAGGTTGTGCAACTGGTCATCCGAGTTTTGTTATGAGTGCTTCATTTACCAATCAGGTTACTGCCCAAATAGAATTATGGAATAATTCAGACAAGTATGAAAAAAAGGTATATGTATTACCAAAACATCTTGATGAAAAGGTAGCAAGGTTACATTTAGAAAAAGTTGGAGCTAAGCTTACTAAATTATCAAAAGAACAAGCTGATTACATTGGTGTTACAACAGAAGGACCTTATAAACCAGATGCCTACCGCTACTAAAAGTAGCAGAATTAATATCTCCGAAGAAGACAAGACAAAATCTATTGCAGAAATATTTTCCAACAATATTAAAGTTGGCAACGTTATATTTTTTAAAGGAGAATTAGGAGTTGGCAAAACAACTTTTATTAAATATCTAATAAATTTTTTACAAAGAAAAAATAAACAATCTGTTACAGAAATACCAAGTCCCACTTTTAATTTGGTTTATGAATATCAGTTAGACTCACTAGTTATAAAACATTATGATCTATACCGTGTCAAAGATGAAAAAGAATTAATTACTCTGGGTATTTTTGAAGATAATTCTGATCAAATCACGTTAATTGAGTGGCCTGAAATAATTAAAAATTATAAAACAAATAATATAATAGATTTAAATTTTGAGTATGATGAAGAGTACAATAAACGATTTCTTACTATTTCATCAAATAATAAAATTAGTTTTTTAGATGAATTTGAATAAGCTAAAAAAATTATCTGGAGATGCATCTTTTAGATCTTTTTATAGAAAAAAAAATTATAAACATTCTTCAATTATAGTTTATTGTAAAAAACAAAAAAAAAGTAATTTACTTATTTATGAAGCAATAAATAATCTTTTAATAAAAAATAATTTACCAGCTCCAAAAATGATAAATAATAGTTATGATGAAAATTATATAGAAATCGAAGATTTTGGAGACTTAACAGTTTTTCAATTGTTAAGAAAAAAAAAAGAAAAGCAACTATTTTATTACAAAAAAATTCTTTTATTACTTAAGAAAATACAAAAAGTAAAAACAAAAAAAATAAAAACATTTATAAATACCCAATATAAAATTCCAAATTATTCTAAAGAAAAATTAATTAATGAAGCAAATTTATTTTCACAATGGTATTTGCCCAAGTTCATAAAAGGCAAAAAAAGAAATATTGAAAAAAAAAATATATCAAAGATCTTTAAAAATTTATTAAATAGATTAATTTACAAAAAAAAAGTATTTATTCATCGTGACTTTCATGTCTCAAATATAATGATAACCAAAAAACGTCTTGGATTAATAGATAGTCAAGAAGCAGTATATGGTAATATAGCTTATGATCTTGCATCATTAATTGATGATGTTCGGTTTAAAACAAATAAAAACTTAAAAGATAAAATTTTTAATCAATTTATTAAAAACAATAAATCATTAGATAAAGATAAATTTAAAAATGACTTTGAAATATTGTCAGTGTTAAGAAATTTTAAAATTATTGGAATTTTTTCAAGACTTTCTAAAAGAGACAGAAAACATAAATATTTGAAACTTATTCCTCATGCTTGGAAATTGATAGAACATAGAATTAATAACAATAGAACGTTTAGTGATTTAAAAATTATTATAGATAAAAATTTTCCAAAAAAAATTAGAAACAATGAAAGTTAAAACAGCTTTAATACTGTGTGCAGGTTACGGAAAAAGACTAGCACCAATAACAAACGGTATTCCAAAACCATTATTAAAAGTTAAAAATATCAATTTATTAGATAATACTTTAAAGTTTGTCAAATCTATTGGAATAAATAAAATAAAAATTAATACTTTTTATTTAAGTGAACAAATAAAAAATTTTATTGAAAAGCAAAATTATCCTTTAAATATAGATATCGTAAATGATGGTGAAAAAATATTAGATACTGGTGGTGGAATATATAATTTAATTAAACATTCTGAGGAAGAAAATTTTTTAACATTAAATCCAGATACTTTTTGGGATTCAAATTATATTAATATATTTAATGAAATGGAAAAATTTTATTTTAAAAATAAAATCAAAAATTTATTAATGGTAGTAAAAAAGAATAGAAGTTTTGATGTTCGATTTAAAGGAGATTTTAATTTAAATGGCAATAAACTGTTCAAAGAAATTAAAAATGAATTTATATATACAGGCTGTCAAATATTAAACAGAAAAATATTTCAACATATAAACAAGAACATTTTTTCAATGTCTGAAATTTGGAATGATTTATCAGATAAAAAAGAATTATATGGATATGAAAGTTCAAATGAATTTGTGCATTTAACAGATATTGAGATATATAAAAAGTTGAATTAATTAAATTTAATTAAATTTTTTGCTCTTTCTTGATCCAAATATTTTGCATCTAATAATTTAATATTTTCATCAAATTTTAAAATTAAAGGGTTACCCGTTGGTATTTCTAATTTTGAAATGTCTTGATTATTTATATCAAATAAAAATTTACAGATTGATCTAATAGAATTCCCATGAGCGGAAATCATAACATTTTCACTTATTTTTTTTTCTATATTTTTTTTGAAATATGGGATTACTCTATCATAAGTATCTTTTAAGGATTCAGTGTCTGGTAATTTTTCCTTTGGTATATCTTTGTAAATTTCAATATTCAAAGGATGATAAGGACTATTTTTACTTAAAGGTTCAGGAGGATTGTTCCACGATCTTCTAAAAATATGAATTTTATCTTCACCTAATTTTTTTTTCATTTCATCTTTATTTAAGCCAGTTAAAGATCCATAATGTCTTTCATTTAATTCCCATGCTTTAACTATTTTATCATCTTTAATTCTTATGGTGTTTAATATTAGTTTTAAAGTATCAATTGCTCTTTTTTGATAGGAAGAAAAAAAATGATTTATATTTAAATCAAGTTTTTTTATTAATTCACCAGCCTTACAGGCTTCAAGTTTTCCTTTTGGAGCTAAATCTACATCTACCCATCCTGTAAATCTATTTTCTAAATTCCACTCACTTTGTCCATGTCTTACTAGTAAAAGATGACTCATATTCGAAAATTTAATATAGAATAATTATGAAAATATTAAAGAATTCATTTTATGTATTAAATATTGTTCTATTTATTTTCTATTTATTTCCTGGGAGTATTTTGGGGTGCATTTTATATAATGATTGTTATATTCAACCTCAGCTAACGAGGGATTTTTTAGTTTCATCCAATCATTTTTATGTTTTTTTTATTTTATCAGTTATAGGATTTTTATCTTTTTCAAAAAAATTAAAAAAAATATCCTATTATTTGATTTTATTATCAATACTTTTAGAATTTCTTCATATAATTATTCCTAATAGGGGTTTTGAAGTAGCAGATTTACTTGGAAATGTATTCGGAGTAATATTATCTTTAATATTATATAAATTATTTAGTTTGAGGAGATCAAAATGAGTACATTTGATGAAAGAGAAAAAAGTTTTGAAAAAAAATTTGCCCATGATGAAGAATTACAATTTAAAATTAGTGCTCGTAGAAATAAATATATTGGTGAATGGGCTTCCAAAATTTTTGGCTATAATCCAGATCAAGAAAAAGAATATATACAATCTGTAATAAAAGCTGATTTTACCGAAGCTGGAGATGAAGATGTATTTAGAAAAGTTAAAGCTGATTTAAAAGATCATAATATTTCAGACGAAGAGATAAGAAAAAAGATGGATGAGCTTAATGAAAAAGCGAAATCTGAATTTAAGTAATATTCTAATAATTTTTTTTATTATAAATTTTTCTATTTCAAATAGTGAAGATTTAAATTTTATTTATGGTAAAGCCATTGTTACAGATGGTGATACAATAAAGATAAATGGTGAGAAAATTCGTTTTGGAGGCATAGATGCGCCAGAAAAAAAACAATTATGTTATTTAAATGGAAAAAAATTTTTTTGTGGAATAATTTCATCACAAAAACTTAAAGAAATAATAGGCAAAAATAAAGTTAAGTGCATAAAAGAAAAAAATAGAGATAGATATAGAAGAATTATAGCTGAATGTTTTGTTAACGGAGATAGTATATCAATAAATATGGTTAAAAGTGGCTATGCCTTTGATTATGCAAAATATTCAAAAAAAAAATACGCCAAATATCAAGAATATGCAAAAAAAAATAAATTAGGGATATGGAAAATGAAATTCGAGTATCCCTGGCTATGGAGAAAAAAAAATAAATAATTTATATTTATAATCGTGATTCGAAATAATAAATTTATATTTTTATTTTTATTTTTTTTAATTTCCGCATGTTCATCTGTTCCTAAAAATACAGCAGATGGTTGCTCAATATTTTCCGAAAAATATCTTTGGTACAAACATGCAAAAAAAACTGAAAAAAAATGGGGAACACCAATTTATTTGCAGTTAGCTATTATTAAAATGGAGTCAGATTTTGACTGGCTCGCAAAACCAAAAAGACAAAAAATTTTTAAAGTTATACCTTATAAAAGACCTTCTAGTTCTTTTGGATATTCACAAGCAGTTAAAGGTACCTGGAAACAATATAAAGAAGAAACTGGAAATAAATTAGCAACAAGAACAAGATTTAAAGACAGTGTTGATTTTATTGGATGGTACACTAATAAAACTGAAAAAATTCTTAAAATTTCTAAAAAAGATTCCTTTAGACAATATATTGCTTATCACGAGGGGTGGGGAAATTATAAAAATCATAAACAAAAACAAAAAATTATATTGCTTGCAAAAAAAGTTGAAAATCAATCTAATAAATATAAAAGCCAACTTTCTAAATGTAGTAAGTCATTAACTACTAGAAAATATATTATTTTTTAATTTAATTGATCTTTTAATTCTATATCTATCGCATCAATTCTTTTTGTATTCTTTGCTAAAGTTAAATACATCGTTGGTGTTACATATAATGTAAAAAATGTAGATATAATCATTCCACCTAATATAGTTGCTCCAACCGCAAGTCTTGAACCTTCACCAGCTCCTGGTCCAATATTTCCAACCACCAAAGGTATCATTGCTATCATAGTACTAAGAGAAGTCATTATAATTGGTCTAAATCTTAAATTGCATGCCTCTCTAACTGCTGTCTCAATATCCTTGCCAGTTGTTCTTAATTGATTAGCGTAATCAACTATAAGAATACTATTTTTTGTTGAAATACCAATTAGTATTACAAGAGCGATTTGAGAAAAAATATTTATAGAAGAATTTAGAAATAATATAAATACTAGACCACCAAATACTGCAAGAGGAACGGTTAATATAATTATAAATGGATGAACAAATGAATTAAATGTTGCTGACATTACTAGATATGCCGTTAATAATGCTAAAGCGAATATTATATATAATTCATTACTAGTTTCTTTTAATTCTTCAGATTTTCCTTTCCAGGTAATTTGTTTTTCCGGTGCAACTTGAGACATGGTAGTTTCCAAATATTTAATTGCTTCAGATAATGTATAATTTTCACTTATATTTGCTGAAATTGTAACTGCTCTCTGCCTGTTATATCTTGATAGTTTGCTTGCTGAACCTATTTCTTTAAAATCAACTAAATTTGAAAGAGAGATTAAACTTCCTGAATTTTCTGATCTAACAAAAATTTTACTTAAACTTTCTTTGTCTTTTCTATCCTCTAAGTATTGTTGTAGAATTATTGGGTATTCTTTTCCAAGTTTATTAAATTTTGTAACGGTTTTTCCTCCGTACAATGTTTCCAAAGTTTGCCCAATTGCCTGAGAAGATATTCCTAAATCTTTTGCTTTATTTTTATTGATTTCTAATTTTACTTCAGGTTTGTTCGTGGTGTAGTCAGACTCAATTCTAGATAAATTTCTATTTCTTCTTAGCATATTAATAACTTTGGTTTGAATTTCTTTTAGTTCTTCATAGGTATTTCCATAAATAACCATTTGTACAGGCTTATTGTAGCTAGAAACTCTTATTGATTGAGGAGAAATGGGAAAAGCTAAGGCTTGAGGAACAGTAACTATTTTTCCTATCGCTTGTCGCATTACTATTTGGGAATTTTGTTCTCTATTTTTCCAATTATCTAATAAAGCAATAATCAAAAAACTATTATCCGACCCAAAACCCGGAACAATCATTAATAATCTATTGTAAGGACTATCTTCAGACTTTAATAAAGGAATTAGTCTTTGTTCAACATCGATAGCTCTTTTTTGAGTATATTCAAAAGAACTACCCTCATCAGTAAATCCAATAACTAAATATGCACCTCTATCTTCTGAAGGAAGAAGCTCTTTTTTTGTATAATTATATAAAGCACCAGAACCTACTATCATTATAATTATAAAAGTTATTATTGTTTTTTTTTTATTTAACCAAAAATTTAATGTTTCACTATAAAAATTTGAGAAACCGTTAAAGAATTTGCCAAACCACCTAACTAAAAAATTAGATTTTTTTTTATTATCTAAAAATTTACTGCCTAGCATTGGAGATAATGTTAATGCTACAAATGAAGAAACAACAATGGCAAAAGAAAGAGCAATAGCAGTTTCCTTAAATAAAGTTCCTGCAATTCCTTCTATAAATATAAGGGGTAAAAATACAGCAACCAAAATTAGAGTTGTTGCAATTATAGCAAATGTGATTTGTTTAGATCCTTTGTGGGCCGCAACAAGAGGAGTTTCTCCGTTTTCTATTCGCCTATATATTGCATCTGTCATAATAACCGAGTCATCCGTTATTATTCCTATTGCTAAAATAAAACTTAAAAGAACAAAAATATTAATTGATAAATCAAATAAATAAATTCCCAAGAAAGTTGCAATAAGACTTACGGGCAATGCGATTGCTGGAACTATCACAGCTTTAAGATTTCCTAAAAATAAATAAATAATTACGACAACTAAAATAAATGCAATAATTAAAGTTTTGTAGACTTCATTAATTGCTTCTGAGATATATGTGGCTCTATTAAAAGCAATCTCTAAATTTAAATCACCAGGAAGGTTTTCATTAACTTCTTCAATTTTCTTTTTTATATCTTTAGACAGTTCTACCGTAGACGCCCCACTTCTTGCATAAATTCCAATTCCAACTGTTTTTTGATTTAATGCTTTTTTGCTTTGAGCACTGAAAAGAATTTTTGAAGATACTGGTCCAAATTCTAATTCAGCAATATCAGAAAGTCTTACTAGATTATTTTTACCTTTTTTAATGGGTAATTGTTTAAGTTTTTCTAAATCGTTATATGATTTATCAATATTTATAGTTAGATCAATATTGTTTGCCTCAAGTGTTCCCGCAGGAAGACGAACGTTTTCATTTCGAAGTGCCAATTCTACTTCTTGAATAGTTATGTTATTTGCAGCCAGTTTTATTGGATCAATCCAAACTCTGATACTTAACTTTCTTAATCCACCAGTTCTAATTCTACCCACATTCTTAATACTTGAAAATTTATCAACCAAATATCTTTCAGCATAATCTCCAAGCTCTAAATCATTCCATGTAGCAGAAGTTAAAGCTAACCACATTGTAGTTGAAAATCCTGCTGATTGTTTGAGAATTTTTGGAGAATCAGATTCTGATGGAAGTCTGTTTACTACTCTAGCAACTCTTTCTCTTATATCATTTGCAGCATCATCTAAATCAATTGCAGTATCAAATTCAATACTTATTGTACTTTTTCCATTTTCAGATTTTGAATCTATATTTTTAATACCTTCTGCTCCACCAATTACATCTTCAAGAATTTGAGTGACCGACTCATCAACTATGGTAGCAGAAGCAGATGCATACTCAACTTGAACTTGAACTACTGGTGGCTGTAAACCCGATGGAAGTTCCCTTACAGGTAATTTCCAGAAGACGAATGTACCGAATACAACTAGTATTAAAGATAAAACCCATGCAAAAGCAGGTCTTCTTATACTGACATCCGTTAAGTACATTTAATTATTTATTTTTATCGTCTTTTTTTTTCGACTCAGACTTATTAAATATGTTTAATTTTTTTATCCAATCGAACTTACTCTTTTTTGAGCCATTTTTAGTAGATTTAATTTTTTTTTTCAAATCAGACTTACTCTTTTTTGAGCCATCTTTTATAGGTTTAATTTTACCGTTAGGTCTAACTTTTTTTAAACCTTCGGCTACTATTACATCACCTTCATTTAAACCAGATTTAACCTCAAGGTAACCTTGACTTCGGTTACCGATTTCAATTTCTGTTCTCTTTGTAATATTTTTTTTGTCGACTTTATAAATATATACTTTGTTACCTTCTAATATGACACTCGTGTCAGGAATGCCCAAAGAATTTCTTTCGTTGTATTTTATAGTGACCTCAAGAAGTGCACCAGGTAAAATTTCAAGACTTGGGTTATTCAATTTAATTCTTGCAGCCAGAGATCTTTTATTTGTATCTATTCTACTCGCAAGCGAATCTACCACCCCTTCATAACTTTTTTCTTTATTTCCTGAAAATTTTATATCTACTCTCAAACCTTCACTTATAAAAGTTGCAAATACTTCAGGTATATCTACATCTACAAATAATGTAGATGCATCCTCTAAATTAATTACTAAAGAACTTTCTGATACTTTAATGTCATCAGAAAAATTTCTTTTTCCAATTACGCCATCAAAAGGAGCAACAATATTTCTATTTTTTAATTTTACAATTACTTCTCCAGCTTTAACTTTTTTATTAAATTTAATAGGTTTTAAAATTTCGTACTTTTCTATATTGTAAGACTGAACTCTTAATGGAACTGCCGTTCCAAATGTTTCTATTTTATTTTGAAAATTTTTCTGTTCTACGGTTTTTACTATTATGCCCGGAGGAGATCTTTTGCTAAATTTTTTTTTAAAATGGTTTCCTATCATGGTTCTTGCAACAACCACTCCAGCGATTATCATAAAGAATAGAATTATTACGGATATAACTTTTGTTGATCTTTTCATAATTTAAATTTTTCCATATTCGGCCCAAGAGCCATCATAAATAATAGGAGAATATTTATTATTTACTAAAGAATATGCAAGAGCTAAAACGCACGCGGTAACCCCAGAACCACAAGAAAATACTATATTATTGTATTTACGATCAATTATTTGCATAAATTTTTTTGAAATTTCATCTGTATTTTTAAATGTACCATCTTCATTTATAATTTCTTTAAATGGTAAACAAAGTGAATTTGGAATTGAACCACTTCTAACATTTTTTCTAGGGTCTGGAACCTTGCCTTCAAATCTTTCTTTACTTCTTGCATCTACAACTAAAAACTCTTTCATATTAATATTTGAATTAATTTGATTTTTATTTTTAACTAAATTTTTATTTTCTTTTGATGTATATTTTGATTTTTGTATTTTGGTTTTATTATTATCAATTATTTTATTTTCTAAAATCCATTTTTTTAACCCACCGTCTAAAACACTAACAAGATTTGGACTATGTCCAAAATAAATAAAATTATACCAACATCTACATGAGCTTAATACGTCAGAATTGTCATAAATTATTATTCTATCATTATTAGATATTCCTAGATTGGATACAGTTTTCTCCCAAGTAATTGGATTGGGCAACATGTGAGGAAGATCTGTATTCGTATCAGAGTATTTATCTAGATCAAAAAAAATAGCACCTGGAATGTGTTTTTTGAGATATTCCTCGTATGCATTTCTTTTAACGTTAGGCATGTGCCAGGAACAATCTATTAATTTAACTTTATCTAAATTATTTTCTAGCCAATCTGAGGTTACCAAAGACATAATTATCTCTTTTCAAGATATTTTTGGTGATATTCTTCTGCGGTACAGTAATTTTTTACTATTGATAATTTTGTAACTACTTTTCCTGATAACTTTTTATTTTCTTTTTCAATTATTTTTTCCGCATAATTTTTTTGTTTTTCATTTAAATAAAAAATTTCACTTCTATATTGTTTGCCCATATCTGGTCCTTGTGAATTTAATGTAGTTGGATCATGAATTTGAAAAAAATACTCTATTATTTCATCATAAGAAATTATTTTAGGATCAAATTCTAATTTTACCACTTCCGCATGATTTGTATTTCCTGTACAAACCTCTTTGTATGTTGTTTGGGGACTATTTCCCCCACAGTATCCTACTTCAGTTTTTACTATTCCATTAACTTTACTAAATTTTATTTCTGGTTCCCAGAAACATCCCAAACCTAAAACTGCTATTTCCATTGAATAATAATTTAATTAATTTAAAGTTATATTCATGTTTTCCAAAAATCAATTAGGCTTTTTGTATATGTTTCTATCCGTTTGTGTGTTTTCTATCATGGATTTAATTGTTAAATGGTCAGAAAATTATCCTGTAGGAGAAGTTTTATTTTTTAGAGGTTTATGCGGCTTAATACCTATTCTTAGTATAATTCCAAAAGATAGATATATAAATTTTTATAGAACCAGCAGACCCATTCTTCATCTAAAAAGATGCATGTCGGGATTAATTGCTATTGTAGCAATTTTTATTGCTTTAAGAGAGTTGCCTTTAGCAACCGTGGTAAGTATTACTTTTGCAGCTCCTATTTTTACAACAATTTTATCTATTATATTTTTAAGTGAAAAAGTAGGATTTTATAGATGGTTAGCAGTTTTAGTTGGATTTGTCGGCATTATTATAATTTCTGAACCGGGTTTTAGTTCTCTTAATATATATTATATATATCCAATAATTTTTTGTTTGGGTTTGTCGTATGTTTCAATTGCAATAAAAAAATTATCTAGCACCGAACCAATCTGGCTTATTGGTTTTTATTTTTCTTTTTCAATAATGATAACAAGTTTATTTACTATTCCAAAAGGATGGATTATGCCTAATTTAACCGATTCAATTTTATTGTCTCTCGTGGGTGTATTAGGAGGAGCTGCAAATTTATTACTTACACAGGCTTACAAGTTTTCAGATGTATCGTTAGTTACACCGCTAAAATATTTGGCATTGGTTTTTGCGATTATTTTTGGATATTTATTTTGGGGCGAGATACCTACTTTCAAAGTATTAATGGGCGCAACTTTAGTAATCATATCTTCAGTAATTATATTTAGAAGAGAAATTTATTTAAAAGGATCAGTTTCAACATCTCGTCATGAGTAGAAGTCCAAAATATTGGAATGCCGCCAAACGCTATCTTTTAAAAAAAGATAAAATTATGAATAAATTAATTAACAAATATTCAGGTAATAATTTAACAACTAGAAAAGATGTATTTTTCTCTCTTTGTAAAAGCATTATTAGTCAACAAATAAGTGTAGCAGCTGCTAATTCTGTTTTTTCAAAGTTTCATTTAACCTGCAAGGGAAAAGTAAATCCAAAAGTAGTTAACTTAATCTCAACTTCAAAGTTAAAAAAATGTGGTCTTAGTAGACAAAAAATAAAAGGAATAAAAGAATTGGCTAAAAAATATGTAAAAAAAAAATTTAATCCAAAACTAATAAACAAAATGAATGATGAAGAGGCTATACAATACTTATCTGAATTAAGACAAATTGGAAGATGGTCTGCAGAAATGATATTGTTGTTTACTTATAACAGGCCAAACATCTGGCCGATTCAAGATATAGGATTGTTGAGAGCTATTTCAAATAACTATAAAAAAAAATATTTACCTCCAAAATATTTTGTAAATAAACTTAATAAAAGATTTTCACCATATTGTTCTGTTGCAACTTGGTACTTATGGAGATCAATTGACAACGAACCTATTCAGTACTAAATCCTTCAATAACTTGCATGTGTCTTACTGTCGTTTCTTTAGCTAGGTCCCACCCTGATTGATATTCACTTGAGTTATGACATTCTATAGCTTTATCGTAACTAGGAAATTCCCATATTACTGTACGTAAAAAACTTTCTCCTTCATAAGCTTTGTTTTTTCCGCCTCTTACTAAAGGCACTCCCCAAAGCTTTTGATAATAGGAGTTACAATTTCTGAATATTTTTTCAAATTTTGTTGATTTTCTATTTTAGTATATAAACTTATCCAATAACCTTTCATTATAAATTCTTCTTTTTAATTTTTTTCAATTATGATAACAAATTTTATGAAGAAAAAATTAATATTAAATATTTATATAAATATAATTTTTTTGATTATTTTATCCCTAAATACTCAAAAATTGTTAGCAGATGAGGTTTTTGAAAAAGGTAGAGAAATTTTTTTAGAACAAGGAACTTGTGCTTCTTGCCACACTCTTAATGACGCAGGATCTCAAGCAAACATTGGACCAAATTTGAATGAAATAAGACCAGATCTTAATAGAGTAATAATTGCTGTTACGAATGGAATAGGTGTAATGCCTTCTTTTGATGGAATATTAACCACAGATGAAATTAATTCAGTTGCTCATTATGTTGACACAGCTACTGAGTAATAAAAACTAATAATTTTTTAAAATAATATAATTTAAATTATGCAATATCTTTAAAACGAAAAAATGCAATTTTCATTACCTGCTTTTTTGCTTCGTCAAACTCAGAGTTTAAATCATTTTGAATTCTTTTTTTAAAATCATTTAAAATATCATTTTTATTTTTGCCTTTTACCGCAATTATAAAAGGAAATCCAAATTTGGCCCTATATTCAATATTTAATTTTTTAAATTCTTCAAATTCATCAAAAGTACATTCATTTAAACTTGCTCCCGATTGTTCATTGCTTGAGTCTTTAGTTAATTTTTTTTCAACAACTAATTCTGGGTGGGAATTTAAAATTAGAAGAATTTGTTCTTTATTACAATTTTCATACTGATTAATTATTTTTGAAAACAGATCATCAATATTTTTAAATGGTTTTAAATCGAAAACTTTTTCTGCAATCCATTCTGTTTTTTCAAAAATGTTGCCAAAAATTGATAAAAAATCTGATTTGTTTAATTGATTGATATTATTTATTGACTTCATTTTAGTATTAATATTTTAGTTTTATATATAAATTATACAATAATTGTATAATATATATTGGAGTTTATGACAAAGTTAACAACACATGTATTAGATATCTACTCGGGCAAACCAGGCAACGGTATAGTCGTTGATTTATTTTATTTAAATAATAATGAAAAAAAAAAAATAAATTCAGTAAAATTAAATAGCGATGGAAGATCTGACAAACCATTGGTTGAAGGAGAGAATTTTTTAGAAGGAAAGTATGAACTTATATTTTATGTTGGAGGCTATTTTAAAAATATAACTAATACTGGCAAAATTCCTTTTTTAGATGATGTTGTGATAAAATTTGGTATTTCAAATCCCAAGGAACATTATCATGTTCCTCTACTTGTATCACCTTGGAGCTATTCTACATACAGAGGTAGTTAAGTGGATTCGGGCGTAGTTAAGCTTTTATTTAATGATAAAATATTGGAGTTAAGTAATCCCGATCCAAATCAAACAATTCTTAATTTCATAAGAACAGAATTAAAAAAGACAGGAACCAAAGAAGGTTGTGCAGAGGGTGCTTGTGGCGCATGTACTGTGGTCGTGGGCGAATTAAACAAGAATAATATAGAATATAAGGCTGTTAATGCTTGTATTTCCTTTTTACCATTTTTAAATGGAAAACAACTATTGGTTGTTGAAAATCTAATTTCAAAAGAAGGAAAATTGCATCCAGTTCAAGAAGCAATGGTCAAGTATCATGGCTCACAATGTGGATTTTGTACACCTGGTTTTGTCATGTCATTATTTTCTATGTACAAAAATCATGGCAATTACAATAATGAATTAATTAAAGACTCTATTTCAGGAAATTTATGTCGTTGTACTGGGTATAGGTCTATTATTGATGCTGGAAAAAGTTTAAATAGAATTAGCAAAATAGATCAATTTAGTAAAAATAAAAAAAAAATTATTAAGCTCTTAAAAAAAATAAATTCAAAGAATATTTTTATTACTAATCAAGATAAAAAATATTTTTCTCCCAAAACAATAAAAGACTTAAAAAAAATTATTAAAAAAAATCCAAATTCTAATTTTCTATCAGGAGGTACCGATTTATCTTTGAAGGTTACTAAAGAAAGAAAAGATATTCAAAATATTATTAACCTTAAGGATATAAAAGAATTAGATTTTATTAAAAAAAATAAAAAATTTATAGAAGTTGGCGCCGCAACATCTTTAATTAAATTTGAAAAGTTTATTAAAAAACATTACTCAGATTTTAATTCAGTTTTAAAAAGATATGGGTCTATACAGATAAGAAACGTAGGAACTATGGGAGGGAATATTGCAACGGCATCGCCTATTGGAGATACTCTTCCAATTTTATTATCTTTAAATGCTGAATTAGTTATTGAAACTTTAAAAAATAGAAAAATTTTATCAATTAATGAGTTTTTTATTAGTTATAGAAAAACTAAGTTAAAAAAAGGAGAATTTATCTATTCTATAAGAATTCCTTTATATAAAAATAATATTTTTAAAGCATACAAGATATCAAAAAGATTTGATGATGATATTTCATCACTTTGCGCGTCTTTTAATATGGAGATTAATAATAATAAAATAATAAATATATTTATAGCTTTTGGCGGAATGGCTGAAATTCCTAAAAGAGCAAAAATTTGTGAAAAATCACTTAAAAACAAACATTTATCTATAGATGTTTTTTTAAAAGCTAGAAATTATTTAGAAAAAGATTTTAACCCAATAGATGATATGAGAGCCAGCAAGAATTATAGATTGGAAGTAGCCAAAAATTTATTAATTAAATGTTTTCACGAAATTAAATCAAAAAAATTATTAAGAGTAAACTAAAAATGAGCAAAGAAACTTTTATAAATAAAACTAGACCACACGACAGCGCATATAAGCATGTTAGTGGATTTGCTGACTATACTGATGATATTAAAGAACCAAAAGATACCCTGTACGGTGCAATTGGGTTAAGTAAAAAAGCCCATGCAATTATAAGAAAAATTGATTTAAATAAAGTAAAATCAAGCGAAGGTGTAATATCTGTTATCACTAATAAAGACATTCCAGGAAGAAATGACGTTGGGCCAGTGTTTGATGGAGATCCAATATTTCCCGAAAAAAAAGTAGAGTTTTACGGACAGCCTTTGTTTGCAGTTGCAGCAACAACAATAGAACTTGCTAGAAAAGCAGTAATGAAGGCAAAAATAACTTATAAAAATTTAAAACCAGTAGTTACAATAAAAGATGCTTTAGATAAAAATAGTTTATTATTCAAAGTTAAAAAAATAAAAAGAGGGAATGCCTCAAAAAAAATAATCAATTCAAAAAATTCTTTAAAAGGAAATTTTACCACCGGAAGCCAGGAACATTTTTATTTAGAGGGTCAAGCGGCTTTTGTAATTCCTAAAGAAGATAATAATTTTTTAGTTTATAGTTCAACCCAACACCCATCAGAGACTCAACAATTAATAGCAAAAACACTTAATCAAAAAAGTAATTCAATAAATGTTTTAGTTAGAAGAATAGGGGGAGGATTTGGAGGTAAGGAAACTAATTTTATGACATCATGTATCTGTGCTTTGCTTTCTCGAAAAACTGGAAAGCCCGTAAAGCTAAGACTAGATAGGGATGAAGACATAATTATAACAGGAAAAAGACATGAATTTTATTCAGAATATGAAGTGGGTTTTAATGACGATGGCATTATTCAGGGTCTAAAATTGAAATTAGCCTCCAATTGTGGAATGTCGCCCGATTTATCATTGGCAATTAATGAAAGAGCCTTACTTCATATTGATAATGCTTATTTTATTTCTGATTTAGAAGTTGCAAATTATCTTTGTAAAACAAACACATCTTCATCGACTGCATTTAGAGGATTTGGTGGAAATCAAGGTATGATGGCAATTGAAAATATTATAGATAACATTTCAAGAAACCTAAAAAAAGATCCTAGCACTATAAGAAAAAATAATTTTTACCAAAAAAACTCAAAAAATATAACGCATTATGGTATGAAAATTAACGATAATGTCATTAATGAAATTTTTAATAAATTAGAAAAAAAATCTAATTATAAAAAAAGATATTTACAAATAAAAAAGTTTAATAAAAAAAACAAATATAAAAAAAAAGGAATTGCAATTACTCCTTTAAAATTTGGAGTTTCTTTTACAACCATTCATCTTAATCAAGCAGGAGCTTTGGTGCATATTTATATTGATGGAAGTGTGCATTTAAATCATGGTGGTATAGAAATGGGGCAAGGAACTCACACTAAAATAGCTCAACTTGTGGCCAATTCGTTAGGCTTACCTTATGATCAAGTACATATTTCTTCTACAAATACTTCTAAAGTTCCAAACACTTCAGCTAGCGCAGCATCTTCCACAACCGATTTGAATGGAGCAGCAGCCCTTAATGCAATATCTAATATTAAATCAAATTTAGAAAATTTTATTAAATTAAAGTATAAAATTTATAATAAAAATCCTATTTATAAAGATCAATATATTAAATTTGGTAATAAAAATTTTGAATTTAAAAAAATTATAAAAGAGGCTTACTTAAATAGAGTTTCTCTTTCTTCTACTGGTTTTTATTCAACTCCTAAAATTAATTTTGATAAAAAAAATTTTAAAGGAAGACCTTTTTTATATTTTTGTTATGGTGCCGCTGTTTCAGAAGTTTGTGTAGATACACTGACAGGTGAAAATGTTTTAGAAAGAGTTGATATTATTCATGATGTTGGAAAAGCAATTAATCCTGCTCTTGAATTAGGACAAATTGAAGGAGGATTTGTCCAAGGACAAGGGTGGTTAACTATCGAAGAATTAAATTGGAAACCTAATGGACAAATTACAACTTTTTCTCCATCAACTTATAAAATACCAGCGGTAAGTGATATTCCAAAAATTTTTAATGTTGAGATTTTTAAAGAAGGAATAAATATAGAAAAAGTAGTAAACAAAGCTAAAACAACCGGGGAACCCCCATTAATGTTAGCTATGAGTGTTTTTTATGCAATTAAAGATGCAATAGCTTCAGTTGGAAATTATAATATAATACCGGAAATTGATGCACCCGCAACTCCTGAAAAAATTTTGATGAGTATAAATAAAATAAAAAATAAAATTTTATAGATCATATGGAAGATAATAATAAATTTATGTTTAAAGCAATTGAGCTTTCAATTAAAAGTGCAGAAACAAAAGGAGGTCCATTTGGTTGCGTAATTGTAAAAGATAATAAAATAATTTCAGAAGGATCTAATAAAGTTACCTCTACAAATGATCCAACCGCACATGCAGAAATAGTAGCAATAAGAGAAGCAAGTAATAAATTGAATACTTTTAATCTTGCCGGCTGTGAAATTTATACAACATGTGAGCCATGCCCAATGTGTTTATCAGCAATTTATTGGTCTCATATAGATAGAATATTTTATGCTAACACTAGAGATGATGCAAAAAATATAGACTTTGATGATTCTTTTATTTATTCCGAAGTTATGAAAAGTATGGAAGAAAGAAAAATACAAATGAAACAAATGCTAAGAGGTGATGCTTTAAAAGCATTTAAAATATGGGATGAAAAAGTAGATAAAATTAAATACTAAAATGGAATTTTTACCTTACACAATGAAATGGTTAGAGCTTATCCTAAGATGGGGTCATGTATTATTTGCTATTCTATGGGTAGGAAACAGTTTTTTATTCAATTATTTAGATAATAAATTAAATAAAGATATATCCAGTAATGATATCGATGGTGAAGGCTATTTAATGCATTCTGGCTTTTACTATAAATTAACAAGATTAAAAACATCTCCACCTTTGGATTATTTAAACAGATTAGTAATTTTTAAATGGCAAAGTTATTTAACTTTTGTAACAGGTATGTTGTTACTAGCTGTTATTTATTACTATAATTCTGGTGTTTTAATGGTAGACAAAAGGGTTTTACTAATTCCTCCAAGTTATGCTATTGGAATTTCACTATTATCACTGATTATTTCTTGGTTTGTTTACGATTTTTTATGCAAGTCTAATTTAATAAAAAATAATATTCTATTCATTTTAACAATTATAATACTATTGTTACTAATTTCTTTTGGTTTGACTAAATTATTTAGTCCTAAATTTGCATTTTTAAGTGTTGGTTTAATTATTGGAACAAATATGTTTGGCAATGTTTTTACAGTAATTATTCCAAATCAAATGAATATTATTAATAGTAGTAAAAAAAATGAACAATTTGATAGCAGCTTGTCTTTAGCGGCTAAACAACGGTCAATACATAATAACTATTCAACTTTTTTAGTGTTATTTATTATGTTGTCAGGACATTACAGCTTTATTGTTTATCACAAATACAATTGGTTAATTTTGTGTTTAGTAGGTTTAATTTCAGGAATGGCAAGACATTATTTTAATTTAAGAGGAAGAAACATTCATAGGTTGTATGTATTGATTGGCTCAATCTCTGCTTTTATTGGTCTTGCAGTTTTAGTTTTATTATTTAAAAAATAATATTATAAATTTACATGTCAGAAAAATTAATTGTTAGTTGGGATGATTACAATAAGACTGTAGAAAAACTAGCAATACAAATTCATGAAAGTGAATATAAACCCACAATACTAATTGGTATTATGCGAGGAGCCGCTCCAATGATAGATGTATTGAGCAGAATATTTAAATTAAAATGTGCTTATCTTGCGGTAGAATCTTATAGTGGCAAAGGAGTAGAGGACGAGCAAGGCAACATAGTTTTTTCAAGAGAGATGAGCTCTATAGCTCCTAACATGGGAGGAAGAATACTTTTATGTGATGACCTATCTGATACTGGAATTACTTTTAATAAAAGTATTGATTGGTTAAAAAAATATGAACCAATAAAAAATAAGATAGAAGAAATAAAAACAGCTACACTTTTTAAAAAAAAAAAATCTACATTTGAACCTGATTTTTGTGCAGTTAAACTTCCAGATAACCCATGGATTGTTCAGCCTTTTGAGATTTATGAAGAACTAAGAATTGAAGATATTAAAAAAAAACATAAAAAATAAAAAAGGCCAGTAAAAACTGGCCTTTCCTTTAATTATTAATTATTTTAAAAGTATTATTGAGGAATATCTCCTTCAACTCCTTTTACGTAAACGCCCATACCTAATAGCATTCCGTCATCAGCAACATTACCTACTGTAACAAGCACATTATCTTTTTGATCATAAATTGGTCCTGTAAAAGAGTGAACTTTTCCTGAAGCCAAATCTTTTTGAAGTTGTTCTACTTCCTTAACTAAGTCTGCTCCCATAGCAGGATTATAATCTCCCATAGCAACCATTCCCTCTTTTAATCCATGCCAAGTATCTTGTTGTTTCCATGTACCATTTTGAACAGCTTTTGATCTTTCAACGTAATAAGGTGCCCAATCATCAATGATAGATGTTAAAACAGATTTTGGTGCAAATTTTTGCATATCACTTGCTTGTCCAAAAGACCAAACACCTGCTTTTTCTGCAACTTGTACTGCAGCAGTACTGTCAGTATGTTGCATAATAATATCAGCTCCTTGATCAATTAAAGCTTGAGCAGCTTCTGCTTCTTTACCTGGGTCATACCAAGTAAAAACCCAAACTATTTTAGTTTTAATATTTGGATTCACTTTTTGAGCCGCTAAAGTCATAGAATTAATTCCACGAATAACTTCTGGAATTGGAAATGATGCAATATAACCAATAGTATTAGTTTTTGTCATGTTTCCAGCTATATGTCCCAAAAGAGTTCTACCTTGATAAAATCTTGCTCCATAAGTTGAAACATTAGAATGTTCTCTTTTATAACCAGTGGCATGTTCAAATTTTACATTTGGAAAATCTTTAGCAACTTTGTTTGTTGGATCCATATATCCAAAACTAGTTGTAAAAATTAAACCGTGTCCGGATTGAGCTAATTGTCTAATAACCCTTTCCGCATCAGCACCTTCTGGAACGCTTTCTACGTAAGTTGTTTTAATTCCCGCCGCTTCTACTGCATTTCTTCCTAAATGATGTTGATACGTCCATCCATGATCACCAGTTGGACCAACATAAACAAAACCAACCTTTAATTCTGCATTTGCAGAAAAACTATAGGCCACTAAGAAAAACAAAGAAGAGATAAAATAACGAAAAAAATTTTTTAACATAAGTTTCCCCTTTTTAATTTTTATGATTACTAAGACTATCTGTTATTATATAAAAAAAAATAATTTTTTCTTACTTATTCAAAATTACTTTTCTTTATAGAATGTTTTTCCTAGAGAACTTGGAGTACTAAGTTTGATTTTTCTACTATCACGTGAAATTACAACCAATACTATTATTGTCATAATGTACGGAAGGGCAGACAAGAATTGAACGGGGATTCTTAGACCCAAAGCCTGCATGTGTAATTGTATAATCGTTATTCCACCAAATATCATTGCTCCAATTAGAATTTTTATTGGATTCCATGTTGAAAAAACCACTAAAGCTAAAGCTATCCAACCTCGCCCAGAAGTCATATTTTCAATCCATTGTGGAGTATAAATCAGTGACAAATAAGCTCCTGCCAAACCACACATTGCCCCACCATATAGAATACACAAATAACGCACTAAAATAACATTTATACCTTGATTTGATGCAGAATCTGGAGAGTCACCCACAGCTCTTACCATTAATCCTAGTTTTGTTCTTTTTAAAAAATAGTTTGTAAGAAATGGCAAAATAAAAGCAAAATAAAATACGATAGAGTGTCCAAATAATATTGGACCAAAGAAAGGAATTGTTTCAGATAAATCATCAAACAAAACTGGAAATTCTTTTCCAGGAATTCCAACAAAATTTTTTCCTAGCATTGCCGACATTCCTATTCCAAATATTGTTAAAGCAAGTCCGGTAGCCACATGATTTGTCAGCAAAGATTGAGTCAAGAATCCAAAGATTGAAGAAATAATTATTCCAGCGAGCATAGATCCAATTATTGCAATAAATAAATTGTCGGTGACTATCATTAATGCAAAACCTGAAATGGCCCCTATAATCATCATTCCCTCAACTCCTAAATTTAATACACCAGAACGTTCAGTAATTAATTCACCTGAAGCAGCTAAAATTAAAGGCACTGAAGAGGCCATTATCGAAGCAATAAGAACTCCTATAAAATTAATGTCTAAGCTCATTTTTTTTCATTCCTAAAAATTTAATTTTAAAAAACAGCAAGTAATCCGAAGCAAGTAGAAAAAATAAAATCATACCCTGAAAGACTTGACCAGTATATTTTGGTATTTGTAAAAAAATTTGTGCAGTTTCTGCGCCTAAATATGTAAGAGCCACCACCAATGATGCAAAGATTATTCCTATAGGATTTAACCTACCTAAAAAAGCAACTATGATAGCTGTAAATCCATAATCAGGTGAAATCATCCTATGAAGTTGTCCTATTGGACCTGTTATTTCTCCCACGCCAGCCAGACCAGCACAAGCTCCACTGATCATGAAAACTAGAAGTATCATTGTCTTACCTTTATACCCAGCATACTTGGCAGTTTTTAAACTAAAACCAGATACCTTCATTTGGAATCCTAAATAAGTTTTATAAAAAACAACCCAACTAATTATAACTGCAGCAAGCGCAATAAATATTCCTGCATGAATCCTTAATCCTTCAAATAATATTGGCATTCTAGCAGACTCACTAAACTGTCTAGTTTCTGGAAAATTAAAACCTTCTGGGTTACTCCATGGACCCACAACCAAATAATCTAACAATAATTTTGAAACGTAGACAAGCATTAGGCTAACTAATATTTCGTTTGTATTAAAATAAGTTTTTAAAACAGCAGGTATTAAAGCATAAAGCATTCCTCCTACTGCTCCAGCCAAGACCACAATAGGAAGTATATAAAATCCTTCTTGGCCATAAAAAAGTAAAGCGACCCCTCCACTTACTATTCCTCCAAATGTTAATTGACCTTCTGCTCCAATATTCCAGTTATTACTTTTAAAACAAAACGATAAACCTATAGCAATTAAACACAAAGGGGTTGCTTTTAGAAGAAGTTCGCTAAATCCATACACATTATTAATTGGAACTATAAAAAAGAACTTTAAAGCCTCTAAAGGTTTAAAACCTAAAAAATAAAAAATTAAAGCACCAAAAATTAAAGTTAATATTATTGCTAAGATCGGTGTTAGAAAAAATATTAATTTTGATGCCTCGTCTCTTTTTACAATTTTAAACAATTTCACCTCCGCCCATTAGTATTCCTAGTTTTTCAGAAGTTACTTCTTCAGCATCCATTATTTTTGACAATTTTCCTTTATAAATAACGCAAATTTTATCGCTTAATTTTAATAATTCGTCAGTATCTGTAGAAATTAAAATAATAGATTTTTTTTGTTCATTTATCTTTATTAAAGTTTCATGAATGTAATTTATTGCACCAACATCTAGACCCCATGTGGGATTAAAACATATTAATAGTTCTGGAGAAGTTATTAATTCTCTTCCAATAATTAATTTTTGTAAATTTCCTCCTGACAAAAATTGACTTTTCAATTCAACATTGTCAGTATTTACAGAAAAATCTGAGAGAATTTTTTTAGAATGTTCTTTAATTTTCTTTTCGTTAATTAATCCACCGTTAAAAAAATTGGAAGATTTAAAGTTGTTTAAAGCAACATTCTCAAAAATTTTCATTTGAGGAATTGCCGCTTGTTCCATTCGATCTTCTGGAGAAAATGCCATCAAATATTCTCTTCTTTGTTGAGGATTAAGATTTCCAATGGGGTTATTATTAAATAATACTGAATTACTTTCTGAAATAATTTCTCCACTTAAAATTTGAAATAATTCACTTTGACCGTTTCCAGAGATGCCAGCTATACCCAAACACTCTCCACGATTTACTTCAAAGTTTACGTTTTTTAGATTAGTTTCAAATGGGTCTTCACTGCTAAAATTAAGATTTGATATTTTAATTAATTGTTCTTTAGATTTTTCTTTAGATATTTTTTTTTTAACAGTTTTTAAATTTTGTCCGACCATTTTATTTGCCAATGTTTCAATTTTTTCATCAATAATTTTGCTTACAGATACAAGCTGACCTTTTCTCATAACAGCAACTTCATCACAAATTGACATCACTTCTTTAAGTTTGTGAGTTATATAAATAATTAAAATACCTTCTTCAGAAAATTGTTTTAAAGATGAAAAAAGTTCGCTTGTTTCTTGTTCAGTTAAAACCGAAGTTGGTTCATCCATTATCAACACCTCGGGACTTCTTATTAGACATCTAATTATTTCTATTTTTTGTTTTTGCCCCGCAGAAAGATTTAAAACAGGAACATCTAAATCAATAGAAAAATTGTACTTTTCCATTGTAGATTTTATTTTTTCTCTTAGATTTTCTCTAGTTTCATTTGAATCTATAATAAGATTTTCAAATACAGACAAAGTCTCAAATAAATTAAAATGTTGAAATACCATGTCTATCTTGTTTTTTTTAGCATCTATTGGTGAATTTAATTTTAAAACTTTATTATTTAAAAATATTTGACCATCATCAGGCATTATTACGCCTGAAAGAATTTTTACCAAGGTAGATTTTCCAGCTCCATTTTCTCCAAGTAGAGCATAAATTTTTCCACTTTCAAATTCCAATGAAATATTATCATTTGCAACACATCCAGGATAAATTTTGGTTACATTTGATATTTTTAGATTTGTACTCATAACTTATTTTAATGGTATAGAATTTTTTTCTTTTAATGATTGATATTTTTTTGACAAATCAATATATGTTTTTTTAATTTCGTTGAATGAATCTGCTAATTTTTTTTTATTAGCATTTTTCATTTCATTTAATAAAATATTAATATTATAACTTTTCCAGTATGAGTTTTCTTTCATATATTTTCCATCGGTAATATTAAATACTTCTTTAAGTATATTTAAATCATGAGGAATGTTAAATTCATCAGATGTCGATTCATATGGGAAAAGATAATAAAAATTATCAAATCCAGAAAATGTAATTCCACTTAAACAAAGACTACAGGGTTCATGAGAACTTAAAAAGATACAATTCTTTTCTTTAGGTCTCATTATATTATCTAATTCGTAAAATTTTTTTAAAGTATGAATTTCTCCATGCCATATTGGATTTTCCGTTTCATTATTTGATCCAGCTACTACTAATGAATAATCATCTTTATTTATTATGGCAGCACCAAAAATTTTATTACCAGCATCCACCCCTTTAATTGTTAAAGGCAAAATATCATTTTTAAAAATATCTAAAAATTTATCTAATAGAATTTCACTCATTTGATTGAAATATCAAATAAAAACCACATTTGTTAGTATAATAAAACTTAATAATGATCTATTTAACAAATGAAAAAATACAACTTAAAAGTTAATATTTGATCTTTATAATAAATGTTACGATTAGCAAATGAGAAAATTTAAAACTGTATTTGGTCTGTTGGTTATTTTAATTTTATTTTCTGGATGTCAGACAATTAAAAAAAAATCAGATGAAGTAGTAGAAAGAGAGAATGAAAAGTTTGGATTATTTGTAGGTAAAGAAGTAACTGAAATGAGAATGGAACTGGGCTCGCCAAAAGAAGATTATATTGGTGAGAATGGTAATGAAATTTTAGTTTATAAAACAAAAAAATATGGAATTCCTTGCGAAAGAAAATTTGAAGTTAATTCGAGCGGTGTAATAGTTGGCTTTTCCTCAGGTGGCTGTATTTAAATAACTCAGTATCAATATGTGTTCAATTTGGGTTAAAAAACATATGAAAAGTAAGGATTTTTCAAATTTTAACTAATTTAAATTTACATTGGTTTCTAATAAAGATAATTTAGCCTCAAACATCGGAGGGTAAATGGCAAGAACGAGAAAAAGAACAAAAAGTTCAGGTTCTACTAATAAGAAACTGCCACTCAATCAATCAATACCTTTGGGTATTCAGCATGTTTTTGCAATGTTTGCTGGGAACATCACGGTTCCATTGATAGTAGCGGGAGTTTTTGGAGTAACAACTGGAGAAAAGATTTTTTTAATTCAAATGGCATTGTTTGCTGCAGGCGTAGCAACAATAATACAAACGGTCGGCTATAAAAATATTGGCGCAAGACTTCCGATAATACAAGGTACAAGTTTTGCTTTCATCCCAATTATGCTGCCCTTCAAAGCTTTTGGTTTAGGAGCAATATTCACAGCCGCATTTATAGGAGGAATTTTTCAAATGTGGATTGGTAAAATGTTAAAACCTATTCGTCATATGTTTCCTCCATTAGTTACAGGAGTTGTTGTATTAATGATTGGTTTCAGCCTTCTTAAAGTTGGGTTTAAGTATGCTGGTGGCGGAGTATGGCTGATGAACAATAAACCTGAAATTTTTGCAAATTGGCATCATCTAAGTATAGCTGGAACAGTTTTAATAGTTGCACTTTTAGCAAACATAAAAGGAAAAGGAATGGTATCTGCAGCATCTATTCTAATTGGAATAATTGCCGGTTTCATAGTCGCGGCTATGTTAGGTGAAATTAGATGGGCAAAAATAGCAGCAGCAGGATGGTTTGCATTTCCAATGCCTTTACAATACGGGATAGATTTTGTCTGGGGTGCTGTAATATTGATGTTGTTTATGTCTATCGTGACAACAATTGAAACCATTGGTGACATAAGTGCCACGACAATGGGTGGAGCAAATAGAGAAGCGACTGATAAAGAGCTTTCAGGAGGTATAATGGCCGATGGAGCTGGAACAGCTTTTGCATCAATTTTTAATGCTATGCCCAATACTTCTTATTCACAAAATGCAGGTCTTGTAGCTTTTACAGGAGTAATTAGTAGACATGTAGGAACAGTTGCTGGAGTGATTTTGGTTTTACTAGGTTTATTTCCAAAACTTGGTGGAATAATTGCAGCTATGCCAGATTCAGTTATTGGTGGAGCGGCCATTATTATGTTCGGATTAATTGTTGGAGCAGGTATCAAATTGATTTCAAAATCTGATATGAACCAAAGAAATGTTTTAATACTAGCTTTATCTCTTTCTTTTGGGATTGGTTTGAATGCGTTTCCGGAGTTTGTTGCTCACATTCCAGATTTTGGAATAAAATTAAAACTATTATTAACAACAGGTTTAATACCTGCTGGATTGCTAGCATTTATTTTAAATGCAGCATTACCAAAAAAATAAATTATTTTAATACTTGTGGGGAGAAATCCCCACAAGCAAGGTTAATACTTATTTAATTTCAATAAGTCTTTTTTTCTTATGATCTGGCAGTATTCTTTCACAAGCTATTGTCAAAAGACCATCTTTTAGTTCAGCACCACCTACTTTTACATCATCTGCAATTGTAAATGATCTAGCAAATTGTCTTTGAGAAATACCCTTATGAATAATTTCACCATCCTCATTTTTATCTTCAGATTTATCAATCTGTTTTGTTCTTACAGTTAATAAATTATCTTCAAACTCAACTTCGACATCTTTTTTATTAAAACCTGCAAGAGCAATCTCAATTGAGTATTTGTCCTGATCAGTTTTTCTAATGTTGTAAGGTGGGTAGTTCGATTGCATGCTCAAACCTCCATTTCCCAACATACTTTCAAATTGGTCAAACATATCGTCAAAACCAACTGAAAAAGGTCTTAATGAGTTGAATATAGATAGATCCTTACTTGTCATATTATCCTCCTTTGTTAGCAAGGTTATTTTATGCAAGCCCCATTAGGCGACTTACAAAAATTATATGGGTATTATTTTATATTTTTCAATAAGTTGAGATTATGATTTTATTGCAATTTTTAAAATAAAAGCATAGTCAATTGCTATTTCTTCAATGGCTCCATCCCTGCCAGATTTTCCACCGTGTCCAGCATTCATTTCTGTTTTTAAAAGTAATAAATTATTGTCTGTTTTGTATTCCCTCAACTTTGCAGTAAATTTTGCAGGTTCATCAAATAATACCCTGTTATCGCTTAAGCTAGTTGTAATTAACATATGCGGGTAGTCCATTTTTTTTATATTGTTATAGGGTGCATATGAATAAATGTAATCAAAATGTTCTTTACTATCTTTTGCATTTCCAAATTCATCAAATTCTCCTGTCGTTAAAGGTAATGAGTGATCTAGATTTGTTGTTAATGAGTCTACAAAAGGAACTGCCATAACTATTCCTAGAAATAATTCAGGAGATTTATTTACAACAGCACCCATCAACAAGCCACCCGCAGAACCACCCATTCCTATAATTTTTCCAAGAGATGTATATTTTTTTTCAATTAAATATTTTCCAACTGCAATATAATCTTCAAAAGTATTTTTTTTGTTTAACAATTTTCCTTCTTTCCACCACTTCATGCCCCTTTCCATTCCTCCTCTAATATGAGCTGTAACCCATATAATATTTCTATCAATTAAACTTAATCTAGTAGATGAAAAACCAGGAGACATAGAGTTTCCATAAGATCCATAACCATATAACAGCAAGTTTGCCGAACCATCTATTGTTGTATTTTTGTGTCTTGTAATTGTTATTGGAACCATTCTTCCATCGTGAGAAGGACACTCCAATCTATCAACCATATAATCGTCAGGATTATGTCCTGAAGGAATTTCTTGTTCTTTTATAAGCTTTCTATCTTTAGTTTCTAAATTATATAAATAAGTTCTCCCGGGTGTTTTCGGAGAAGAATATGAAAGGTAGACTAAATTGGTATCTTTGTCTTTTTGTATTAATGAAATACTTGGTACAATTACTTTTTCATCAGAAAAAATTATTTCTTCTTCATTATTTGTTTTTGGATTTCTTAAAATTAACCTTCCAATAGCATCCGAAATTTCTGATCTAATAATCCAATCTTTTAAGAAAACTAGCCCACCTATCAGAACTTCATTTTTTGCAGGAATAAAAATTTCCCAATTTTGTTCTACTAAATTTTTGCATATTTCTATTTTGAAATCTTCAGCATCTTCATTGGTATGTTTATAAAAAAAACCATCCCAAGAATTTACTGAATAAATTATACCTTTTTTTCTCTTTTGAATTAATTTTGGTTTGGGTTTTTTTTCGTTTATATCAAAATAATACTGTTCAGAGGTATTGTGATCTGAAGCTGAAATAAAGAAATATTTTTCATCAGAACTTAATCCAATGCTAACTGAGAATGCTTCACTTTTTTCTTTAAAAATTAGTTGATCATCTTTAACCGAGGATCCTAGTTTATGCCTAAATATTTTTCTTGGTCTATGATGTTCATCTAGTTTAGAGTAAAAAATATATTTATTGTCTAGGCTAAAATCAATACTGCCGCTAGTTTCTTCTATTTTTTCTGTAACCAATTTATTAGTTTTAATGTCTCGTATATAAATTGTGTAATACTCAGATCCTTTAAGGTCTAATGAATAACCAAGATATTGGTCATTTTCACTTACTTCTAAATCTCCTAGTCCAAAATATTCTGTTTTAAGTTTTTCTTTTTCTAAATCTCCGTTCCATATTTCTTCAATATTATTTGTTCCAATTTTTTTTCTAAGCTTAATCGAATAATTTCCTTTTGTTGTAGTTTTTGTCCAATATTCATATTCTTTATCTTTAAATGGCAGCGACTCATCATCTAATTTAATTCTTCCTTTTATTTCAAAAAAAATTTTTTTTTGAATTTCTTTTGTATCCTTCATTTTATGCTCAAAGTGTTCATTTTCTTTTTCCAAATATTCTCTTACTTCCGGTAAGAGATTTGAGCTATCCTTCAATACATCTAAAATATTTTTTTGGTGTATCCAGCTATAATTATCTTCCCATGTCTTATTGTGGCAAGATTTTAATTCTGGTTTTTTTTGAAGTTGTGGTATTTTCATTAAGATGCAAATTAATATATGAATATTTTTTTTATAACAGTTATTATTTTTATAGTTATTTATATTTTTCTTAATTGGTTTGCAAAAAGTTCTACCAAGAAAATTTCAAAAATCATTAGATTGTTGATTATCATTTTGTCAATTTTTTTAGCATTAATTATGGCTTATGCGGGAAGATTTATATTTTCTTTACCATTTGTTTTAGCTATTTTGCCATTAATTAAGACAAAAGCAGGCATATCTTTATTTCAAATCCTAAGACTTTGGAGTTTGTTTAGAGTCTTGAAAAATTCTGGAAGGTTTAATTTTAATAACATAAATCAAAATATTCATAGTAAAAACATGTCAATTGATGAAGCTTATAAAATACTAAACTTGGATCCAAATAAAAAATATACAAAAGAAGAAGTTTTAAATTCTTACAAAAAAATTATGAAAAAAATTCATCCAGATATTAGTCCCGAATTAAATAGGTTGGCATCTATCGTTAATGAGGCCAGAGAATTGATAATCAAAAATATTAATTAATAATAATTGATTTAAATTTTTCAAATATCTTTTCGGCATTTATTTTTTCTTTTCCATTTGTTCCATGTGAAACAGTTTGAACACCTTCGGGTAAAATAGGATACATTTGTGGACTGTAATTTCCATACAACAAAGGAGTATCACACATTAAAACTATTGTGGGTAAACCCAAGCTTGCTGAAAAATGGCTAAAGCTAGAGTCATTACAAATAGCTAATCTACAATTATTAATAATAGGAAGAATTTCCAAGATACTTAATTTGTCTAATGAAACACACTTTTCTTTACAAGATGAAATTATTTCTTTTAGAATTTTTTGTTCTTCCTCATCTTGTCCTGTTGCAAGAAAAAATTTACAGTCATATTCATTTAAAGATAATTTAATAAATTCTATAAATTTATTTGCTGGCGTTCTCTTCGTAGGACCTGATCCGCCAATTCCAAGCAAAATATTCAATTTATTATCATTGATATTAAACTGTACTTTAGCTTTTTGGATTGAAATATTATCTAGAAAAATTTTGGGATTGCTTTCTACTTTTATATTTAGTTTGTTTAATAATAAACTTTTTGCAGCGTCAATTATATTTTGTTCTTTTTTATTAAATAACGGGTATTGATATATTTCTGTTATACCAGCAAGCTTACAAATTAAATTATATCTTAAAGATGAATTAAAAATAAATACTTTTTCAAATGAATGTTTTTTTAGTTCTTCTGCCAATTTGAAAAATCCCAATATTCCATCATGATATCCGTTATTTTTGTTACTTCTCTTAAGATCAATTATTTTTTTTATTTTACTATTATTATTTAAATATTCGTTTGCCTTTGAACTTTCTTTAACTAAAAGTGTTATAGGTGAATTAAAATTTCTAGCAATTGATTCTATGAATGGTAAAAAAATTACCATGTCTCCAATTCCCATACGATTTTGAATCGCTAATATGTTCATAAGCTTTTATAACCTTTACTAATTTGTTTTTTTATATAAATTTTAGATATGGAACAAATAAAAGGTATATTTGCTGCGAGTTTATCTTTATTAAATAAAAACTTAGCCTTAGATGTAAAAAATACCATCAAACATGCAGAAAATATAATTGATAATGGATGTCATGGAGTGGTATTTTTTGGAAGCACTGGCCAATCACAACTAATATCTTTAAGTGAAAAAATACAATTAATTAATCATTTACCTAATAGCAAATATAAAGAAAAGTTTATTATTGGAACAGGACTAAATTCTTTGTCTGATACAATTAATTTGATGAAAATATCTAAAACATTAAATTTTGACAAATTTTTAATAATGCCTCCTGCTTATTATAAATATGGGGATGAAGACGTAATAAATTTTTATACAAGAATTATAAATGAGATTGGTGAATGCAATATAATTTTATACAATTTTGAAAAACTTTCTGGTTATAAGTTCAGCATTGATTGTGTTGAAAAATTAGCAGATAAATTTCCAAAACAAATTGTTGGTGTTAAGGACAGTTCATATAATCTTTATGAAAACTTAAAAATTAATAACTTTTCAGTAATGCCAGGTTCTGAATCTAAATTGTTAAAAGGACTTGAATTAGGCTGCTCAGGTATAATAACCGCAACTACAAATGTAACATCAGCTTTAGCTAGAGAAGTATATGATAATTTTTTTAATAAATCTTCACAGGATTTAAATAAAAAATTATGTAACGTAAGGTCAGCTTTTGAAAAATATAATTTAATATCTGGCCTTCATTCTTTCATGTCAGAGAAAAATGAAATATATAAAAATGTTTTACCTCCATTAGATATTTTGTCAGAAACTGATAAAAAAGAACTCTTTTCAAACTTGAAAAAATTGGATTTTAACATTCAAAATTTAAAAGCAGCACAATATGAATTTAGTAAATTTTCTTAATAATTTAATTAAACATGATGGGTTTGTATTGATTGACTCTAATTCCAAGAAGTTTGTAATTGGAAATCCTATTAAAGAAAATCCTATAATATTGAAATTACTTGATAAAAGTTTAAATTATAAATTACTTTTAAACCCCGATCTTTATTTTGGAGAAGCTTACACAAACGGATCATTAGTAATTGAAAATGGAACACTTACAGAATTTTTAGAAATTGCTATAAGAAATATCGGTACACAGAATATAAATGTTTATGGAAAGATACTTAATAAATTAAAAGGATTTTATAGATATTTAACAAATTTTAACAAAGGTTTTATTTCAAAAAAAAACGTTAGCCATCACTATGATATTTCAGAAAAGCTTTATGATTTATTTTTAGACACTAATAGACAATATTCATGTGCATATTTTAAAAATGAAAATGATTCTTTGGAAGAAGCTCAAGCAAATAAAATTGATCACATAATAAAAAAACTTAATATAAAGTCAGATCAAAAAATTTTAGATATTGGTTCTGGTTGGGGAACTCTTGCGATTAATATAGCTCAAAAAACTAAAGCTAATGTAACTGGAATTACTCTTTCAAAAAATCAATTAGAATATAGCAATAATAAAGCCAAAGAATTGAATTTAGCAAATCAAGTTGAATTTAAATTGATGGATTACAGACAATTAAATGAAAAATTTGACAGAATAGTAAGCGTTGGAATGTTTGAACATGTAGGAAGAAAATTTTATAAAAGTTATTTTAATAAGGTATCAAAACTTTTAAAAGAAAAGGGAGTTGCACTTATACATACTATAGGCTCAAGTAAGCCACCAAGATACCCCCAACCATGGATCACTAAGTATATTTTTCCCGGAGGGTACACTCCAAGCTTGAGCCAAATAGCAAGGCCAATAGAAGATTCCGGTTTAGTTATTTCTGATATAGAAGTATTAAGAATGCATTATTCTCATACATTAAGACACTGGAAGGAAAGGTTTTTATCAAAAAAAGAATCAGTTTTGGAAATGTTTGATGAAAAATTTTACAGAATGTGGGAATTTTACCTTGCAAGTTGTGAAATTGCATTTAAATGGGGAGATCAGGTTGTATTTCAATTACAATTAACCAAGGATAATATATCTACGCCAACTACTAGAGACTATATTTATTAATTTATTACTGATAAATCGATGAGTAATTTCAATGAAAAAAAAAAGAAAAAAAATAAATAAAAAGAAAAAAAAAAATTCTAGTTTAAAGAAATCAAAAAAAATTACTAAAATAAAAAGAAAAAAAATTAAAAAAAAAAATAAGAAGAAAATCAAGAAGAGACATAAATCTAAAATTAAATCAAAAAAAATTATTTTAAAAAAGTCGTTAAAAAAAAAATCAGATAATTTTATTTCTAAAACTGTAAGACTTGAAGAAAGCATTAAATCAAAGTTTAATTTTAAATTTAAAATTGATTTTTTGGCAGTTGATAGATTTATTGCAAAATTTTTTCAAAAAATTGAAGATAAAATTCAAGAATTTAAATCACTAAGGTCTGAAGAGAAAAGAAGATTAAAATTAGAAGCAATTGAAAATGCAGAAAAAGAAAAATTAGAATTAGAGAATGAAAAGAAAGAAGAAGAAGCACTTCAATTCAAGTTAAAAGAAAAACAGTTAAAAGATGAGCAAAGATTAGAAAGAGAAAGGAATAAAGATATAAAATTATTTTTAAGAAAAGAACAAGCAATTTTAAGAAAAGAACAAGCGGAAAGGCAAAGAAGATTTTTAGAAGAACTTAAGCTGGATAAACAAATTGAGAAATTTAGAGTTAGAGAAGTTAAAGAAATAGAAAAATTAGAAAAAATATCATTAAAAGAAAAGAGAGAAGACTATTCTGGACTTCAAGAAAGGATAGAAAAGTTAAAAAATAAATACAGATTAATAAGAGATCAAAAAATTAGAGAAAGAGTAGAGGCTCTTGGAGTTAAAATAAGAGAAGGTGATGATAGAGAAACTCTTTTACAAAAAGAAAGAGAACATTATCTAGCAAGACAAAAAATAGAATTAGCTTTAGAAAGTTTTTATAGAAGCGCTAACAGCTTAGTTTTTCAATTAAATAAAAGATATATTACAAAACATATGTCGATATTAAAATGTATTGATAGAAGATTTGAAACAGGGGAAATTTTCATTAAATGGGATGAATCTTTAGATGAGGAATGGTTAATATTAATTTATATAAAAGACAATTCTCCAGATGAAGGAATAGTTATTGAAGATAAGTCTAATGAAGAAAAAAGTTTATCGCATGAGTTTAAGCCAAGTGAAATATTTAAAGCTTCAGATATGATGGTTGATGCTTTGACGCAACTTATCTCAAGAAAAAGAAATAAAAAGGAATAAAATTATTAAGTAAAATAAGCCTTTTTTACTCGCTAACATAAATAGAAACTCCTCTAGAATTTATATCAATGTCAAATTTTTTATGTAAAGGAGGAAATGCTCTTTGAGAACAATCCAATCTATCGCAAGTTCTACAAGACACTCCTATTGGTAATTCTGATTTTTTATCATTTAAATCTAAATTTTCAGTATAAACAAATTCTTTTGCATATTTAGCTTCACATCCTAGGCCAATTGATAGCATACTTTTTTTTTGTCCATATCTACCAACACCTTTTTCCACTGTCTTAGCGATACATACATATTTTTCACCATTTGTCATTTTACTTACTGCAGCTTGAATTACTCCTGGTCTTGAAAAAGCAGAGTAAACATTCCATCTTGGGCAGGCACCACCATAACGTGGTATTTCAATTCCTGATAATGAAAATCTTTTAGAAATATTTCCAGCCATGTCAACTCTTAACATATGAAAAGGTATTCCAGATAATTTAGGATCTTGAAGACATGTTACTCTATGCGCCACTTGTTCAAAAGAAGTAGCAAAGGTATTTTGAAGTAACTCTAGATCATATTTAAGTTTTTTACATTCTGCATGAAATAATTCATAAGGCATCAATATTGCAGCACCACAATAATTTAATAAAGCAACCATTGTTAATTTCTTAGACTCTTCTGAGGTAAAATTAAAATTTTGCAAATATTCTTCAATGATTTCTAGCGCTCCTTCCTGTGCTATTTGAGAGGCTGCATAAAGTTTTTTTGTTTCTATAGAATTATAATCTGATAGCAAAAGCTCTTTTTTATTTTTTTTGTAAATTTTTGAAAAAGGTTTTCCTTCATCAGGTATTACATCTTTTACTTCAATGGCACACTCAGACTTTAAATAGTCACATAAAGACATATATCTTGTTCTATTATTTTTCTGAACCTTTTCAAAAATTTTATTTGCAAACTCTTCTAATTTAGGAAAATAATTTTTGTTTTCTTGTAAAAAATCTGAAATAACTTCGCCTGGAAAAGAGTTTTTTCTATTATCTACTATTTTGCCAGATAGTTTTTCAATTTTATTAATTAGCTCATGGTCTTTCTTTTTTAAAATATCTCCCAATCTAATTATAGCTTTTCCAATTTTTGGATTTGTATTAGTTAAATCTTTAACTTCAGGACCAAGAATATCTAAATCTTCAAACAGTTTATCATCTAAAATTTCAGAAATGTTATTGGCTAAATTCGCATCGGATTTTGTGTTCAAATCAGACAAGTCTATGTTTAATTTATCACAAACTTTAAGAAGCAAATCTCCGTCTATTTTTCTTTTACCTTTTTCTATTAAATTTAAATAACTTGGAGATATACCCAATTCCATAGCAAGTTTAATTGCCTGCATTCCAATTCTTCGTCTAAATGCCTTAATTTTTGGACCAATTTTACTGTCTATTTGACTCATTTTACTATTTGTAAATTTTGTAAATTTATTTTTACAAAAAATTTATCAAATTTACAAGAAAAATCGATATTTAAGTAGATTTTGTAAATGATGTAAATTATATAATTTACATCATGGATAAAAACAAAATTAAAAAAACCGAAAATAGCCAACAAATCACTAATCAACAAGAGCAAACTGAACATCAAACTAGAGGGATATATCTAAGAGATGATCATTGTGATTGGGGATCAAGTGGTATGAACGAGTTTACAGAAGAATTTACTCAAGATAACTAGTTTATAACCAAGCTTATATCAATAAATAATCAAGAAGAAAAGAAGGGGAAACATGTCAGCAGAAAATGTATCTTATGATTTAAAAAGATTTGCAGGAATCAAAAGAGATTACACTCCAGAAGAAGTAGAAAGATTAAGAGGATCGATTAAAATTGAATATTCAATGTGCAAACAACAATCTCAAAAATTATGGAAATTATTAAATACGGAACCATATATAAATACACTTGGTTCTCTTTCAGGAAACCATGCTGTTCAGCATGCAAAGGCTGGTTTAAAAGCAATATATCTTAGTGGCTGGCAAGTAGCTGCAGATGCAAATAGTGCAGGCGAAATGTACCCAGACCAATCATTATATCCTTATGATAGTGCTCCAAAATTAGTTGAGTCAATGAACAATGCGTTGATTAGAGCCGACCAAATTCAACACATGGAACTTAAGGATGGGGAGATAAAAGATAAAGATAAAGTTGATTATATGCTTCCTATAATCGCCGACGGTGAAGCGGGATTCGGTGGACCATTAAATGTTTTTGAATTAGCAAAAAAATTTATAAAATCTGGTGCAGCAGGTGTTCATTTTGAAGATCAATTAGCTAGTGAAAAAAAATGTGGTCATATGGGTGGCAAAGTTTTGGTCCCAACTGGCACAATGATTAAAAATTTAAAAGCAGCAAGGTTAGCCGCTGATATTGCTGACGTTCCACTGATAATATTGGCAAGAACAGATGCTAATGCGGCTAAACTAATTACTAATGATCATGATGAGAATGATAAACCTTTTTTAACTGGAGAAAGATCTCTAGAAGGATTCTTTTATGTTAAGCACGGCATTGAACAGGCAATTTCAAGAGGCTTAGCTTACGCACCTTATTCAGATTTAATATGGTGTGAAACTGCAACGCCAAATTTAGAAGAGGCAAAAAAATTTGCAGACGCAATTCATAAAAAATTCCCTGGCAAATTCTTAGCATACAATTGTTCACCATCTTTTAATTGGAAAAAACATTTATCTGATTCTGAAATAGCCAGCTTTCAACAAAAGATAGCCGAAATGGGATATAAATTTCAATTTATTACTCTTGCTGGATTTCATGTACAAAATATTGCAGTTTTTGAACTTGCAGAAAAATATAATAAAGAAGGTATGACAGCATATTCAAAAATTCAACAACAAGAATTTGCAAGAGAAAAAGATGGATATACTAGTGTTAAGCATCAAAGAGAAGTAGGAACTTCATATTTTGATGCAGTTTCAAATACAATTAGTTCAGGAAAAAGTTCTACTACAGCAATGAAAGGCTCAACGGAGTCGGAACAATTTTAATTTGATTTAAGTTTCTGAACCTGGCCCCATGCAGAGTTAATAGCTCTCATTTTAGCTTTGCTTTCATTTATAACTTCTTGAGGGACTCCTTTGCTTATAAGTAAGTCAGGGTGGTTTTTCTTGCTTAATTTTAAGTATCTTTTTCTTATAATTTCAATTGTATCATCAGGATTGCTCTCTAAAACAATATAAGGATTAAGTTTGTCTGAAGATTTTCTACTTTCCTTAATGCTGTTAAATTGAATTTCGGTTAATCCAAATATTTGAGCAATGTGTTCAATCATTTTGAGCTCAGAATTGCTAATATTTCCATCAGCTTCAGCTATATAAAAAAGTATATTTATGACTTCTTCTAATACATTAATATTTCCTCTGTATACTTGAGCAATTTGTTGAGCGTAAGGTTCGTAACCAGCACTTTCTTCCTTTGCTTTATTAAATATTTTTCCTACTTGGTCTATTTCATTTTCTGGAATTTTTAATTTATCTTTTACAGCTATTAATTCTTCTTTACTTACTTGACCGTCAGCTTTGCTTAGTTTGGCTGACAATACTATTAGAGATAGTGCAAAAATTTGTTGAGGTTGAGCAAAAGATCCAAAGCCAACTCTAGATTTTGCTCTAGATATTTTTCCACCTATCAAAGAACCCAACAACATTCCAAAAGGTCCTCCAAGAGATAAACCTATCATTCCACCAATTAAACTTCCCCAAATAGCCATTATTCAAAATTTTTTA
>CAJWPG010000002.1 GCA_913045275.1 uncultured Pelagibacteraceae bacterium
GACGAGGAAAATCAATTAAAAAAGTGGATATAAATATAAATCCAAAGCTGAAGCCGGTTGATTGATTGATTTAAAATGAAAAAACTTTTAGGGATCGTGGTTCTGGGTTTGTTGTGGTGCAATGTTAGTATAGCTTGATAAGAAACTTATGAAAGACTGCGAGTCGGAAGAACAATTAGCCAAGCCATAAATCATACGACGAACGCGCCCAACGTATAAAAAGCATTCACCTCAAATTCACCTCAGGGAGTTCTACTTCCTTCCATTCTATAGCATTATTCAACAATTTTTATTTTTAAAAAAATTAAGATAATTATTATGTTTATTGAAAATTAATGAGATTTTAGTGGTGCCCCCGCACGGATTCGAACCGCGGACCTATTGATTACAAATCAATTGCTCTACCAGCTGAGCTACAAGGGCATAAAATGTTTTGTAATATGATTTTGTAAATTATCAAGATAATTTTTTTTGTTGGTTTATATGATGAAAAACAATAGCTGCGCTATTTGATATATTTAAACTTTCAACATTATTATTGATATTAATTTTTACATTAAAATCCGTGTATTTTGTAGTGTGTTTTTTTATACCAAAACCCTCTGAACCAAATAATAAAATATTATTTCCATTCCATTTAATTTTAGTGAAGTCTTTTTCACCATTTACATCAAATCCATAAACCCAAAAATTTTTATCCCTTAAGTATTTTAATGTAGTGTTAATGTTAGATACCTCAAAAATATTTAAAAATTCTAAACAACCGCTTGCAGATTTATACATTAATTTGCTTTCGTTAGGAAAATGTCTTTCTTTTACAATTAATCCGTCAATATTAAATGATGCAGCACTTCTAATTATTGATCCTATATTTCTTGGATCTGTCACTTCATCCAAACAAACAAATGTTAAATTGTTTTGTTCTTTAATAAATTCTTTTAATTGAATTTTTTCTAATTGTTCGATTTCAGCAACATAACCTTGATGCAACATTCCTTCTTTATTACAATATTTATCTAATTCTTTTTTTGTTTTAAAATATACTTTTATATCTTTAAGAAGATTTTTTTTCGGGCTAACTCGATGAATACTTTTCTTACTTTCTTCAGTTAAAAAAACTCTAAGAACTTTTCTTTTAGTATTTTTTAAAGCCTCTGTTACAGCATGTTTTCCAACTATAAAGAAAGATGAATTTTTCATATAAATATCGATTTTAAACGATTTTTTAGCTTTTTTTCGTATAATTCACGTATTGCATTTGTGCAATAAAAATATATAAAACGCATGTTGTTTAAAGCTTTATTGAACAAGGGGACGCTTCCCCTGCGATTAAGGAGGGGTACCAAAGCGGTCAAATGGGGCGGGCTGTAAACCCGTTGACTTCGGTCTTCGAAGGTTCGAATCCTTCCCCCTCCACCATTCAGTAATTTTTTTTACAATAATATTGGAGTGGACTTGGGTGTTGCGGGTGTAGTTCAGTGGTAGAACACTAGCCTTCCAAGCTGGTTGCGTGAGTTCGATTCTCATCACCCGCTCCAAAAATTAAAAGTAAATGAATATATAAAATGAGGTAAAAAAAGTAATGGCTGAGAAAAAAAAATTTGAGAGAACAAAACCACATGCTAACGTAGGTACAATTGGTCATGTGGACCATGGAAAAACAACTTTAACTACAGCTATAACAAAAGTTTTAGCTGAATCTGGAGGAGCAGAATTTATTGCTTATGATCAAATTGATAAAGCTCCAGAAGAAAAAGAGCGAGGCATAACTATAGCGACTGCACACGTTGAATATGAAACGGAAAAAAGACATTATGCCCATGTAGATTGCCCAGGCCACGCAGATTATGTAAAAAACATGATTACCGGAGCAGCACAAATGGATGGAGCGATACTTGTAGTTAATGCAGCTGACGGTCCAATGCCTCAAACAAGAGAACATATCCTTTTGGCAAGACAAGTTGGAGTTCCAGCTCTTGTTGTTTACTTAAATAAAGTTGATCAAGTAGACGATAAAGAAATGATAGATCTTGTTGAAGAGGAAATTAAAGAACTTTTAACTTCATATAAATTTCCGGGTGACAAAATACCAATCATTAAGGGTTCTGCTTTAGCAGCAGTAGAGGAAAAAGATGAAGCTATTGGAAAAAATTCAATTTTAGAATTATTGAAAGCCATAGATGAGCACATACCTCAACCTACAAGACCAAAGGATAAACCATTCTTAATGCCTGTTGAAGATGTATTTACTATATCTGGACGTGGTACGGTTGCAACTGGACGTGTCGAACAAGGAGTTGTTAAAACTGGTGAAGAACTTGAAATAGTAGGTATTAAAGAAACAAGAAAAACAGTTTGTACTGGCGTTGAAATGTTTAGAAAAATTTTAGACTCAGGTGAAGCAGGTGATAACATTGGCGCATTATTAAGAGGTGTTGAAAGAACAGATGTTGAGAGAGGACAAGTTTTATGTAAGCCAGGATCGATAACACCACATACAAAATTTGAGGCTCAAGCATATGTTTTAAAAAAAGAAGAAGGTGGTAGACATACTCCATTCTTTACTAAATACAGACCTCAGTTTTATTTTAGAACAACTGATGTAACTGGAGAAGTAGAATTACCTGCAGGAACAGAAATGATCATGCCTGGCGATGATGCAAAATTTACAGTTAAATTAATAACACCAATTGCTATGAACGAAAAACTTAATTTTGCAATAAGAGAAGGTGGTAGAACAGTAGGAGCTGGAGTAGTAACTAAGATTATAGAGTAAACTCCTTAGGAGTGTAGCTCAATTGGTAGAGCGCCGGTCTCCAAAACCGGAGGTTGGGGGTTCGATTCCCTCCGCTCCTGCCAACAACAGATAGAAATTATGAGAAATCCTTTGAAATTTATTCAAGATGTAAAACAAGAAGCATTTAAGGTTACTTGGCCCACTGGCAAAGAGACAGTTCAAGGTGCTTTAATGGTTGTTGCCATGGCAATCATTGCATCTTTATTTTTTTTATTACTTGACCAGGTTTTAAAATTTTTTTTAGAAATGGTTCTTAAGGTGAGTTTTTAATGAAAAATTGGTATATTGTTCAATCTCATTCAAGCTTTGAAAATAAGGTTGCTAAGCAAATAAAAGAGGAAGCAGAAAAAGCAAAAATTTCTGAAAAAATTGGAGAAATTGTTGTACCCACTCATGATGTAACTGAAGTCAAAAGAGGCAAAAGAATTCAAAGAAAAAAGAAATATTTTCCAGGATATGTATTGATTAAGAGTGAAATGGATAACAATATTTACCATATGATCAAAAACATAAAAAAAGTATCTGGATTTCTTGGATCAAGAGGCTCACCAATTCCTGTTTCAGATAAAGAAATAGAAAAAATATTGGGCCAAATAAAAGATGGTGTAGCCCAACCAAAATCTGCTATAGAATATAATATTGGAGAACAAGTTCAAGTTATAGACGGACCTTTTGCATCATTTAGTGGAATGGTTGAAGATATTGATGAGGAAAAACTAAGATTAAAAGTATCAGTATCAATATTTGGTCGTCCTACTCCAGTAGACTTAGAATATAACCAAGTTGAGAAAGCAAGCTAATGGCAAAAAAAGAAATAAGTGGCTATGTAAAATTACAAATTAAAGGTGGACAGGCAAATCCTGCGCCTCCTGTTGGTCCGGCTTTAGGTCAAAGAGGAATTAATATAATGGAATTCTGTAAAGCTTTTAATGAAAAAACAAAATCTTTTGCAGGAAAACCTGTTCCAGTAATAATTACTGTTTATAAAGATAAAAAATTTGATTTTATTATTAAATCTCCACCAGCCTCTCACTTTATTAAAGAGGCGGTAAAATTAAAAAGTGGTTCTAAAGAACCAGGTCGAAATATAGTAGCATCAATTTCAAAAAAACAATTAGAAGAAATTGCAAAAAAAAAAATGGAAGATTTAAATGCAAATGATTTAAAAGAAGCATCAAAAATAATTGCAGGCTCTGCAAGATCTATGGGTATAGAGGTAAAAGAATAATGCAATCAAAAAGATACAAACAATTACCTGAAAAAACTAAAGAATTACCGGCAGAAGCTATAGAAAAAGTACTTTCAGTAGTTATAGCAAATTGCACAACTAAATTTGACGAATCTGTAGATTTAAATTTTCAAATTAATAACAAACAAAAAAAAAATGAAATCAATATTAGAACAGTTATAAATTTACCTGGAGGCACAGGTAAAAAAGTTAAAATCGCTGTTGTATGCGAAGATGCAAAAATTCAAGAAGCGAAAGATGCAGGTGCCGAATTTGTCGGAGGTGAAGAACTTATAGAAAAAATTAAAGGTGGCGATTTTAATTTTGAAAAATTAATTTGCACATCTGGAATGATGATTAAACTTTCAAAACTTGGTAAAGTATTGGGGCCAAAAGGTTTAATGCCGAACCCAAAACTTGGTACTGTAACAAACGACATTAAGAAGGCAGTTACTGATGCTAAATCTGGACAAGTCGAAATTAGAAATGATAAAGATGGAAATATTGGTTTAAGCATTGGAAAAAAATCATTTCAAGACGATCTATTATTAAAAAATTATAATGCAGTTATTGATTCTTTAGAAAAAGAAAAAGCTAATATTACAATAAAAGGTGATTTGATTAAACAAGCTTTTATAACTTCTAGTATGGGAGTTTCGTATAAACTAAAATTAGACAAAAATTTATAATCGTTATGATGAATAAAGATCAAAAGAAACAATATATTGATGAAATGACAACTCAGTTTGATAAGTCTGAGACGGTTATAGTTACGCATTATCAAGGATTAACCGTTTCTCAATTAGATGATTTGAGAAAAAGAATGAGAGAACATGGTATTATTTTTAAGATAACCAAAAATAGAATTACTAAATTAGCTCTAGAAAAAACTAAGTGTAAAGATATATCAAAACTATTTATCGGACCTACAGCAGTAGCTATGTCTGAAGATGCTATAACTTCAGCAAAAATATTAACAAAGTTCTCTAAAGAAAATGAAAACCTAAAAATTCTTGGAGGAATTATGGGTGGCGATATTTTAGGCGTTGCAGAAGTTAAAAATGTAGCAACTCTCCCTACATTAGATGAAGCTAGAGCTAAAATTGTAGGAATATTGAGGTCACCAGCGCAAAAAATTATAAGTATTTTACTTGCACCGGCGTCAAAAATCGCTATTTTAGCGCTCGAAAAATCAAAAAAATAACCAGGGACAAAAAAATTATTATGGCTGACTTAAATAAAATTATAGACGATCTATCAAGCTTGACTGTTGTTGAAGCAGCAGAACTTTCAAAACAATTAGAGGAAAAATGGGGCGTTACAGCAGCAGCAGTAGCAGCGGCACCAGCAGCAGGAACACCTGGAGCAGCACCGACAGAAGAAAAAGATGAATTTACTATCATGTTAATTTCTGCAGGTGATAAAAAAATTAATGTTATAAAAGAAGTTAGAGCTATTACTGCCCTAGGTTTAAAAGAAGCTAAAGATTTAGTCGAAGCAGCACCAAAAGAAGTCAAATCAGGTGTTAACAAAAAAGAAGCGGAAGAAATTAAAGCTAAGCTTGAAGCAGCTGGAGCAAAAGTAGAACTTAAGTAATTAATTAGAAAGATTTTAATTGCTGATTAATTTATTAATTAGCAAAAGTATAGATGCAATTATCTTTTACTGAAAAAAAAAATATAAGAAAAAGTTTTGGCAAACTTAAAGAAAGTTTATCAATACCAAATCTTATAGAAGTACAAAAAAATTCATATAAACAATTAACAGAATTTAAAGGTGATATTGACCAACATCTTATAAAGGGATTTGATAGAGTATTTAAAAGCATTTTCCCTATTGAAGATCTAAATGATAAAGCTACATTGGAATATGTTTCTTATAAATTAGAAAAACCAAAATTTGATGTAGAAGAATGCATAACAAGAGGATTAACTTATTCAGCAGCACTTAAATGTACTTTGAGGCTAGTTGTATATGAAATAGATCAAGAAAATAATACTAAAGATATAATGTCAGCAAAGGAACAAGAAGTTTACATGGGAGAAGTTCCAATGATGACCGAAAGCGGAACTTTCATAACCAATGGAGTCCAAAGAGTAGTAGTAAACCAAATGCATAGAAGTCCTGGAGTTTTCTTTGATCATGACAAAGGCAAATCCCATGCAAGTGGAAAGTTACTCTTTAATTGTAGAATAATACCTAATAGAGGTTCATGGCTTGATTTTGAGTTTGATGTAAAAGACTTTCTATATTTTAGAATAGACAGAAAGAAAAAAATTTTAATATCAACACTACTTCTTGCATTAGGTTATTCTAAAAATGATATTGTTAACGAATATTACGAAAAAGAAACTTATTTATTTGATGAAAAAATATCGAAATGGAAAACAAAATTTGATCCTGAAAATTATAAAGCAAAAAATTTTTCTGAAGAGGTTGTAAATTCCAAAACAAAAAAAGTTGTAATTAAATTAGGAGAAAAAATTAATTTCTTAACAGCAAAAAAACTCGCCAATGAAGGTTTAAAAGATATTTACGTTTCTAATGAATCTTTATATGGGAAATTTTTATATAAAAATATTAAGAAAGAGGAAGAATCATTTAATATTGGAACCGAATTGAATGAAACTATTATTAAAAAATTTATAGAAAATAAAATTTACACAATAGAAATTGCTAAAACAAATTCAATTTCAAAAGGACCGTATCTTTTGCAAACTATATTTAATGATAAAAATGATAATAAAAATGACGCTATTACAGAAATATATAAAGTTTTACGACCAGGCGAACCTCCAACAATAGAAATTGCAGAACAAATATTTAATAATTTATTTTTTAGCTCAGATAGGTATGATTTATCTGATGTAGGAAGAGTAAAAATAAACTCAAGACTTAATTTAATTTGTTCAGACAAGATTACGATACTAAGAAATGATGATATTTTCTCAATAATTCAAAAAATGTTAGATTTGAGAGATGGTAAAGATGAGATCGACGATATTGATCATCTTGGAAACAGAAGAGTTAGATCTGTAGGAGAACTAGTTGAAAATCAAGCAAGAATTGGTGTTTATAGAATGGAGAGAGCAATTAAAGAAAAAATGACAACACTAGATGTAGAGTCGTCTATGCCACAAGATTTAATTAATGCAAAACCTTTAACGATTTCACTTAAAGATTTTTTTGCAACATCGCAACTATCTCAATTTATGGATCAAACAAATCCACTATCAGAAATTACACATAAAAGAAGAGTATCAGCACTAGGACCTGGCGGCTTAACTAGAGAAAGGGCGGGTTTTGAAGTTAGAGACGTTCATCCAACTCACTACGGCAGAATATGCCCAATCGAAACTCCCGAAGGACCAAATATTGGTTTAATAAATAGTTTATCGACATATTCAAAAATTAACAAATATGGATTTATAGAGAGTCCATATAAAAAAGTTGAAAATGGAATAGTTCAAGATAAAATTGAATATCTTTCAGCAATGGAAGAAACAAAATTTACAATTGCTCAAGCTAACTCATTGTTGGATACCAATGGAAAATTTAAAGAACAACTTGTTTCTTGTAGACAAAATTTAAACTTCATACTCTCAAAATCTGACAACATTGATTATATTGATGTTTCTCCTAAACAACTTGTATCAGTGGCAGCATCATTAATACCATTTTTAGAAAATGACGATGCCAATAGAGCATTAATGGGATCCAATATGATGAGACAAGCAGTTCCATTACTGAAACCCGAAGCACCATTAGTCGGCACCGGAATTGAAAGTGACGTAGCATTAGATTCAGGTGTAACGATTGTTGCTAAAAGAAATGGTATAGTTGATAAAATAGACGGAAAAAGAATAGTAATTAAAGCGTCAAATGAAAAAGATTATTCTCAATCAGGTGTAGATATTTATAATCTTCAAAAATTTAAAAGATCCAATCAAAATACATGTATAAATCAAAAACCATTAGTTAGAGTAGGAGACAAGGTAAATTCTGGAGATATAATAGCAGATGGACCTTCAACAAAAATTGGAGAATTAGCATTAGGAAAAAATGTAACTGTAGCTTTCATGCCTTGGCAAGGATACAACTTTGAAGATTCAATTTTAATATCTGAAAGATGTGTAACAGACGATGTATTTACATCGGTACACATAGAGGAATATGAAATTATGGCAAGAGATACAAAGCTAGGTGAAGAAGATATAACCAGAGATATGCCCAATGTAAATGAAGAAGCTTTAAAAAACCTAGATGAATCTGGAATTGTATATATTGGAGCAGAAGTTAAGCCAGGTGATATTCTGGTAGGAAAAGTTACTCCTAAAGGAGATAGTGCAACGGGAGCTGAAGAAAAATTGTTAAGATCAATATTTGGTGAAAAAGCTATTGATGTAACAGATACCTCGCTGAAAATGCCAAGCGGTAGTGGAGGAATCGTTGTAGATGTTAGAGTTTTTAATAGACATGGAATTGATAAAGACGAAAGATCAATAACTATAGAAAGAGCAGAAATTGAAAGTGTCCAAGAAGACAAGAAAGTCGAAGAGGAAATTTTAGAGAGAAGCATTAAACAAAGAGCATCAACAATACTTTCAGGTGCAAAATTGAATAAAAAAATAAAAAATATTGAGAATGGCACAAAAATAAATGAAGAGATCATAAATAACTTTCTAATATCTGATTTATTCAAAATTAATACTGAAGACGAAAATATAAACGATGTACTGTCTCAATTAATAGAGCAATACAACGTAGCAAAAAAAGATATACAAGATCGTTTTGAAGATAAAGTTTTAAAAATAAAACAAGGCGACGACTTGTTGCCAAGTGTAATGAAAATGGTTAAAATTTTTGTTGCTATTAAAAGGAGACTAAGACCTGGAGATAAAATGTCAGGAAGACATGGAAACAAGGGAGTTGTTAGTAAAATTGTACCTGTAGAAGATATGCCTTACAGAGAAAATGGAAAACCTGTTGACATAGTTTTAAATCCTTTAGGCGTACCTAGTAGAATGAATGTGGGACAAATTTTAGAAACTCATTTAGGTTGGTCTTGCACTGAACTTGGTGAAAAATTGAATCAATTAGTAAATGAAAATCAAAAAAAAATAGAAAAAACAGAAAAAATTAAATCTTTTTTGAAATCTGTTTATGGAAAACAAATATTTGATGAAAATATAGAAAATCTATCTGATTCAGAGTTTAATGATTTATGTAAAAATATTCAACAAGGCGTTCCTATATCCACACCAGTTTTTGATGGTGCTAAAGAACAAGATGTAACAAAAATGTTAGAATTAGCTAACCTACCAAGTTCAGGACAAACTGATTTGTGGGATGGAAGAACAGGGAAAAAATTTGATAGAGAGGTTACGGTTGGAACTATTTATATGCTCAAACTACACCATCTAGTGGAAGACAAAATTCACGCAAGATCTACAGGTCCGTATAGCTTGGTAACACAACAACCTCTTGGTGGCAAAGCTCAATTAGGAGGTCAAAGGTTTGGCGAAATGGAAGTTTGGGCACTCGAAGCTTATGGCGCATCCTACACATTACAGGAAATTTTAACAGTAAAATCCGATGATGTTGCAGGTAGAGTAAAAGTTTACGAAACAATTGTAAAAGGTGAAGAAAATTTTGAATCAGGAATCCCCGAGTCATTTAATGTACTGATAAAAGAAATAAAATCTTTAGCTTTAAATGTGGAGTTAAACTAAAAATGAGTAAAGAATTATCAGATTTATTTAAAAACTCAGAAATATCAGAATCTCAAAATTTCAATAGTATAAAAATAACATTAGCTAGCCCCGAAAAAATTAAATCATGGACTTATGGAGAGATAAAAAAACCGGAAACAATAAATTATAGAACGTTTAGACCTGAAAAAGATGGTTTGTTTTGTGCTAGAATTTTTGGTCCAATTAAGGACTACGAATGTCTATGTGGTAAATATAAAAGAATGAAATTTAGAGGAATTATTTGTGAAAAATGCGGTGTAGAAGTCACAAAATCTAACGTAAGAAGAGAAAGAATGGGCCACATAAATTTGGCCACACCTGTGGCACATATATGGTTTCTTAAATCTTTACCAAGTAGAATTTCGTTAGTATTAGACATGAAACTCAAAGACGTTGAGAGAGTTCTTTATTTTGAAAGTTTTATAGTTATTGAGCCTGGGTTAACTGGACTTAATAAAAGTCAACTTCTAGGAGAAGAAGAACTAATCAAGTATCAAGATGAGTATGGCGAAGAATCTTTTAATGCTGGTATAGGAGCAGAAGCAATCCTTGAAATTTTAAAATCAATAAATATAGAGGATGAAAGAAATATATTAATCAAGTCTATAAAAGAAACAAGATCAAAAGTTTCAGAAGAAAGGTCAATAAAAAGATTAAAATTAATTGAATCATTTATTGAAACTGGAAACAAACCTGAATGGATGATTTTAACTACAATTCCCGTAATACCTCCTGAATTAAGACCTCTTGTTCCTTTGGATGGTGGACGATTTGCTACATCTGATCTTAACGATTTATATAGAAGAGTAATAAATAGAAATAATAGACTTAAACGATTAATAGATCTTAAAGCACCTGATATTATTGTTAGAAATGAAAAAAGAATGCTTCAAGAATCTGTTGATGCACTATTTGACAATGGACGAAGAGGAAGAGTAATAACAGGTACAGGAAAAAGACCTCTTAAATCTCTTGCAGAAATGTTAAAAGGAAAGCAGGGAAGGTTTAGACAAAACTTATTGGGTAAACGAGTTGATTATTCAGGAAGATCAGTCATCGTTGTTGGGCCAGATCTTAAACTTCACGAATGTGGACTGCCAAAAAAAATGGCACTAGAGTTATTTAAACCTTTTTTATATGCAAGATTAAACAAATTAGGCTTAGTATCTACAATAAAACAAGCAAAAAAACTTGTTGAGAAAGAAAAAAACGAAGTGTGGGATGCATTAGAATTAATTGTTAGAGAACATCCGGTAATTCTAAATAGAGCACCTACATTACACAGATTAGGAGTCCAAGCATTTGAACCAAAATTGATTGAAGGTAATGCTATAGAATTACATCCATTAACATGCGCGGCATTTAATGCAGATTTTGATGGTGATCAAATGGCTGTTCACGTACCTTTAAGCTTAGAAGCTCAGTTAGAAGCAAGAGTGTTAATGATGTCTACAAATAATATTTTAAGTCCATCAAACGGAAAACCTATCATTGTACCAAGTCAGGATATGATTTTAGGTATATACTATTTATCTCATCCACCATATCAATCTGAAAAGGTTGACGGTTATTTTGTTAATACCTTAGAAATAGAACATGCTTTAGAGATAGGACAAGTAAATGTACATTCAAGAATAGTTTCTAAATTTGAAACTATTGATGAAAACGGAAAAATTAAATTTGAAAAATATATTAGTACTGTTGGACGTTTTCTTCTTGCTAATTTGTTGCCAAAAAATATAAACAATAAATTTTCTTTGGTTGATAGATTGTTGCCAAAAAAAATTGTATCAGAAATAATAGATCACGTATTTAGATTCTCAGGACAAAAAAATACTGTTATTTTTTGTGATAAACTTAAAGATCTTGGTTTTAAACATGCTTTTAAAGCTGGGATTTCATTTGGTAAAGACGATTTAGTTATACCTGAAAATAAACAACAATTAATTGACGAAACAAAAAAATTAATTTCAGATTATGAAAATCAATATACTGAAGGATTAATTACAAGAGGCGAGAAATACAATAAAGTTATTGATGCTTGGTCAAAATGTACTGATAGAGTTGCTTCAGAAATGATGAAAGGAATTTCAGCTACTGAAATTTCAAACAATGGTTTAAAAATTAACTCTGTATTTATGATGGCCGATAGTGGAGCAAGAGGATCTGCCGCTCAAATGAAACAGCTTGCAGGAATGAGAGGACTTATTGCAAAACCATCTGGAGAAATTATAGAATCCCCAATTACATCGAATTTTAAAGAAGGATTAACTGCATTAGAGTATTTTAATTCAACACATGGAGCTAGAAAAGGTTTAGCAGACACTGCTCTAAAAACTGCAAGTTCTGGATACTTAACTAGAAGATTATGCGATGTTGCTCAAGATTTAACTATCACAAAAGAAAAATGTGAAAAACCTGGATTTATAAAACTATCTGAAATCCTAGAGGGAGGAAATATTATGGTCAGTCTCTCTGAAAGATCTCTTGGTAGAGTTACAGCTAAAAATCTTAAAAATCCACTCACTGGTGAAATAATAATTAAAAAAGAAGAAATGATTGATGAAGCAGCTTGTGATAAAATAGATTCTGCAGGAGTGAAAACTATAAATGTTTATTCAGTAATGACATGTAGCTCTAAAATTGGAGTTTGCTCGAGATGTTATGGTAGAGATTTGTCGAGAGGAAAAATGGTACATGTTGGAGAAGCTATAGGAATGATTTCAGCTCAATCAATAGGTGAACCAGGTACACAATTAACCATGAGAACCTTCCACGTTGGAGGTACCGCTTCAGTAAAACAAGAATCACAAATATTATCTAACTCTAAAGGAATAATAAAAATAACAAACACAAATTTACTAGAAGATTCAAAAAAGAATCTTATTGTAATGGGAAGAAATACTGAATTATCAATAGAAGATGAAAATGATCTACAAGTAGCTTCTTACAAAATACCATATGGATCAAAATTATTCTTCCAAAATGGAGATAAAATTAAAAAAGGAACTAAAATTTGTGATTGGGATCCTTACACAACTCCAGTTATAGCTGAAAAAGATGGTATAGCAAATTATGTAGACTTAATAGATGGAGTTTCATTAGCAGAAACAACTGATGACGCAACAGGAATTTCAACAAAAGCAGTAGTTGATTGGAAAACTCAATCAAAAAACGCAGATTTAAAACCTAGAATAACATTAAGAGATGAAAAAGGAAAAATAATCAAAAAAGCTGACGATAACGAAGCAAGATATTATTTAGTACCAGACTCAATATTGTCTGTTAAAGATGGACAAAAAATATCGGCTGGAGATGTAATTGCTAGATTACCTAAAGAAACCACAAAAACAAAAGATATTACAGGTGGATTACCTAGAGTTGCTGAATTATTTGAAGCAAGAAAAGCAAAAGATAGCGCAATTATTGCGGAGAATGATGGAAAGATATTATTTGGAAAAGAATTAAGAGGTAAGCAAAAAGTTACAATACAATCAGATAATGGTGAAACTTCTAATTATTTAATTCCTAAAGGAAAACATATAAATTTTAATGAAGGCGAAAAAATTAAAAAAGGAGAATATTTATTAGATGGTCAACCTTTGCCTCATGATATTTTAAGAATATTAGGTATAGAAGAATTGACTGATTATTTTGTAAATCAAGTACAAGATGTATACAGGTTACAAGGAGTAATTATTAATGATAAACATATAGAAGTAATTTTAAGACAAATGCTTAAAAAAATTGAAGTTAAGGAATCCGGAGATAGCACTTTAATGCCCGGTGAGATTATTGATAGAATAAAATTTGAAGAAATTAATGAAAAGCTAATAGCAGAAAATAAAAAAACAGCTTTAGGAGAAAGAGTTTTAATGGGAATTACAAAAGCGTCATTACAAACCGAATCATTTATATCAGCAGCATCATTTCAAGAAACTACCAGAGTGTTAACTGATGCGGCTATAAAGGGAAAAACAGATAAACTTATTGGATTGAAAGAAAATGTTATAGTAGGAAGATTAGTTCCTGCTGGCACAGGCTCAATTAAAAATTTATGGAATAAAAAAGCCTTAGAAGACGACAAAAAATTCCTATCTGAGCAAGAAAAAATAGAACCCTCAGAATCTCAGTTAAATCAATAATAATAGTTGATATTTATATCTCTTTTAATTTGACAAATATAATTTCTATTGTAATTTGGCGATGTTTTTGGTTGGAATGTAGTGACATGATCACTAAACACTGCCACAAATAACCTGTCAGTTATTTCATCAAAAATTAAAATTGTAACAAAAAATTTATGCCAACAATTAATCAGTTGATAAGAAAAAGTAGAACAAAGCCATTAGCTAGGAATAAAGTTCCAGCACTACAAAAACAACCTCTTAAGAGGGGAGTTTGTGTAAAAGTTTATACAACTACTCCTAAAAAACCAAACTCTGCGTTAAGAAAAGTTGCAAGAGTCAGGTTGTCAAATGGTTTTGAAGTTACAGCTTATATTCCTGGTGAAGGACATAATTTACAAGAACATTCAGTTGTATTAATTAGAGGTGGAAGGGTAAAAGATTTACCTGGAGTAAGATATCATATACTTAGGGGCAATTTAGATACTCAAGGTGTGGCAAATAGAAAAAAAAGAAGATCTCTTTACGGAACAAAAAAAAGGTAAATGGTAAATGTCTAGAAAAAGAAGAGCTCCAAAAAAAATTCCAGTTATAGATCACAAATATAAATCTGTGATTATTCCAAAGTTAATAAATTCAATTATGTATGATGGAAAAAAAATAACAGCAGAAAAAATTGTTTATGAGGCAATAAATAAAATCAAAACAAAATCAAAAGAAGAACCTATAACAATTTTTAATGATGCATTTAATAATGTAAGACCAACTGTTGAGGTAAGATCAAGAAGAGTAGGAGGAGCAACTTATCAAGTACCTGTTGAAGTTAAATCAAAAAGATCTCAAGCATTGGCATTAAGATGGATAGTGGAAGCTTCCAGGAAAAGAAAAGATAAAAAAATGTCAGATAAGCTTTTTAATGAAATTTATGATGCTTATCAAAATAAAGGATCTGCTATTAAAAAAAAAGAAGACACTCATAAAATGGCAGAATCAAACAAAGCTTTTGCGCATTTTAGATGGTAAATCATTATGGCTAGATCACATACACTAGATAAATATAGAAACATTGGAATTATGGCACATATAGATGCAGGAAAAACTACTACTACGGAAAGAATTTTATATTACACAGGAAAAAGCCATAAGATAGGTGAAGTTCATGATGGCGCAGCAACGATGGATTGGATGGAACAAGAACAGGAAAGAGGAATAACTATTACATCGGCTGCCACAACATGTTTTTGGAATGAACATAGAATTAACATAATTGATACGCCTGGTCATGTTGATTTCACTATTGAAGTTGAAAGATCTTTAAAAGTTCTAGATGGTGCTGTAGCAGTTTTTGATGGAGTTGCTGGTGTTGAGCCACAATCCGAAACAGTTTGGAGGCAAGCTGACAAATATAAAGTTCCAAGAATTTGTTTTGTAAATAAATTAGACAGAACTGGCGCAGATTTTTTTATGTGTGTTGATATGATAAAAGATCGACTTGGAGCAAAACCTTTGGTAATGCAATTACCAGTTGGTATAGAAGCTTCATTACAAGGCATTGTTGATCTTGTTAAAATGAAAGCGATTATATGGAAAGACGAAACTCTTGGTGCAGAATTTGAGATTAAAGATATTCCAGAAAATTTAAAAGAGAACGCAAAAAAATACAGGAAAGAATTAGTAGAAACAGCTGTAGAACAAGATGAAAAATTAATGGAAAATTACCTTAACGGTAAAGAGATTAAAGAAGAAGATTTAATTAAATGTATAAGAAAAGGATGTTTAAATTTTGATTTTGTTCCAGTATTAACTGGTTCTGCTTTTAAAAATAAAGGTGTACAACCACTTCTTGATGCTGTTGTAGATTATTTACCAAGTCCTATAGATATTAATTCTATTAAAGGAACCAAACCTAACTCTAAGGATGAAATAGAAAGAAAATTTGAAGATAAAGAACCTTTTTCAGCTCTAGCATTTAAAGTAGCTACAGATCCTTTTGTAGGAACTTTAACTTTTATAAGAATATATTCAGGAACCTTAAAAGCAGCTACCGGCATATATAATACTACTAGAGACAAAGAAGAAAGAGTTGGCAGAATGTTACTAATGCATGCCAATTCTAGAGAAGATGTTAAAGAGGCAAATACAGGAGATATAGTAGCTTTGGCAGGTCTTAAATATACAATAACAGGACATACACTATCTGAAGAAGATAATCCTATTATACTTGAACCGATGGATTTTCCAGATCCAGTAATTGAAATTGCGGTTGAGCCCAAAACAAAAGCAGATCAAGAAAAAATGGGAGAAGCCTTAGGTAGACTGGCTAAAGAAGACCCTTCGTTTAGAGTTACTTCCGATGAAGAATCAGGTCAAACAATTATAAAAGGTATGGGAGAACTTCATCTAGATATAATAGTTGATAGAATGAAAAGAGAATTTAAAGTTGAAGCAAATGTAGGAGCTCCACAAGTGGCTTACAGAGAGACCATACTAAACTCTGCTGAATTTGATTATACACATAAGAAACAAAGTGGCGGAGCAGGGCAATTTGCTAGAGTTAAATTAACTGTTGAACCTTTAGAACCAGGTAAAGGAAGAGAAATAGAAAGTAAAATAAAAGGTGGAGCCATACCAAAAGAATTTATTCCTGGAGTAGAAAAAGGAGTTGAAACTGTGGCTGACAGTGGAATACTAGCGGGCTTTCCACTAATTGATTACAAAGTTACAATATTAGATGGTTTACATCATGATGTTGACTCTAGTGTGCTTGCATTTGAACTTGCCTCAAGACAATGTTTTAAAGAAGCATGTACAAGAGGAACTTTAAAATTACTTGAACCAATAATGAGAGTTGAAGTTGTAACACCAGAAGATTACATGGGTGACGTTATTGGAGATTTAAATAGCAGAAGAGGACAGATTAATACACAAGAACAACGTGGCAATGCTACCGTTATTACAGCAATGGTACCATTAGCTAATATGTTTGGTTATATTAATAGTTTAAGATCAATGTCACAAGGAAGAGCACAATACTCAATGTTTTTTGATCATTATGATAAAGTTCCACAAAATGTACAGGACGAAGTAACTAAAAAAACAGGTTAAAAATGGAAAAGCAAAATATAAGAATAAAACTTAGAGCTTACGATAACAAAGTTCTTGATCAATCCACTGAAGAAATAGTAAACACAGTAAAAAGAACAGGCGCAGATATAAAAGGACCTATTCCTCTACCTACAAAAATAGAAAAATATACGGTTTTAAGATCCCCACACATTGATAAAAAAAGTAGAGAACAATTCGAAACAAGAACCCACAAAAGATTGATTGACATTATAGAACCAACTCCAGCTACTGTAGAGGCGCTTATGAAGTTAGACTTAGCATCAGGTGTTGATGTGGAGATTAAAATTTAATGTCAGAAATAGCGCTAATAGGTAAAAAAATTGGAATGTCACGAGAATTTTATAAAACAGGACAATCAGTTCCAGTAACTATATTAAAAATGGAAACTGGAAGAATTATACAAGTAATTGACAAGAATAAAAGGGGTTACAAAGCTGTACAAGTAGGTTTTGGTAAAATTAAGAGTTCAAAATTAAAAAAATCAATGAAAGGATATTTTACAAAAAAAAACACAGAGCCAAAAAAAATATTAAAAGAATTTAAAGTAAATAATATTGAAGATTACAAAGAAGGTAATGAAATAGGTATAGAAATTTTAAAAGAAGTAAAATATGTAGATGTAAAATCTAAAACGATAGGCAAGGGCTTCGCAGGAGTTATGAAAAGACACAATTTTGCTGGATTAAGGGCTTCACATGGAGTTTCAATTTCTCATAGAGCACATGGCTCAACAGGTCAAAACCAAGATCCTGGAAAAGTATTTAAAGGAAAAAAAATGGCCGGACATATGGGAGATAAATTTAGAACCATTCAAAATATAGAAATTATAAAAACAGATGCGATAAATAACCTAATATATTTAAAAGGATCAATTCCTGGATCAAAAAATTCAGATGTCATAATAAAAAAAGCTGTAAAAAATATAAGAAAATTAACAATGAGTGAGAAAATTGAAATTTTAGAAAAACAAAAAAAAACTACAGATAAAAAGAAAAAATAAATGAAAATAGATAAAATAAATATTGATGGTAAAAAAAACCCAATTGAAGTTTTAGATAAAATCTTTTCAGCCAAAATCAACAGACAACTTGTTAGCAATGTACTTTACAAAACAAATGCTAATTTTAAAGGTAGAAAAGCAAAAACCAAACAACAAAATGAAATAAAAGGTTCGACATCAAAAATATATGCACAAAAAGGGACGGGGAATGCTCGCCATGCTAGCAGAAAAGCTCCAATTTTTGTAGGTGGAGGTGTTGCTCATGGTCCCAAAGGAGAATCAAAATACAAAAAAAGAAAACTAAACAAAAGTGAAAAAAAATTAAGCATTGTTTCAATGATAACTAAAAAACATAAAGAAAGTAATTTAATAATTTTTGATGATTTTGAAAAAAAAATATTAAAAACGAAAGAAATGAATAAAATTTTAATTAAATTTGAAGCTACAAACTCTATAATAATTATAGATAATAAATCCATGGATAAGATTCATAAATCAATCAAAAACTTACCAAATGTAAAAATTACTGATACAAATCATTTTAGTTGTTATGATTTAGCAAAATATAAGAAAGTAATTTTTACAGAAACATCAGTTAAAGAATTAGAAAAGAGATACTCATGATGAACAAAATTCATTTATACGATAAAATAATTTCTCCAATAGTAACTGAAAAATCTACAAATTTATCAGAACTAAATAAAATTGTTTTTAAAGTTCCATTAAAGGCAAATAAAAAAAACCTTAAAACAAGTATAGAAAAGATTTTTAAAGTGAGTGTAACCAAAGTTAATATAGTTAATAAAAAAAATAGAATTAAAACAACTCGGGGAAAAAAAATTAAAATTAAAGGTTATAAGAAAGCAATTATAACTTTAAAAAAAGGTCAAAATATTGATCTTACAACAGGTATTTAAATTATGTCATTGAAAACATTTAAGCCATATACAAAAACAACTAGAGGAACTGTGCTAACAAGTAGAGAAGGACTTTGGAAAGGTAGTCCTCATAAACCATTAACATCAGCAAACAACTCTTCTAAAGGCAGAAACAATTATGGAAGAATCACATCAAGAAATCATGGAGGCGGTCATAAACACAAATATAGACATGTTGATTTTTATAGAAAAAAATTAAATTTACCTGCAGAAGTTGAAAGAATTGAATATGATCCAAACAGATCATGTCACATAATGCTTGTAAAATTCGAAGATGGAGAAAAATTTTATTATTTAGCTCCACAAGGAGTTAAAGTCGGTGAAATAATTCAAAATGGACCAAATTCAGAAATTAAAGTAGGAAATTGCCTGCCATTACGTGATATCCCAGTTGGAATTGATATTCATAATGTAGAATTGAATCCTGGTGGAGGTGGCAAAATTGCAAGATCAGCCGGAACTTCAGTTACTATATCAGGAATAGATGGAAATTATTCAATTATTAAAATGACATCAGGTGAAGTTAGAAAAATTGATTCGAGATCTTTAGCTACTGTGGGAGTTTTATCTAATCCCGATAAAAAAAATATTAAAATTGGTAAAGCAGGAAGATCTAGGTGGCTTGGCAGAAGACCTCACACAAGAGGAGTAGTAAAAAATCCAGTAGATCACCCACACGGCGGTGGAGAAGGTAAATCTGCAGGAGGTAGACATCCCGTATCACCAACAGGCCAGTCTGCTAAAGGATTAAAAACAAGAGATAATAAAAGAACAGATAAATATATAATAAGAAGAAGAAAGAAAAAAAGAGTGTAAAATATGGCTAGATCAGTATGGAAAGGACCTTTTGTAGAAGAAAGCTTAATAAAAAAGGTTGAAAAAATTAAAAATAATCCAAATAGGAAGCCTATAAAAACATGGTCAAGAAAATCAACAATTATTCCAGATTTTGTAGGTTTTAGTTTTTTAATTTATAATGGAAAAAAATTCATACCAATAACAGTTTCAGAAGATATGGTAGGACATAAATTTGGTGAATTTTCACCAACTAGACAATTTTTTGGACATACACCAGCAGATAAAAAAGCAAAACTAGAAACTGGAGCAAAAGGAAATGTTAAAAAATAAAAATGAACAATAGAAAAAAAGTAAGCGATACAAAGATAGTTAAATCTGTAAACAAAAATGTTAGATCTAGTACTAGAAAACTTAAACCTATATTGAAATCAATTGTCGGGAAAAAAGTAGATTTAGCAATTAGAGATTTGTCTTTTTCAGATAAAAGAATTTCAAAAGATGTAAAAAAAACAATTTCATCAGCCATTGCTAATGCAGAAAATAATTATCAATATGACATAGACAAATTAATAGTTAAAGAAGCTTACTGTGGAAAACAAGTAGTTATGAAAAGATTTAGACCAAGAGCCAAAGGAAGAGCTGCTCCAATTATAAAACCTTATTCTAATTTAACTATAATACTTACTGAAAAAACAAAACAAAAGGAAAGCCATGGGACAAAAAGTTAATCCAGTAGGTTTAAGATTAGGAATTAATAGAGGGTGGGATTCCATATGGTATGCAAAGAAAAAAGATTTTGGAGATAACCTAATAGAAGATTACAAAATTAGAGAATTTATCAAGAAAAACGTAATTAATTCGGGAGTTTCTAAAGTTATGATTGAAAGAACAGTTAAAAAATGTTTTGTAACAATTTATACTTCTAGACCAGGATTTGTCATAGGAAAAAAGGGAAGTGATATAGAAAAAATAAAAGGAAAACTTTCCAATTTAACATCTAATGAAGTAGTTTTAAATATAAAAGAAGTAAAAAAACCAGAAACAAATAGTTATCTAGTTGCTGAAAACATAGCACAACAGTTGGTTAAAAGAATTTCTTATAGAAGAGCAATGAAAAGGGCAATGCAATCTGCTTTAAGATTAGGGGCTAAAGGAATTAAAGTTTCAATAAGCGGAAGATTGGGTGGAAATGAGATTGCTAGAACAGAGTGGTTAAGAGAGGGGAGCATTCCTTCTCATACATTGAGAGCAGATATAGATTACGCTGAAGCTGAAGCATTAACAACATATGGTATAATTGGAATTAAAGTATGGATCTATAAAGGAGATGTTTTTGTAAGAGAATTTAATCAAGAAAGAAATAAAAAATAATCATGTTACAACCAACAAGAACCAAATTTAGAAAAGCGCACAAAGGAAGAATTCATGGCCACGCATCAAGATGCAACAACATGAATTACGGTACTTATGGATTAAAAGCAATTCAACCAGAAAGAATAATTTCAAGACAAATAGAAGCGGCCAGGGTTGCTTTGACAAGACATATGAAAAGGCAAGGAAAAGTATGGACAAGAATGTTTCCTAATATACCAGTTTCAAAAAAACCTACAGAAGTCAGAATGGGCAAAGGAAAAGGTTCCCCAGAATTTTGGGCATGTAGAGTTAAACCCGGAAGAATTTTATTTGAAATAGACGGCGTTCCAGAACAAACAGCCAAAGTAGCTTTATATAAAGCATCAGCGAAATTACCAATTAAATGCAAATTTATAAAAAGAATATAAAAATGAAAAAAAAAGAAATTAATAAACTAACAAAAGAACAATCAGTTAAAGAATTTGAAAAATTAAAAAAAGACCTATTTAATATTAGGTTTCAAAAAACTAATGGTCAAGTTAAAAATCCCTCTAAAATAAATGAAACGAAACGTAATATAGCTAGATTAAAAACGTTAATGGAGAGAAAAAATGCCTAAAAAAATATTAAAAGGAATCGTGGTAAGCAATAATCCTGACAAAACTATTACTGTCGAGGTTGAGAGAAAATACCAACACCCTTTATTAAAAAAGGTAATAAAGGCGAAAAAAAAATATAATGCTCATGATGATAATAATAAATTTAAAAATGGTGATAAAGTTTCAATTAGGGAATGTAAACCATATTCAAAATCTAAAAAATTTGAAGTAATTGGGGATATTAAATGATTCAAGTACAAACCGAATTATTTGTTGCTGACAATAGTGGAGCAAAAAAAATTGAATGCATTAAAGTTCTTGGTGGTTCTAAAAGGAGATATGCTAGCATTGGTGATACTATAGTAGTTGCTATAAAAGAGGCAATACCTAAAGGTAAGGTCAAAAAGGGAACTGTACATAAGGCAGTAGTAGTTAGAGTTAAGAAAGGAATACATAGAAACGATGGTTCAAAAGTAAGATTTGATAATAATGCAGCCGTATTAACAGATGATAAAGGAGAACCTATTGGAACTAGAATATTTGGACCGGTAACAAGAGAATTAAGAAACAAAGGACAAATGAAAATTATTTCATTAGCACCTGAGGTATTGTAAATGATTAAAAAAGGCACAAAAGTTAAAATTATATCAGGAAAAGATAAAAATAAAGATGGTGAAGTAATAGAAATAGATAGACAAAATAATAGAGCAAAAATTAAAGGTTTTAATATGGTTAAAAAGCACGTGAAAACTACAAAAGAAAAAAAGGGAGGAATAATAACTAAAGAAAATTTTATTCACATTTCAAACCTAGTAATTATTGAAAAAAAAAAAATAAAAAATAAAGAAATTAAAAAATAATGGAACCAAGACTTAAAGAAACCATAAAAAAAGAAATACAACCTATATTAAAAGAAAAATTTGGTTACAAAAATCTATATATGGGTCCAAAGATATATAAAGTTGTATTAAATATGGGTTTAGGATTAGATGGAAATGATTCTAAAATACTAAAATCTTGCGAAGAAGATCTAGCTAAAATTGCGGGCCAAAAACCAGTAATTACAAAGTTCAAAAAGTCAATTGCAAACTTTAAAACCAGAAAAAATACAAATTCTGGTCTCAAAGTAACACTTAGAAAAAATAAAATGTATGAATTTTTAGATAGACTAGTAAATATTGCGTTACCTAGAATTAAAGATTTTAGAGGACTAAATCCAAACAGTTTTGACAAATTTGGCAATTTTACGTTTGGCATAAGGGAACATATTGTTTTTCCTGAAGTAAATTTTGATAAAGTAGATAAAATTAGAGGTCTGGATATAACGATTTCAATAAAAACGCAAAATAAAGACCATAGTTATGAATTACTTAAAAAAATAAATTTTCCATTTTTAGAAAGAAAGGGCAATTGATGGCAAAACTTAGTTCAATAAATAAAAACAATAAAAGAATTAAACTTGTAAATAAATATTATAAAAAAAGACAAAATTTAAAAAAAATAATAATGAACAAAAATTTATCTTTAGAGGAAAGATTTAAAGCGCAACAAAAACTTTCTAAAATGCCAAGAAATTCTGCATCAAATAGAATTATGAATAGGTGTCAAATCACAGGCAGACCACATGGCGTGTATAGAAAATTAAAAATATCAAGAATAGCTTTAAGACAATTAGGATTAGAAGGAAAAATACCAGGAATGGTAAAATCAAGTTGGTAGAAAGGAAAATATGAGTTTAAGCGATCCAATAGGAGATATGTTAGCTAGAATTAAAAATTCTCTAATGAGAAATCATAAAAAAGTTGAATTACCTTCATCAAAATTCAAAATAAAATTAGCAGAAGTTTTAAAAAGCGAAGGTTATATTATAGACTATAAAGTAACTGAAGAAATAAAACCGAATCTAGAAATTAATTTAAAATATAACTCTGGAAACCCTGTTATAAGTTCTATTGAAAGAATTTCTAAACCAGGAAGAAGAATCTTTTCTAGTGCACAGAGCTTACCTAAGATAAATAATGGCCTGGGTATAGCAATAGTATCAACTCCCAAAGGAGTGATGACAGATATTGATGCAAGAAAACAAAATATAGGTGGGGAAATAATTTGTAAGGTATTTTAATGTCAAAAATTGGTAAAATAAATATAACTATTCCAGATAAAGTAAAAGTACTTTTAAGTGGAAATACGATTAATATTGAAGGACCTCTTGGTAAAAAATTTTTAAACATAGATACTGATTTATTTGATTTAATAATTAATGAAGGTAAAGAAGTTTCAATTAAACCGAAAAAAATATCTCAAAACATAAAAAAACTATGGGGGATGAATAGAAGCTTGCTTAATAATGCGATAACAGGTACCAGCAAAGGATATGAAAAGATTCTTGAATTATCAGGGGTAGGATTTAGAGCCGCATTAAAAGGCAAACAATTAAATCTACAACTAGGCTTTAGCCACGATGTTAATTTTGATATACCCGAAGGAATTAAAATAACAGTAGAAAAACAGACAATAATTAAAATAGTAGGTTTCGACAAACAACAAGTAGGTATGGTAGCTTCACAAATTAAAAGCATTAGACCACCAGAACCGTATAAAGGCAAAGGTATAAAAGAACAAGGTCAAAATATTTTAAGAAAAGAAGGAAAGAAAAAATAATGAAATTGTCTACATTGAAAAGAAAAAGAAATAGAGTAAGAAATAAACTCAAAAAATCATCAAATGGAGATAGATATAGATTAAGTGTATCAAGAACTGCAAAAAATATAAGTGGCCAAATTATCGATGATGTGAATAAAATTACACTTATTTCCGCATCTTCTTTAAAAAAGGAAGTAAAATCAAAAAAACAAAACAAAACCGAATTATCAATAGCTGTTGCTGAATTATTAGCAGCAAAAGCCAAGGAAAAAAAAATTACTAAAGTGTATTTTGACAGAGGTATTTACAAATACCACGGTCGAGTAAAAAAATTTGCAGAAACATTAAGAAAAAATGGATTGGACTTTTAAATTATGGAAACAAACGGTACAGAAATATTAGAAAAATTAGTACATATAAACAGAATTACTAAAGTAGTAAAAGGTGGAAGAAGGTTTGGATTTTCAGCACTAGTTGTAGTTGGAAATCAAAATGGAAAAATAGGTATAGCTCATGCTAAAGCAAAACAAGTGCCAGATGCAATTAGAAAGGCAAATGAAATGGCAAAAAGAAACATGATACAAGTACCATTAAGAGAAGGAAGAACAATACACCATGACATTTATGGTAAAGATGGTGCAGGAAAAATAAAATTGAGAGCTGCTCCAAAAGGAACAGGAATTATAGCAGGTGGACCAGTACGCTCTGTTTGTGAAGTATTAGGTATAAAAGATATTGTAGCAAAATCATTAGGAACTGCCAATCCTCATAATGTTATCAGAGCATGCATGAAAGCACTGTCAAAACAAAACTCACCAAAAAATATATCCAATCTAAGAAACAAGAAAATCTCAGAAATAATTGAAAAAAGGGGTTAATGACAACTTTAAATACAACTTCACAAGTTAAAATAAAGAAAATCAGGGTAGGCAGAGGAATTGGATCAGGAAAAGGAAAAACTGCTGGAAGAGGAATGAAAGGGCAAAAATCAAGATCTGGTGTAGCAATCAAAAGTTTTGAAGGTGGACAAATGCCTTTATATAGGAGATTGCCAAAAAGAGGATTTAATCCATTAAAAAAAGTTAAAATTGCAAAAATAAATATAGAAAAACTACAAACACTTATAGAAAAAAATATATTAAAGACTGATGAAAAAATAGATTTAAAAAATCTAATAAAGAAAAATATATTGAATAAATCTTATAAAAAAATAAAAATATTAGGAACAGGCAATATTAATATTAAATTAGATATAGAAGCTGATTTTTCATCTAAATCCGCAAGAGAAAAGATAGAAAAATTGGGCGGAAAAATATCAATAAAAAAAGCTTAATCAATGAGTGAAAAATCTCAAACAAACGATTTAAAAAATCGTATTTTATTTACTATCTTTATATTATCAATTTATAGGCTTGGAACTTTTATTCCATTACCAGGTATAGATCCTGATCAATTACAAATTATGATGCAAAGTAATCAAAAAGGATTGCTAGGTATGTTTAACGTATTTGCTGGAGGAGCAGTGAGCAGAATGGCAATTTTTGCATTAGGCATAATGCCATATATTTCTTCATCAATTATTGTACAGTTATTAACTGGCGTTTCTGATTATTTCAAAAATTTAAAAGCTCAAGGTGAAATAGGTAGACAAAAAATTACTCAAATAACAAGGTACGGTACTGTTTTATTGGCTATAGTTCAAGGATATGGCTTGTCAGTTGGATTAGAATCTTCTGCTAATTTAGTTATTAATCCAGGATTTTTTTTTAAAATTTCAACAGTTACAACAATAGTAGCGGGAACAATATTTTTAATGTGGCTAGGAGAACAAATCACTCAAAGAGGAATAGGAAATGGAATTTCATTAATAATTTTTTCAGGAATTGTAGCAGAAATACCCAGGGCATTAGTTACTACATTTGAATTAGGCAGAACCGGAGCAATTTCAACAATAATGATTTTAGGAATTTTTACTATATTGATTCTAACTATTTTATTTATTGTATTTATGGAACGAGCACTAAGAAAAATATTAATTAATTATCCAAAAAGACAAATGGGTAATAAAATGTATGGAGGAGATTCTTCTCATTTACCTTTAAAAATTAATTCTGCTGGAGTTATTCCAGCGATTTTTGCATCAGCATTATTACTTTTACCTGTTACATTTTCAAACTTTAATATTTCTCAGAATGAAACATTTTTAAATATAACCTCATATTTTTCCCAAGGTCAGCCTCTTTATATGATTTTATATGCGTCAGGAATAATTTTTTTTACATTTTTTTATACTTCAATTACATTTAATCCAAATGAGACAGCAGAAAACCTAAGAAAATATGGAGGATTTATTCCAGGAATAAGACCAGGAGATAGCACAGCAATGTATATAGATACAATACTTACAAGATTAACTACAATGGGTGCGCTATATTTAACTTTAGTATGTTTGATGCCAGAATTTTTAATAGCAAATTATCCAATTCCTTTTTATTTAGGTGGAACATCAATATTAATAGTCGTAGTTGTAGCTATAGATACTGTAACTCAAGTGCAGACAAGATTAATGAGCTCTCAATACGAACAATTAATTAAAAAAACTAAGTTTGGTAGATAAAAGTGAATATAATAATGCTTGGCTCTCCAGGAGCAGGTAAAGGAACTCAAGCACAAAATATTGTTAATAAATTTAATCTAAATCAAATATCGACCGGAGATCTACTGAGAAATGAAATAAAAAATAAAACAAATATAGGTAGAGAAATTGAAAAAATAATATCCAAAGGAGATTTAGCAACAGATGAAATTGTTGATAGATTATTAAAAAAAGTAGTAATAAGCGCCAATATTAGAAATAATATTATATTTGATGGATATCCGCGAAATATAAATCAAGCTGAAAATTTAGAGTTAATTCTTAATTCTGATAATCAATCTATAAATTATATTTTATTTTTAAAAGTTCCAAGAGACATCATCGAAAAAAGAATATTAGAAAGAATAACATGTGAAATTTGTAATAAATCTTACAATGAATTTATTGATAAAAAGGAAATTGCAAACCATAAATGTGGCAGCAAATATTTAATAAAAAGAAAAGATGATAATAATGAAGCTGTAATAAATAGGTATGATGAATATATGAAAAAAACAAAACTAGTTTTGGATTATTATTCATCAAGAAATAATTTTTATGAAATTGATGGAAGCGATGAAATTGAAGTAATTTCAAGTAAAATTGAGCAAATTCTTAGAGGATAATACATTGACTTTAAAACAACTTCTTATATAAAAGGCTAAATTTTATCACAATATTATGGCTCGTATCGCAGGTGTAAACATACCACAAAATAAATTGGTGCAAGTAGGATTAACTTATATTTACGGTATTGGTGATAAATTTTCTAATGAAATATGTAAAGCTTTGGAAATATCAAAATCGCAGAGGGTCAATGAATTAACTGATGATCAAATTTTAAAAATAAGAGAATATATCGATCAAAAAATTACAGTTGAAGGTGATTTAAGAAGAGAAAATTCATTAAACATTAAGAGATTAATTGATTTAGCTTCTTATAGAGGTTCTAGACATAGAAAAAAACTTCCTGTTAGAGGCCAAAGAACAAGATGCAACGCAAGAACAAGAAAAGGGAAGGCAATAGCTATTGCTGGAAAAAAACTAACACCATTAAAAAAATAAACAATGAGTAAAGAAAAAATAGAAAATAAAGATCAAATAAAAGATATCAAGTCAAAAACTAAAAAAAGCACATATTCAAAAAAAAAAAAAATTAAAAAAAATATAACAAATGGTATTGCTTATATTCAATCAACTTTTAACAATACAATTGTTTCGATATCTGATAATGATGGAAATATTATTTCTTGGTCATCAGCTGGTCAAAAAGGATTTAAAGGATCTAGAAAATCTACCCCATATGCAGCTCAGGTAGCAGCTGATTCTGCGGCGGCAAAAGCTTTAGAATATGGTATGAAAAGTTTATCTGTTGAAGTTAAAGGTCCTGGATCAGGTAGAGAAACAGCATTAAGAGCTTTGCAATCAAGAGGTTTTAAAATCACTTCAATTAAAGATAGTACCCCAATGCCGCATAATGGTACTAGACCACCAAAAAAAAGGAGAGTGTAATGGAATCAGCAGAAGTAAATGTAAAAAATTGGAAATCATTAATAAAACCAACTAAACTTGACGTTCAATTAAGTGATGACAAATCGCATGCAAAAATTATAGCCGAACCACTTGAAAAAGGTTATGGATTAACTTTGGGTAACTCACTAAGAAGAATTTTACTTTCTTCTATAAGGGGTGCAGCAGTTACTTCAATTCATATTGATGGAGTCTTACACGAATTTACTTCAATTAAAGGAGTTAGAGAAGACGTTACTGATATAGTATTAAATGTAAAAGAATTAGCATTAAAAAGCAGTACTGAAGGAGCCAAAAAATTAATTTTAGATGCAAAAGGACCTGGAGAAATAAAAGCATCAGCAATTTCATCAGTTCCTGATATAGAAATATTAAATCCAGATTTGGTAATATGTAACTTAGATGAAAATACTAATTTTCACATGGAAATGACCGTAGGTACTGGAAAAGGTTATATTTCAGCAGATATGAATAAACCTGAAGAACCACCTATAGGATTAATACCAATAGACTCATTATTTAGTCCAGTCAAGAAAGCGTCTTATTCGGTAAGCACAGCTAGAGAAGGAAAAGCTTTAGACTATGACAAATTAACTATGGAGGTTCAAACAAATGGGTCAATTTCTGCTGAAGATGCTGTGGCTTATTCTGCAAGAATATTCCAAGATCAATTAGGAATGTTTGTTAATTTTGATGAACCAGTTGAGATAATAGTTAGAGAACAACCTAGTGAACCTGAATTTAACAAAAATTTGTTAAGAAAAGTTGACGAATTAGAACTATCTGTAAGATCAATGAATTGCTTAAAAAATGATAACATTATCTACATTGGTGATTTAGTTCAAAAATCTGAAGGCGAAATGCTTAGGACTCCTAATTTTGGTAGAAAATCATTGAATGAAATAAAAGAAGTATTAACAGGAATGTCTTTATATTTAGGAATGGAAATTCCTAATTGGCCACCTGAAAATATAGCTGAATTATCAAAAAAACTCGAAGAAGCTATATAATGAAACATAAATTTGGTTATAAAAAACTAAATAGAACATCAGAGCACAGAAAAGCTCTTATAAAAAACATGCTCAATTCATTAATAAAGTATGAACAAATTACAACAACTCTACCAAAAGCAAAAGTTTTAAGACCCCAAGCGGATAAAATAATTACTCTTGGTAAAAAAGATAGTTTGCATAACACAAAAACATTAATATCAAAGTTACAAGATTCAAAATCAGCGAACAAAGTTAAGAAAACTCTATCAAAAAGATACCAGGATAGAAAAGGTGGCTATACAAGGATTATCAAAGCTGGATTTAGGTATGGAGATAATGCACCTATGGCAATAATTGAATTTGTAGATAGAGATCTTGAAGCAAAGAGAGTTGATCGAAAGAAAAAAGACACAACAAAAGATACGAAAACTGAAGAGTCCAAAGTAGCTACAGCTTAATTTTCTTTATAATTATCTCTAAATGAAAAAAACCATTAGCGTTGACAAAGCGTATAACGATATGCGTATTGATCGATTATTAAGAAATCATCTAGGCAAAATACCACAAGGATTAATTGAAAAAAATTTAAGAATTGGAAACATAAAATTAAATAAAAAAAAAGTAAAAAGTTTTATAAAAGTTAAACAAGGTGATAAAATAGATATCTTTAACTTTAATTATGAAAAAAAAATTATACAAAAAAAAATAAAATATAAACCCAGCAATGAAATAATAAAAGAAAACGAAAATCTGATAATAGAAAATAATGATGATTTCATAGTTCTTAATAAAAGTTCTGGAATATCTGTTCAAGGCGGCACTAAATCAAAAAAAAATCTTGTAGATATATTTGCAAAAAGTAAAATTTTTGAAAATTCAAAACCTTATTCAGTGCATAGATTAGACAAAGACACGTCTGGTGTTTTTATCATGGCAAAAAATAGAGAAACTGCTCAATTATTAACTTCCTTATTCCGCTTAAGAAAAATACACAAAACTTACTTGGGTATATGTCACGGTGAAATTGATAAATTTAAAGGAACTTTAAATATTGATCTGCTTAGATATGAAAACAAAAAAAAAATTATAGAAAAAGCAGAAACAATGTTTAAAGTATTAGACAAAAATAATACATCAACATTGATAAAAATGAAACCTGTTACAGGTAGAAAACATCAATTGAGAAAACATTTTTTTATGATAGGACATTCATTTTTAGGTGATAAAAAATATAATTCTCAAGCTGATATTAAATCAATAAATAAAAATTTGATGCTTCATTCTTATGAAATTAAATTCATGTTTAATGAAAAAAAATATACTTTTAGAGCTTCTTTACCAGATTATTTTAAAAAGATGCTTAAAACAAAAAGACTTAATTTTGGATATTAGTTAAAAAATTTTTTATAAGCATATCTTTTATAATTTTATAATTCTGTTTTTTTATTTTAATCAAATTAGTTATTTTTTTTTCTTTAATTCCGCAAGGAATAATTTTTTCATATTTTTTTAGATCAATATTTATATTTATTGAAAATCCATGATAAGCAATCCATTTTTTTACTTTAATTCCAATTGCTGCAACTTTTTCTATATTCTTATTATTTCTATACCAAATACCTATATTTTTTCTATCTGCAAAACTTTTTATCTTAAAATAACTTAAAGTATCAATTATTGTTTTTTCTATTGAAGAAATTAATTTCCTAATGTTGATATCCCTTTTCCTTAAATCTATTATAAAATAAAAAATTAATTGACCAGGTCCATGAAATGTAATTTTTCCACCTCTATTTGTTTTAATAAAATTAATTGATTTATCTAATATTTCATTATCTTTAAAACTTGTTCCTCCAGTATAAATTTCATCATGTTCTAAAATCCAAATAAGTTCCTTTGCGCCACCTTTAGATATTTGATCTAATCTTCTTTCCATATATTTAATGGCAAAATTATATTTTATTGGTTTTATTGACTTTTTGATCTCTATATTCATTTAAAAATTGTATTATTTTCATTTTGTATTAATAGTCCCAACTAAATTAAAGGAAATTTTATGACTTTAGTTAAAAAAATCAAAGATAAAAAGGTAAATTTTGAATTTAATAAGGAATTTATAAAAGTAGTTACTGAAAAAATTACCATTAATGATGCTCAGTTTATTACTAATTCTTTTAGAGAGATGCACCCTGCTGACGCAGCAGATATTATTGAACATTTAAATCAAAATGATAGAGAAAATCTTATAAAATTAAATAATTTTAAGATTGATCCTGAAGTTTTTGTTGAATTAAATGAATCGATTCAGTCTGAAATTATTACTTATTTATCATCTGACTCTATAGTTACTATTTTAAAAAATCTTGAATCTGATGATGCTATAAAAATTTTAGAAAATGTTGAAGAAAAGGACAAAAATATAATACTAAGTTCTCTTCCTCCAAAAGATAGATTTGCACTATTAGAAAGTTTAAGCTACCCAGAAGATACAGCTGCTAGAATTATGCAGCGTGAATTCACAGCAATACCAAGTAATTGGTCAGTTGGACAAACTATTGATTATTTAAGAGAAAATAAAGAACTTCCAGACGAATTTCTTGAAATATTTATTGTTGATGAAGAGTTTAAACCGATTGGTACGATACCATCATCTAAAGTCTTAAGAACGCCAAGAGAGTCAAAAATGCTATCCATTATGTCAGAATCGCAACTTTTAATACCAGTAGATATGGACAAAGAAGAAGTTGGTAATTTATTTGAAAATTATAATTTAAGTTCTGCAGCAGTCATTGACAAAAACAATAAACTAGTTGGTATGATTACTTATGATGATGTTTTAACCGTATTAAAGGAAGAAGCTGAAGAAGATGTGTTGAGATTAGCCGGAGTAGGAGATGAAGAAATCACCGATGGTGTTTTTACTAAAACAAAAAGAAGATTTAATTGGTTATTATTGAATTTATTTACAGCTTTTTTAGCAACTTATTGCATAAGTTTATTTGGAGCTACTATTGAACAAATGATTGTACTTGCTTTTTTAATGCCAATAGTTGCTTCAATGGGTGGTAATGCGGGAATGCAAACATTGGCTGTGACAGTCAGATCTTTAGCTACTAAAGATTTAACAAAAAATAATTTTACTAAGAATATAATTAAAGAATTTAATATAGGAATTTTAAATGGAGTTATATTTGCAATTATTAGTTCTTTAGTAGTTCATATATGGTTTGATGATTTTATATTGTCTATGATAATTTCGATTTCAATGATATTAACCATGGTTGTGGCCGGTCTTTTTGGTATTTTAGTTCCAGTTACATTAAAAAGATTAAATATTGATCCAGCAATATCTTCAAGTGTATTTGTTACAACAATAACTGATGTTATAGGGTTTGTTTCTTTTTTAAGCGTTGGTGCTTATTTCTTATAATTAGTAATTATCAATTAATCTTACTTTTTCTAAATAGTAAGCTATAAATAATCTGTATTTACCTCTTTTATTAAATTTATTAAGATTTTTTTCATTTCTGAATTCTAAATAATCTATTTTAATTTTGTAAAGATCCTCAAGTTTTTTAATATTTTGTTTTATCAATAATGATAAATTATATCTACTTATATTTATGCTCAATTCTCTTTTAAGTTTTAAAAGATATTTAGATATCAAAGAAACTTTATAATAATTTTTTTTGTTTAGAAGTTTAATTCTAGTTGATAGAGCAACTTTATTTTTATCTCTTACAGTAATACAGTTAATAATTTTAAATTGGTATTTCTTTCCTAAATATTTTTTAATAAGAAAAAGTTGTTGATAATCTTTTTCACCCAAAAAAACATATTTGGCTTTAATTACATTTAATAACCTATTCATAATATTCAAAACACCTTCAAAATGACCTTTTCTGTGATTCACACATAGTATTTTATCATTTTTATAAAGTTTAAAATTCTTAATTTTTTTTTTATAAATCTCCCTTACATTAGGAATAAACAAAAAATCAACTTTTATTTTTTTTAAAATTTTTATGTCAATTTTCAAATTTCGAGGATATTTTTTAAAATCATTATTGTCGTTAAATTGAGTTGGATTTACAAAAATACTTACAATTGTCTTCTTGCATTGCTTTTGTGATTTTTTGATTAGAGATATGTGGCCTTGATGAATTCCTCCCATAGTAGGTACAAATCCAAAGTTTTTAAAATCTTTTATTGCCTTATTTAAATCTAAAATATTTCTAATTATTTTCATTTGTAATAAATTAATTTATAAGTAAAACATTTAAATGATTAAACAAGCGATTATTCCATTGGCAGGTCTAGGTACAAGATTGTTACCACTTACTAGTGTATTTCCTAAGGAACTACTACCAATTAATGGAAAACCTGGAATAGAATATATATTAGATGAATGTATTGAAGCCGGTATTAAAGAAATAGTTTTTATTATCTCCAAAAAAAAGAAGATGGTCAAAGATTACTTTTATAATGATAAATTCTACACAAATATAATAAAGAAAAAAAAAGATCCTAGAATTATAAGCGAATACAAAAAAATTATAAAATATAAAAAAATGATAAAATTCGTTTATCAAAATAAACCTTTGGGTACAGGAGATGCTGTCTTAAAAACGAAAAAATATATTAAAGATAAATTTTTTTTAATGCTTCTTCCTGATGATTTGATTGTAAATCAAAATTGTTCTAAATCCATGATTAAAGTTCATAATCGTAATAGAGCGTCAGTAATGGCAAGTATGAATGTTAAAAAAAATACAGTTACTAGATGGGGCGTATATAAATTAAATAAAAAATTAAATAAAAGAGATTATTTAATTAGCGATGTTGTAGAAAAACCTTCAGTTAAAAAAGCTCCATCAAATAAGGCTGTTATTGGTAGATACATACTTCCAGTTTCAATCTTTGCAAAGTTATCAAAACAAAAGCCTGGAAAAGGTGGAGAAATACATATTACTGATGCAATTCAATCATTAATTTATCAAAAAGAGAAATTTATTGCACATAATTTTTCTGGAAAATACTTGGATTGTGGAACAATGAATGGTTACATAAAGTCAGCTTTGGAGATTGCTAAATTATGAAATTATGCATGATAGGAACAGGATATGTTGGTTTAGTTAGTGGTGCATGTTTCTCTGACTTAGGCAATGATGTTATTTGTGTAGATAAAAATGAGAATAAAATAAATAAACTTAAAGATAGAGAAATACCATTTTATGAACCCGGATTAGAAGAATTAGTTTTTAAAAATTATAAAAATAAAAGATTGAATTTTTCAACTGATTTGAAGAATTCAGTAAAAAAATCTGATATTATTTTTATATGTGTTGGCACACCAACTAAAAAGAGTGGTAGTGCCGCAGATTTAAGTCAAATTTACGAAGTTGTAAAAGAAATCAGTTCTTCAATTAATAAATTTAAAATTATTGTAACTAAATCAACTGTTCCAGTAACTACAGGTGATGAAATTGAAAAGATTTTATCTAATAAAAATAATAAAAGTAGATTTTCTGTAGTATCTAATCCTGAATTTTTGAGAGAAGGAGAGGCAATAAGAGATTTTATCTATCCCGATAGAATTGTTCTTGGGTCAAATGATAAAAAATCAAATCGTATTTTAAAAAATCTTTATTTACCATTAATTTCTAAAGGTGCTAACTATATTAACACTTCTAGACGTGCAGCCGAATTAATAAAATATTCATCTAATGCTTTTTTAGCTACAAAAATTACATTTATTAATGAAATAGCAAATTTGTGTGAAAAAATAGGAATTAATGTGGAAGATATTTCTATAGGAATGGGTTTAGATAAGAGAATAGGTAGTCGTTTTTTAAGAGTTGGACCTTCTTATGGAGGTTCTTGTTTTCCAAAAGATGCTAAAGCTATAATATCAACTGCAGTTAAATTTAAAACTAATTTATCTGTTATTAAATCTGTTATAAGATCTAATGAAGATAGATCAAAACATATACTTAGTAGAATCTTTCAAATTCTCAAAAATAAAGTTAAAAATAAAAAAATATGTTTTTTAGGAGTTACATTTAAAGCAAACACAGATGATATGAGAGATACTGCATGCCTATCAATGATTCCAGCTTTATCAAAAAAAGGTGCCATTATTAAATATTTTGATCCAACTGGTTTCAAAAAAGAATTTCAAAAAATTAAAAATGTTTCATATACTAATTCAATTAAAAATTCTGTAGAAAACTCAGATTTGATTATAATTCATACTGAATGGAACGAATTTAAACAACTGAATTTTAAAAAACTTGTCAAAAAAAAATATTTCAAAATTTATGATTTAAGAAACTTATACAATCCTGAAGAAATGTTTAAAAAAAAAATCAAGTATTATGGTATTGGATTTTAGTTATTAAATAATATTAATATGGACACTTTCTTTCAAAATTTTTGTAACAAATATCCTATTTATCTTTTCAACACTAAATTCAAAAAAAAAATTTTTTATATTTTTTTTTCTTTAATTCAGTTTTTTTTGAAAGGTCCTTTTTTAATAAAGTTCAAATTATTTTCAATTTTTGTTTATCCAGATAAAAATGATTATACACGATATATTTTAACAAGGGTAAGTCTTCCAGATATAAGTGAGAGAAAATTAATTATAAATAACCTAACAAATCATAAAAATATATTTATAGATTGTGGAGCAAATTCAGGTTTTTACTCTTTAGATGTTTCAACTCTCGTAAAAAATGTTGAAATTTTTGCGTTTGAACCATCTGATAAAGAATTTATGTTTCTTAAAAAAAATATCGAAATTAATAATATTAAAAACATAACACCTGTAAAACTTGCTCTTGGTGATGAAATTGGAGAAATTTATTTTAATGATATGAGAAGTTCAAATCTTAATTTTGCAAGTGGAGGAGGATACGTATCAAAAAATCTTGTTGATAAATCCTTTTCTTATAAAGTTAATATAACCACACTTAATAATTATTTTAATTCTTTTAAAATTACTGAAGATACTAGTATTTTCATAAAAATTGATCTGGAAGGATATGATTTTAACGCAATTTATGGTGCTTCTGAATTATTAGAGAAGTATGATTGTTCAATAATTTTTGAATTTTCAAAAATGATAATCAATAATGAAGATTATTCACCAGAAAAAATCAATAATTTTATTAAACAGCACAATCTTAAGATTTATGATATCTACGGTAAAGGTCTAAGTCTTAACGATCTTGAACGAAAAATTCAACAATTAGATAATGCTCATGATACATGTGGAAATTATATTCTGACTAAAAAAAATTTAAATTTTAGTTAAAAACTAATTTAATTCAAAAATAGCATCTACTTCAACAGCTACACCCAAAGGAAGACTGTTGGTACTAACGGCTGCTCTTGTATGCATTCCTGCAGCACCAAAAATAGAAGCAATTAAATCAGAAGCTCCATTTATAACTTTAGGCTGTTCTACAAAATCTTCAGTAGAATTAACAAACCCTGTTAACTTAACACAGGATTTAATTTTCGATAAATCATCATTACAAGCTTTTCTTATCTGAGCCACTATATTTAAAGCACATCTTTTCGCAGCATTATATCCTTCATCTATATTCAAATCTTTACCAAGTTTTCCTTTAATTAATTCACCATTTTCATCAATAGAAATTTGGCCAGAAATAAACAGCATTTTGCCTGATATCTTAGAAGCTACATACGATCCAACTGGGTCTGCCGCATTTGGAAGATTTATTTTTAATTCATTTATTTTTTGATCATAGTTCATGCTATTTTCTTTTTTTTGATTTTTTAGTTTTATCGTATTCTTTTCTTTTCTCAATCAATATTAATGCTTCTTCCATTGATAATTCAGTAGGATCTTTTTCTTCAGGAATTGTAGCATTTAAAGATTTATATTTAATGTATGGACCATATTGTCCTTTCATAACTCTAACTGGTTTTTTATCTTCAGGGTGTTCTCCTAGATCTTTTATTATAGATGACGAAATTCTTCCAGGTTTAGCTTCGGCTATCAAAGTGATTGCTCTGTTTAAACCTATTGAAAATATTTCTTCAACATTTTCAATTCTAGCAGATTTATTTTCACATTTTAAATAAGGACCAAATCTTCCAACATTCAAAGTTATATCATTATCGTTATCAGGATTTTTTCCTAAGTTAATAGGTAAAGAACATAAGAATTGAGCCTTGCTTAAGTCAATAGAATCTATTTCCAATCCTTTTGGTATAGATACATTTTTAATATTTTCATTCTTCTTTTGACTTTTCTTTTTTTTCTTTGAATTTTTTTCAATAATTATATTTTTAGATTCATATTGCAGGTATGGACCAAATCTGCCATTTTTTAAGTAAATATCTTCTTCATTAACACTCTTACCTATTAATTTAGGTTCAGCTAGATTCAATTGTTGAGCTGTTTTTGCTTTAGAAAGTGGACGTGTAAATTTACATTCAGGATAATTTGAACATCCTATAAAAGCTCCTCCACGAAAACTATTTTTTAAACTTAATTCTCCGTTATTGCAAAGTTTACATTTTCTGTTAACTTTACCTTCATTATCTACTTCGAAAATTAAAGATCCAAGACTTTCATTTAATAAATCAAGAACTTCTCTAGTTCTTTTTTCTTTAACTGATGTTACATTAGAAAAAAAATCAATCCAAAAATTCTCTAAAACTTTTATCCAATCTTCTTTTCCAGAAGAGATATCATCTAATTGATCTTCTAATTTAGCGGTAAAATCATAGTCCACATATTTTGTAAATAATTTTTCTAAAAATGCAGACAATAATTTTCCTCTATCTGTTGGAAAAAATCTTTTATTATTAATATCTGCATAACCTCTATTAGAAATAACAGAAATTATACTAGCATAAGTAGAAGGTCTTCCAATGCCAAGTTCTTCAAGTTTTTTTACTAAACTTGCTTCTGAATATCTTGGAGGTGGTTGTGTAAAATGTTGTTCATCAATAAATTCACCAATATCAACATTTTCTTTTTTAACATCTGGCAATATTTCTTCATCTTCATTTTCCTCATCTATTTTTGATAATTTTAAATAACCATCAAATTTTATAACTGAACCACTTGTTTTAAAGATATTATTACCATCTTCAGATATTATACTTATAGTTTTTCTATCAAACTTAGCAGATTCCATTTGCGAAGAAAGCGATCTTGACCATATTAAATCATATAACTTATATTGATCAGTGCTTAAATATTTTTTTAGACTTTCAGGATTTCTTTCGATTTCAGTAGGTCTTATTGCTTCATGAGCTTCCTGAGCATTTTTAGCTTTTTTCCCTGAATAATTTATTGGACCATTAGGCAAATATTTTTCTCCATAATTATTAGAAATATAATTCCTAAAACTTTCAATAGCATCTTTTGAAATATTTGTGCCGTCTGTTCTCATATAAGTAATCAAACCGATTGTATCACCTTCTATATCTATACCTTGATATAATCTTTGTGCAATTTGCATTGTTCTTGAAGCTCCAAAACCTAATTTACTTGAAGAAGTTTGTTGTAATGTAGATGTTGTAAATGGTCCTGATGGATTTCTAGTATATACTTTCGAACTAATATTTGAAATTTTATATTTATTTTTTATAATATTTTCTATAGCTCTATTTACATCTTCTTTATTTTTAAATGTAAATTTTTCAATTTTTTTACCATCTAACTGATTTATATTTGAATTAATTAAAGAATTTTCTTTTGTTTTAAAAACTACATTTAATGTCCAAAATTCTTCTGGAATAAAAACTTCAATTTCATGATCTCTTTCAGTTAATAATCTTAAAGCTACTGATTGAACTCTACCTGCAGATTTAGAACCAGGTAGTTTTGTCCATAAAATTGGTGAAATATTAAAGCCAACCAAATAATCAAGAGCTCTTCTAGCCATATACGCGTCGACAAGGTGAGGTTCTATTTTTCTAGGATTTTCAATTCCATTTATAACTGCCTTTTTAGTTATTTCATTAAAGACAACTCTTTCAATTTTTTTATCTTTAAGGAGTTTTTTTTCACTTAAATACTCTTTAACATGCCAAGCAATAGCTTCACCTTCTCTATCAGGGTCCGTTGCTAGAATTATTTTTTTTGAAATTTTTGCTGTATCAGTAATTTCTTTTAGGTATTTTTTAGAAAAACTGTCAACTTCCCAGATCATTTTAAATTTATTTTCTGTATCTACAGAACCATTTTTAGAAGGCAGATCTCTAATATGTCCGTAACTTGCTAAAACAGTATAATCAGAACCTAAATATTTATTTATAGTTTTAGCTTTTGCTGGACTTTCGACTATGACAAGATTCATAAATCAACAAATTACTCAAAAGACCTTCAGTGTCAAATTAATAAATTTTTGTCTTACTTTCTTCTTTGTTTTTCAGTCGTTTAATGTTTTCTCTATGTGTATAAAATATTAAAACAAACATAATTATAAAAAATATTATTTGATCGCCTTTAACAATAAATAAATATACTGGTATAGAAAGACTTCCTAATAATGAAGATAAAGAAGAATATTTTGAAAATAAGAAAATTATTATCCAAGTAAGTCCAAAAACTAATCCATAAATTAAGTTTATACTAAAGAGAATTCCAACATATGTTGCTACACCTTTTCCTCCATTGAATCTTAACCAAATAGGAAAAACATGACCCAAAAAAACACATAATGATGATATATAAATAAAATCTGGATAATTAAATTTTACATATATTACAGGTAAAATTGCTTTTAATATATCTAGTAATAAAGTTGAATAACCAACTATCTTATTTCCAGATCTTAAAACGTTAGTTGCTCCAATATTTCCCGAACCAATATCTCTAATATCTTTTTTTAAAAATAATTTTGTTAATATTAAACCAAAAGGAATAGATCCAAGTGAATAAGAGATTATGACAATGATTAAATAATCCATCATTATAAGTTAAATAATTCATCACCTTTTACAAATGTATTCATTACTTTTCCTTGTAGCTTCTTGCTCTCTATAGATGTATTTTTTGATTTAGAGTACAAATTTTCTTGTTTTACAATCCAAGGTTTATTTAAATCTACTATGCAAAAATCTGCGTCATTTCCAACACTTAGGTTTCCTTTATTAATTTTTAGAATTTTTGCAGGATTAGAAGTCAGAGCTCTAATTATAGTTTCTAACTTTACTGATCCATTGTGATAATGTTCTAGACTTAAAGATAATAAAGTTTCTATACCAGAAGCTCCAGTTCCAGCTTGTGCAAAAGTTAACCTTTTTTGTTCTTCATCTTCAGGTTTATGATCTGATACTATAACATCTATAGTTTCATCTGATAAACCTTTGACTAAAGCTATCCTATCTTCTTCAGTTCTTAAAGGAGGAGATAATTTTAAAAATGTTCGAAAATCCCCTATGTCATTTTCATTCAATGATAAATTGTTTATAGACACACCACATGAAAATTTGATTTTTTCTTTTCTATTTCTTATTATTTCAACTGATTTTGCCGAAGATAATTGAGATATATGATATCTGCATTTAATACTTTCTAATAAAGCAAGGTCCCTTTCTATAATTATTATTTCTGCCAATTCAGGAATTCCTTGCAAGCCTAACTTTGTTGCTATTATCCCATCATTAATCATTCCATTTTGTGAAAGCTCATAATCTTCAGCATGCTGTAATATTAATGAATTTAAATCTCTAGCAGAATTCATAATTCTAGACATAATCCTAGTATTTTGAATAGTTTTAGTACCATCAGTAAAAGCAATAATTCCTTTATTTTGAAGTAAACCAAATTCAGTCATATTTGTTCCTTCAGCATTCACAGTTAATGATGCCGATGGGTATATATTTATCTTAGATTTATCTCTTCCACGTCTCTTAAGAAAATCAACGATTGAAACGTTGTCAATAACAGGATTTGTATTTGGCATTGTAACGACAGAAGTAACACCTCCAGAAAGAGCAGCTTCACTTAAAGTTCTGAAATTTTCTTTATATTCATAACCAGGCTCACCCACAAATACACGCATGTCTACTATTCCTGGAAATATATATTTGCCTTTAAGATCAATAAATTTTTCACGAGAAGGTATATTTTTTGTGTTTACTTTTTTGCCTATTCCTTCAATTTTACCATCTTCACCAATTATTAAACCTCCTTCTTCATTTAAAGAATTGTGAGGATCTATTATATTTCCGTTTATGAAATATTTTTTTTTCATTTACATGCAAAAAATTTTTAAACAAGCCATTCTCACAGCCACACCTAGTTCAACTTGTTCTTTGATTACACTTTTGTTAATATCGTCAGCTAATTTAGTATCTATTTCAATTCCTCTGTTCATTGGTCCAGGATGCATTATTAAAGCATCATCCTTAGCATAATTTAACTTATCAGGAGACAAACCGTAGTATTCATAATATTCTCTATTTGAAGATAGAAAAGAACTTGTCATTCGTTCATTTTGTAATCTTAACATCATTACAATATCACAATCTTTAACTCCTTTTTTCATATCAGAAAAAATATTAACACCTAAACTTTCAATATCCTTTGGCATAAGATTTGAAGGAGCTACTATATTTACTTCAGCACCAAGCATATTTAGAAGATAAATATTAGATCTTGCAACACGAGAATGAAGTATGTCACCACAAATAGCAATTCTTAATCCTTCAATTTTATTTTTTCTATTTATAATAGTTAATGCATCTAATAAAGCTTGAGTAGGGTGTTCTCTTCGTCCATCACCAGCATTAAGAACAGCGCAATTTACTTTTTGAGATAATAAATTGCACGCTCCAGAGTCCTGATGTCTTATTACAATGATATCAGGATGCATTGCATTTAAAGTCATAGCCGTATCAATAAGAGTCTCTCCTTTTTTTATAGCTGAATTTGTTATATTCATTGACATTACATCTGCACCCAATCTTTTACCCGCTAAATCAAAAGAACTTTGAGTTCTTGTTGAAGGTTCAAAGAATAGATTAATTTGAGTTTTTCCTTTTAATGTATCTAGTTTCTTATTTTTGCTTCTGTTTAATTCAATAAATTTACTAGATTCATCTAATATAATATTAACATCATTAATTGATAAATCTTGAATACCTAACAAATGTTTTTGAGAGATTTTAATAGCCTTGTTTGATTTAATTGCCATTAAAACCAACTCTATAGCTATAAAGTATTTCTATTGCAAGCTAATTATTTAAATAATCAATAGCACCTTGTAAAATGAATGCTGCTGCATTTTTATCTATATCTTTTTCTCTTTTTGTTACATTTACATCCAATTGACTTGAAATATTGAAAGCGCCAACTGTAGAAAGACGTTCATCCCAAAGACAAATTGGTAAGTCAATTAATTTAGCAATATTATTACTTATATCTTTAACAGATTGTGAAGATTTGCCTAAAGAACCATCCATATTTATTGGATTTCCTATGATTATTCCTTTGATATTATTTTCATTAATTATCTCTTTTAACTGATTTACCAGATCATTAATATTTGTTTTACTTATTATTCTAAATGGAGTCGCTATAGATTGATTTTCATCACATATAGAAATTCCTATTTTTTTTGATCCTAGATCTAAGCCAATTAACCTTATTTTATAAGAGTGTTTTTTTTTAAATTCCTCAATTGTGATCATATTGTATATCTTTAGCTTAAGTGATAGTTTGCGACATATTTTTTATCACATGGCAATAGATCTTAAAACAATAAAGCATATATCAAAACTATCTAGAATATCTTTAGAAGATGAAAAAGCACAAAAATTAGCTGGAGATTTGAGCTCAATTTTTGAATTTATTGAAAAATTAAACGAATTAAAAACTGAAGAGGTTGAACCATTAACTTCTATAGCAGAAACCACTTTAAAATTTAGAAGTGATGAAGTTAAAAATGACAATATTAGAGAAAAAATTTTAAAAAATTCTCCAGCTGAAAATGAAGATTATTTTGTTGTACCAAAGGTTATAGAATAATGTCAGAATTAACATCATTAAAATTAACTGAATTAGTTAAAAATATTAAAGAAAAAAAAATATCATCATCAGAAATAACAAAAGCATTTATTGATAGATCTGAAAAATCAAAAAAATTAAATACTTATATTACTGAAGATTTTGCATCTGCTATAGAAAAAGCAAAAAAGTTTGATGAAAATCCAAATTTTGATTTAAAATTACCAGGAATACCAATAGCTGTTAAGGATTTATTTTGTACTAATGGTATAAAAACAACAGCCGGAAGTAAAATTTTAAATAATTTCATACCAACATATGAATCCACAGTTACACAAAATATATGGGATCAAGGCGGAATTTTGCTCGGTAAATTAAATTGTGATGAGTTTGCTATGGGTTCTTCAAACGAAACAAGTTATTTTGGTAATGTTAAAAATCCAATAGGTAAAGATTTAGTTCCTGGAGGATCATCTGGAGGATCTTCTTCATCTTTAGCTGCAAATTTAACACCAGTAACTATAGGTACTGATACAGGTGGATCTATTCGTCAACCAGCATCTTTTACTGGTACGGTAGGACTTAAACCAACTTATGGAAGTTGTTCAAGATACGGTATTGTAGCATTTGCATCATCTTTAGATCAGGCAGGACCAATGAGCAAAAATGTTAAAGATAGTTCTTTATTATTAGAAGTCATATCTTCTTATGACTCAAAAGATTCAACTTCTATAGATTTTAAAAGAAACAAATATTCTGAAGAACTAACAAATAATATTAAAGGAAAAAAAATTGGTATTCCTAAAGAATATAGAGTTGAAAACATGCCAAATGAAATTGAAGATTTATGGAAAAAGGGCATAGATTATGTCAAACAATGTGGAGCTGAAGTTATAGATATATCGCTTCCACATACTAATTATGCTTTACCTGCTTATTACATAGTAGCTCCTGCTGAAGCTTCGTCAAATTTAGCCAGATATGATGGTGTAAAATATGGATATAGGACCAAAGGCTCAAATCTAACCGAAATGTATGAAAAAACAAGATCTGAAGGATTTGGTAATGAAGTTAAAAGAAGAATAATGATAGGAACCTACGTTTTGTCATCGGGATACTATGATGCTTACTATCTTAAAGCACAAAAGGTCAGAAGACTTATCAAAAAAGATTTTGATGAAGCTTATGGAAAAGTAGATGCTATTTTAACTCCATCAACTCCAAGTTCTGCATTTAAAATTGGAGAAAAAACAAATGATCCAATATCAATGTATTTAAATGATATTTTTACAGTTCCAGTTAATTTGGCTGGCTTACCAGGAATTTCTATACCGGCTGGAGTTGATAAGAAAGGTTATCCATTAGGGTTACAAATAATTGGAAAACCCTTTGATGAGCAGACCATTCTTAATATAGCTTATTCTATGGAAGAAAAAATAAATTTTAAAAATATAATTACCGATTGGTGGATTGAATGAGTAAAGATAAGCAAGAATTTTTAATTTCAAGAAATAATAATAATTACGAAGTTATAATAGGATTAGAAGTTCATGCTCAAGTTACATCTAATTCAAAATTATTTTCATCATCATCAACCAAGTTTGGCGCAGAACCAAATACTCAAGTTAGTCTTGTTGATGCTGCTTTTCCTGGAATGTTACCAGTGATTAATGAATTTTGCATTAAACAAGCAATAAAAACAGGAATAGGATTAAAAGCAAAAATAAATAATAAATCTGTTTTTGATAGAAAGAATTATTTCTATGCTGATCTTCCACAAGGATATCAAATTTCTCAGTACAAGTATCCTATAGTAGGCGAGGGAAAGATTATACTTGATATGCCATATGGACAAAAAGAAATCGGAATAGAGAGACTACATTTAGAACAAGATGCAGGAAAAAGCATTCATGATATTGATCCTGATAGCACAATGGTAGACTTAAACAGATCTGGAGTTGCATTAATGGAAATAGTTAGTAAACCAGATTTAAGCTCACCAGATGAAGTAAACGTTTATATAAAAAAACTAAGATCTATTATGAGATATCTAGGTACATGTGATGGCAATATGCAAGAAGGATCTTTAAGAGCCGATGTAAATGTTTCAGTTAAAAAGAAAGGTGAAGAAAAATTAGGAACCAGATGTGAAATAAAAAATGTAAATTCTATAAAATTTATGCAAATGGCAATAATTTATGAAGCAAATAGACAAGTTGATTTGCTAGAAGATGACAAAATTGTAGATCAAGAAACAAGATTATTTGATACTAAAAAAAATGAAACAAGATCAATGAGATCAAAGGAAGATGCTCATGATTATAGATATTTTCCTGATCCAGATTTATTACCATTAGAAGTTTCAAATGATTTAATAGATACAATTAAAAAAGAAATACCAGAGCTTCCTGATGAGAAGAAAAAAAGATTTATCGAGAAATTTAATTTAACTCCTTATGAAGCAACAATTCTTGTATCTGACATAGAAACTTCTAAATTCTTTGAAGAAGTAATTAAAGATTCAGATATTAAATTGGCAACAAACTGGATAACAGGTGAATTATTTGCTTTATTGAATGAAAAAAACCTTGAAATATCTAAAAGTCCGATAAGTTCAAAAAATTTATCAAAACTAATAAATCTAATAAAAAATGGAACAATTTCTGGAAAAATAGCAAAAACAGTATTTGAATTAATGATTGAATCCGACAAAGACGCAGATGCAATTGTTAATGAAAAAGGATTGAAACAAGAAAGCGATCCAAAACAACTTGAAAAATTAATTGATAATATAATCAAAAATAATCAAGATAAAGTAAATGAATATAAATCAGGAAAAGATAAACTTTTTGGTTTTTTTGTTGGTCAAGTAATGAAAGTCTCTGAAGGAAAAGCTAACCCAAAATTAGTAAATGAAATACTAAAAGATAAATTGTCTAAGTGACAAAAAACATTAAAATAAATGAAACTTTAGAAAAGTATATTTCTAATAATTCGTACGACCTGCATCCCGTTCAAAAAGAAATAATAGAATACAACAATAAATTAGGAGAAATAAAAAAGCTGCAAATCTCAGTTACACAAGCATATTTTATGCAGTTACTAATAAAAATTAATAACGTACAGCAAATATTAGAAATTGGAACTTTTACGGGCTATAGCGCTTTATCAATGGCCCTAGCAATGAAAGGCGAAGGATTTATTACTTGCTTAGACAAAAATAAAGAAACATCAGAAACCGCTAATATTTTTTTTAAAAAGGCAAAAGTAAATAATAAAATTAATTTAATTATTGGGTCCGCTATTGAAAATTTAAATAATTTAATAAATGAAAAAAAATCTTTTGATTTAATATTCATTGATGCCGATAAAGAGAATTATATAAAATATTATGATTTATCTTTTGAATTATTATCAAACAATGGATTAATTTTAATAGATAATGTGTTGTGGAAAGGAGAAGTAATTAATAATAATAAAAATGATAGGATGACAAATATAATTAAGGATTTTAACACATATATTAAAAATGATAAAAGAATTGAAAAAACTATTTTGCCAATAGGTGATGGTGTTACTATCTGTAGAAAATTATAATGTATTATATTTCAGGTCTATATAAGTTCAAAAAAATTATACAGATTAATAACAAAAAGGAAATTTTAAAAAGCTTTTTTATAAAAAACAAAATTAAAGGGTTAATAATAATTTCAAAAGAGGGAATTAATGGCACGATAGCCAGTAAAAAAATAAATTTAAATTTTGCAATAGAAGAAATTAAGAAAATATTTAATTTTAAAAATTACGATAGTAAAAGTTTATCAATAAGTAAATTTCAACCGTTTCGAAGATCAAAAGTTAAAATAAAAAATGAAGTCGTTCCAATGGGAATTAAAGTTTCAAAAAGAAGAACAAGAGGTCACGTAGAACCAAAAAAATGGAACAGCATTATTTCAAATAAAAATAATCTTGTTATCGATGCGAGAAAACCATTTGAATATAATGTTGGTACTTTCAAAAATGCAATTAATCCTAATATCAATAATTTTATAGAATTTCCAAAATATTTGAAAAAAATAAACAAAAAAACTCCAATTGCCATGTTTTGTACTGGAGGCATAAGATGTGAAAAAGCATCTATATACTTAGAAAAAAAAGGTTTTAAAAAAATATTTCAATTAAAAGGCGGTATTATTAACTATTTAGACAAAGTAAAAAAAAATAAATCATTATGGAAAGGTGAATGTTTTGTTTTTGATAATAGGATCTCTCTCAAACATAATTTAATTGTTGGAACCTATTCAATGTGTAGTGGATGTAGAAAACCTATATCTAGAAAGGACAAAAAATCAAATAAATACGAAAAAGGTGTTTCTTGTCCAAGATGCCATGATAATTTAACTAGCTCACAAAGAGAAAGATTTAGAATGAGGCAAAAACAAATTTTAATTGCAAAAAAAACCGGTAAAAAGCATATTTTTCAAAAAGAATATTAATTTCAATATTTAAAAATGAATTTATTAAAAGACAATATACCACAATTAGTTAGAAAACTTGCTATTCCAGCAAGTATTGGAACTCTTTTTCAAACACTTTATAATATTGTTGATACATTTTATGCTGGCAGAATATCTCCAGAAGCTCTATCAGCTTTAAGCAAATCTTTTCCTATTTATTTTATAATTATAGCTGCATCGATTGGTGTAACTGTAGCAGGAACTTCTTTGATTGGAAATAGTATTGGCGAAAGAGATGAAAATAAAGCTTTAAATTATTTTACACATATTATTTTTTTTGGGATTGTTATTTCAATAATTATTTCTTTATTTGGATTAAATTATTCAGAAAAAATATTCCAAATTATGGGTTCTTCAAATGAAGTTACTAATCTAGGTCTTCAATATACAGACATTATATTTTATGGATCTATATTTTTCATTTCAGTAGTTTCATTAAACTCTTTATTACATGCAGAAGGAGATACAAAAACATATAGAAATGTTTTGATCTTATCTTTTTTATTAAATATAATTTTAAATCCTATATTAATATTTGGATTTCTATTTATTCCTGCGATGGGTGTAAAAGGTATTGGTGTAGCGACAATTATATCTCAATTATTATCTTTTATAATTATTTTAAAAAAGGTTTTAGAAAATAATAGAGTTAGAAAAATAAATAAAGAATATTTTTTACTTAAATTAATATATTTTAAAAATATTTTTTTTCAATCGATGCCAATAATTGTATCTATTTGTGCATATTCATTCGCAAGTGCAATTATTTTTATTTATGTTGGCCAAGAAGGTGAATATGCTACTGCAGGTTATGGTGCTGCATCCAGATTTGAACAAATTTTATTTCTACCAGTTTTGGGAATAAACACAGCCATTATTTCTATTATTGCTCAAAATTATGGTGCTATGAATTTTGATAGAATAAGATTGACTTTCTTTACAGCAATTAAATATGCACTTTCTATAATGTTTTTTGCTGCAATATTAGTATTTGTTCTAGCAGATGTTGTGACTAGTATGTTCTCAAATAATCCTGAAGTAATAGATTATGGAAAAAGATATTTAAGAATTTCTGCAATTGTATTGCCAGCTTATCCATTATTTTTTATTTCAAATGGATTTTTTATGTCATTAAAAAAATCTGAAAATGCAATGATTTCCAATGTTTTTAGAAATTTACTTATACCTATTTTAGTTTTTTATTTGGCAAAATATTATAGCGCTGACTTTAATACTTTCTTTTGGTTATGGGTAATATTTAATTGGACTTACTCATTGATATATTTATCTATAGTCCTATATTATTTAAGAAATCAATTAGATAAATCTAGAGCTGTCGTTAAGCCATGACCATAGATGATTTGAAAAAGATCTTCTAACAAATAAGTTTAAATCATTATTATTTTTGTTATGGATAATTACATCTATATGATTCACAATTGTTTGCACTACTGACCTTTTGTTAGATTTAAAACTAGTAAAATTAAACGGACAAGAGCCAGCAAGTAATTCATATACATTATCACCTTTTAAGTTAATCATAACCCAATGATCAGTTACATTGGTTACAGAACCATAATTAAGTTTTGATATAGAATTAACTAGTTCACTTTCTAGTTTATCATAATCATTCGATTTTATTATGTCATTTGAATAAAGCAACCATTCATCAGGACTCAACCAAAGTAGATTTAAATCTTCATTTAGAGATGAAGTATTTGCTTCAACAGGAGGCATAATTGAAAGAACCTGTCCAATATTTGATATAAATTCTCTTTTTTTACCTCTTAAATTTAGTTTAAATGTTGATTCAATTTCTGAAATTTTAAGTTTGTTGTATTCTTTTGTATCGTTAATTGGTGAATTATAATTAAGCATATAGCTTCTTATTTTCTTTATCTAAAAAAACAGTATCGGAGATAGTTACGCCAATTGTTTTATTACTCATAGGCACAAACATTTTTTGGCCTTTTAATTTTTTGCCATTTTTTATCACAGCTAATGCAATTGATTTATTTAAATTTGGACTAAAATAACTAGAAGTTACATGTCCAAGCATTTCAATTGGCTTTTTATTAGTTTCGGAAACTATTTGTGCTCCTTCTTCTAAAACTTCTTTAGGATCATCCGTTAATAAACCAACTAATTGTTTTCTGTTTTCTCTGATTGTATCACTTCTGTACAAAGATCTCTTACCAATAAAATCATATTTCTTTTTACTAATTATCCAATCCATCTGTAAGTCAACTGGCGTAATAGTTCCATCTGTATCTTGGCCAGCTATAATAAATCCTTTTTCCGCTCTAAGTAAGTGCATAGTTTCAGTTCCATAAGGTGTAATGTTAAACTCTTTGCCTGCTTCATAACATTTTTCCCAAACAGATTTTCCATATGAAGATCGAATATTAATTTCATAACTATGTTCGCCTGTAAAACTAATTTTCATAACTCTACATTTGACATCATCAATTACTGCGTGTTTAAAAGACATATGAGGGAATTCTTTATCTGATAATTTTAAATCAGGAATTACTTTTGCAATAATTTTTTTTGAATTAGGTCCGCAAATACTTACTGTTGCATAATGATCGGTAACTGAAGTTAAATAAACATCTAGTTCTGGCCATTCTGTTTGTAAATAATCTTCTAATTTAGAAAGAACATTAGCTGCACCCCCAGTAGTCGTAGTCATTATGTAATGATTTTCATCTAATCTTGTAGTAACACCATCGTCATAAACCATTCCATCTTCATTTAGCATAAGACCATATCTACATTTACCAACCTCTAATTTTGACCATGCATTTGTGTAAACTCTGTTTAAAAATTCTGAAGCATCAGTCCCTTGAATATCTATTTTACCAAGTGTTGAAGCATCTAAAATACCAGCACTTTCTCTTGCTGCTCTACTTTCTCTTTGAACAGCTTTATCCATATTTTCACCTTCTTGTGGATAATACCAAGCTCTCTTCCATTGACCTACATTTTCAAATTCAGCTTTATGTTCAACATGCCAATTGTGCATAGGAGTTTTTCTTGTGATATCAAAAAATTCTCCAACATTTCTTCCAACAATTGCTCCAAAAGTTAATGGAGTATAAGGAGGTCTAAATGTAGTTGTTCCTAATTCATTCATTTTAATCCCAGTAGTTTCAGCAATAATTCCAAGAGCATGCATATTTGAAAGTTTTCCTTGATCGGTACCCATACCAGTTGTTGTATATCTTTTTACGTGTTCAATTGATTTGAAACCTTCTCTTAAAGCTAATTTTACATCTTTTGCAGTTGAATCGTTTTGAAAATCTAAGAATGGTTTAGTTTTACCCAAAGGTTTGTCCGAAGGTAGTAGCCAAATATTTTTTTTATCTACTTCTTTAGAACAATTTATTTCTAAATTTTCATAGTCTGATTTATTTATATTTAAAAATTCTTTAACTAGATTATTTGAATTATTAACAACATCATCCAAATCAAAATCACCATTGCATGAACCTATGCTTATTTGTTCAGAAGGAGATTTATCAGTTATGAAAACATTATCTTTATCTCTAAATTTCAGCTTACCGCCTGATTGTGTGAATAAATGTACTCTTGGAGTCCAGCCTCCAGAAATACCTAAGCAATCGCATTCTTCTTTTATTTTATTTCCCTCTACTCTAGTACCATCTTCAGATAGTTTCATTAATTCAACTGAATTAATTCTTTTATAACCATTAGTATTAACAACTGTATGATTCCAATGAATTTTTATACCTAATTTTTCAGCCTGTTTGACTATTGATGAATTGGATTTATTTCTTATATCAATTACTGAATTAATTGTAGCACCGCTACTATTTAAAGAGATAGCTGTTTCATAAGCCGTGTCATTGTTTGTAAATAATGATATTTTTTGACCACATTTGACACCATAATAATCTAAGTATTTTTTAATAGAAGATGAAAGAATAATCCCCGGTCTATCATTATTATTAAAAATTAATGGCCTTTCCATAGATCCTGTGGCTATAATTACTTTTTTTGCTCTAATTTTCCAAAGTCTTTGACGAATTTTGTCTTTTTTTTCATTTAAAATTAAGTGGTCAGTTAAGTTTTCTCTAGCTAAAAGATAATTGTAACTATGATATGCTGCCAATGTTGTTCTAGTTTTTACAGTTAAATTTTCAAAAGAATTTAAATTTTCAATTTCTTTTCTTAACCATTCATTTGAATTTGAGTTATTTATTTTAAAACATTCATTATTTTGAAAAAGAGTAGTTCCGCCTAGGGCATTTTTATCATCTAATAGAACTGTATTTAAGTTTTTATTAGCAGCTGTTTTAGCGGCAATTATTCCAGATATCCCTCCACCAATAACTAAAACATCACAGTGCAAATATTTATGATCATAAATATCTTTATCAGGTTCAGTAGGCGATTTGCCTAATCCTGCAGATTTTCTTATAAAGTATTCATATTTATCCCAAAAGCTAGCAGGCCACATGAATGTTTTATAGTAGAAGGCTGCAGGAATAAATGGAGAGAAAAAGTTATTTATTGCTCCAATATCAAAATTAACACTCGGCCAGCAGTTTTGACTCGAAGCTTCTAATCCTTCGTACAATTCTATTTCTGTTGCTCTAGCATTAGGTTCGGTCATAGATGTATCATTTCCAACTTGAACAATGGCATTAGGTTCTTCAGAACCACAAGTCATTATTCCTCTTGGTCTATGATATTTGAAGCTTCTACCTATAAGATGAATATTATTTGCTAATAAAGCTGATGCTAGAGTATCACCCTTATACCCATATAAACTTTGATCATTAAATTTAAATGATATTCTATTATTTTGATCTACAAAATTTTTATTATTTATTCTTAAATCTTTAGACATATTTATTTTACAGGAGGTTTTTCGCCCATTTTATAGACGGCTTCAATTTTATCGTTAGAAGTATCTCTAACCATATTAAACCATTTTCTACATCCATGAGCATGGTTCCATCTTTCAAATTGAACTCCTTTAATATTTTTTCTCATAAATAAAAAATCTGCCCATTGATCATCGTTTAATTCGTTTGGTTGTTTAGGTCTTACAATGTGAGCTTCTCCTCCTGCGGAAAATTCACTTTGGTCTCTTTCACCACAATATGGACAGTTAATTAAAAACATTAGTGAGCTACTGCAGCTGCCCCGTGTTCATCAACAAGGTTGCCATTTACAAATCTGTTAATATTATAATCTGCATTTAATTTATGTGGTTCATCATTGGCTATAGTATGAGCAAATAAATCACCAGATCCTGGTGTTGCTTTAAATCCACCAGTTCCCCATCCACAATTAAAATACAATCCTTTAATATGAGTTTTGCTAATTATTGGACTGGCATCAGGGCAAATATCTACAATTCCTCCCCATTGTCTTAGCATTTTCATTCTGCTAAAGATAGGGTAGAGCTCTAATATAGCTTTTAGCGTTCCTTCAATAACATCATGACTTCCTCTTTGTGTATAAGAAACATAAGCATCTGTGCCGGCGCCTATAACTAGTTCTCCTTTATCTGATTGACTTATATATGCATGAACAGCATTTGACATAACTACAGTATCTATAATTGGTTTTACTGGTTCTGAAACGAGTGCCTGTAAAGGTTTGCTCTCAAGAGGTAATTTTAAATCAACCATATTAGCAATAACACTTGAATGACCTGCGGCAACAACACCAATTTTTTTTGTTTTTATCAATCCTTTAGTTGTTTCAATACCTTCGACTGCATCACCACTTCTTTTTATTCCTTTAACTTCACAATTTTGAATTATATCAACACCCATGCTATCAGCTCCTCTAGCATAACCCCAAGCAACAGCATCATGACGAGCTGTACCAGCTCTTCTTTGTAGAGTACCACCTAAAACAGGATATCTAATATCGGGAGATGTATTTATTATAGGGCAAAAATTTTTTACTTCTTCAGTATTTAACCAAACTGAATCAATTTCATTTAGTCTATTTGCGTGAGTTCTTCTTTTTAAATCTCTTACATCTTGAAGATTATGAGCTAAATTCATTACACCTCTTTGACTAAACATTACATTGTAATTAAGCTCTTGAGACAGACCTTCCCAAATTTTTAAAGCGTGATCATATAATCCTGCGCTAGCATCCCAAAGATAGTTAGATCTAATTATAGTAGTGTTTCTTCCAGTATTACCTCCACCAATCCAGCTTTTTTCAACAACAGCTATATTTTTCATATTATGTTTTTTAGCCATGTAATAAGCTGTTGCTAAACCATGACCACCACCACCAATAATTACTGCATCATATTCTTTTTTAGGCTCAGGATCTCTCCAAGCTCTTTTCCAATTTTCGTGATAGCTAAAAGCATTTTTTATTAGTGAAAATATAGAATATTTGTTTTTCATATTTGCATGAAATTACTTGATTAATATTGAATATTCAATGATTTCAAGTTACACACTACAAACATAGAAGGAGAGTTGGGTGAGTTTGGTTTAAACCAGCAGGTTGCTAACTTGTCGTGCGTCGAAAGATGTACCGTGGGTTCGAATCCCACACTCTCCGCCATTAGTATAAAACTTTATCTTTAAAGAAGTTATTAAGATATATTGGTTTTTGTGACAAAATGTATCTATACACATTATAGTTTTCCAATACTCTCTGAACATAGTTTCTTGTTTCTTTAAATTTAATAAGCTCAATCCAATCAACGTAATTTATTTGACCTTTTTGAGGATTTTTATTTATTTTTTTCCAAGACTTTACTCTTTTCGGTCCAGCATTATAAGCTGCTACAGCAAAAGGATAGGACCCATCATATTCTAAAATTAATCCAGCAATATAATATGAACCTAAATTAATATTGTATTCAGGACTTTTTGTTAATTTGGATTTTGAATAACTCAATTTAGCTTGTTTTGAAACAGTTTTAGCCGTGTAAGGCATTAATTGCATTAAACCTTGAGCTCCAACTCTACTGTTGGCACTTGTATCAAACTCACTTTCTTGTCTAATAATTGAAAGAATCAAAGAAGATTCTGGAATTTTTCTTTTACCAATTTTTGAAGGTGTACTTATTATTGGATAATTATATTTATTATGAAATCTTTTTTGATACGAAGCAATTTTAGAAATTTGAATAGCAAAATCAAATCTAGATATATCCGTAGCCAATTTAGCAGCTAAAATTTCACTTCCTTTAATTACATTGTCGTTGGCCAAATATCTCAAAATGTGTTTTGTGTACTTGCTTTTTTTTAGATCATACAAAAGATAAACTGTAGCAACAAGTTTATCTTTATAAAAATTTTCAGCATAATCTTTATCTATTTTTATTAAATCATTTAATTGAAATTTTTCTTTAGGTTTAACTTTCATATGTGATAATTGACCATAGTAAGTTGTTAAAAATTCAGATCCTATCAGGTACCACTTTTCTGATTCACCATAGTTTTTAAGTTCTTCATAAGATCTTCCTAGCCAATAAGCACCTCTAGATAAACTAATTGGATACTGAACGTTTGCGTAAAATTTTGCAAAATGATTTTTTGCTAACAAAGGATCATTAAGAAAACTCAAAGCAATCCAACCGCTCATCCATTCAGCTTCTGCAAACTCAGAACCTTCTAATAATCCGTGACGGCTTGTAAGTTTATAAGCGGTTTCATATCTTTTTTTATATATTAAGGATCTAGCTAAAATTGATCTTTCAACCCACCACTTATCAGGTCTTACCATATATTCTTTATTATTTTTTATACTTAGTAAAATTTCTAAAGAACTATCAATTCTACCTCTTTTCCTTCTCCATTTTAATCTATCATAATTTAGACCAGGATTTTTTTTTAACTTTTTAGGTACTCTTTTTATAGCAGTATCAACACCATAAGACTTACTCATCAATAATTGTCTAGCTGTATACAAATATTTATAATCTTTAGGCAAATATCTGAGCATACGTTTTAAATCCCAATATTTATTTTCCCAAGCCAAATAATCAGCTCTTTTAATGTAATCTTCTGTAGATAAATATTTTTTAAATTTTTTTCTAAATAATTTTAAATCACTTCTGCTTAAATCTGCTCTGATAAATCCTTTTTTTATTAAATTTACTCCTTTTTCCTTGTTTCCAAGTTTTATTAAAGTTTCACCTAAAATCATTTCACCAAAACCACTCTTTGGTTGATTTTTATTAAACCAGCCAACTATCTCTTTAGGAGATTGATTATTTAATGATATTTTATGTTCGGCTAAATATTTAATTCTATCTAATCTAGGAAAATTATTAAATTTTTCTATAAAATGTTTATAATCTGTGAATGTAGCTTTATTTCCTAAAGTTAGTAAATGTTTCCATTCAATAAAATTATGAATTGATTTTGCTCTTGCCTTTTTTGCAACTTTTTTTGCATCTTTCCAATTGCTTTTTTCCATAAAAGAAATTGCTTGTTTTGCATAATTTAAATCTCTATCACTATAGTATTTAGATTTTGTTATTTTTCTTAATCTTTCCTTTTTTACGATTAAAGGCTTGTTTTTAGGGATTATTACACCATCAATTTTCGTTATTTTTTTTTTTATTATTTTTTCTTCTTTTTTAATAATGGTTTTTTTTTTGTTACTTGGTTTTTCTTTAGGAAGAATAAAATTACTAGATATTTTTTTAACTTTATCACCTGATAGCAAATTTGGTTTTTTTTTAGGTATAATCAAATCATCAGAAAAAGCCAATCCAAAGCTTAATAGAAAGAATATTGATGCTAATATATATTTTAATGATTTAAGTAGCATTTTTTTTTAAATAAACGACAACTTATGTTATAAATATTTATGTTTAAAGGTTCAAATGTTGCTTTAGTAACACCTTTCAAGGATAGTAAACTTGATGCAGAAACTTATATAAAGCTTATTAATTTTCATCTAGAAAATGGCACTAATGGTCTCGTGCCAGCAGGAACGACCGGAGAATCTCCAACCTTATCACATAAAGAACATGAAAAAGTAATTGAGTTATGTATTAATGAAGCTAAGGGAAGAATACCCGTTATAGCTGGCACAGGTTCTAATTCCACAGACGAGGCTGTTTCATTAACTAAACATGCTGAAAAAGCTGGAGCTGATGGGGTATTAATTGTTACCCCATATTATAACAAGCCTACCCAAGAAGGTTTGTATCAACATTATAAAACTATAAATGATAATACAAATCTTCCTATTATAATTTATAATATTCCAGGTAGATGTGTAATTGATATGTCAGTTGACACTATGGCAAGGTTATTCGAACTTAAAAATATTACTGGTGTTAAAGATGCTACTGGTGACTTGAATAGACTTGACCAAACGATAAAAAAGTTAGGTCCTGAATTTATACAGCTCACTGGTGAAGATGGACTTGCATTTGAATTTAATAAAAGAGGCGGTGTAGGAATCATTTCAGTTACAGCAAATATTGCACCTAAATTATGCTCAGATATGCAAAAATTCTCTAAGTCTAATAGTGACAATATAATAAAAGAAGCTGAAAGAATTGATACTTTACTTCAACCTGTTCATAAGGCATTATTTATTGAAAGTAATCCATCTCCAGTTAAATATGCAGCAAAATTACTTGGATTGTGCGATGATGCTGTAAGGTTGCCATTAGTTAAAATTATGGATGAAACAAAATTGAAAGTGAAAAATTCTCTTGTTTCTGCAAAATTATTAAATGAATAAAAAACCCACCGGTGGTTTAAAAATTATTACTATCAATAGAAAAGCTTCTTTTAATTATTTTTTTAAAGATATAATCGAAGCAGGTATTGTTTTAAGAGGATCTGAAATTAAATCTGTTAGATCTGGAAAGATCAATATCGCTGAATCTTATGCAGTTGAAAAAAATGGAGAAATTTTTTTAGTTAATTCACATATACCATTATACAAACAAGCAAGTTATTCAAATCACAATCCTTATTCCGAGAGAAAATTATTATTTAAAAAAAAAGAAATTCATAAGTTAGTAGGCAAAATAAACGAAGATGGTTTTTCATTAATTCCAACAAAAATGTATTTTAAGAAAGGCAAGGCTAAAATAGAAATAGCTGTTGCTAAAGGTAAAAAACAATATGATAAACGTCATTCAAAAAAAACAAAAGATTGGAATCGTGAAAAAGCAAGATATTTTAGGAAATCAAGTTAATTATGCTTATTTAGCCCTAGGATCAAACTTGGGTAAAAAAATAAAAAACCTTGAATGTGCTAAATATAATTTGTCTAAAATTGGTGTTAACATTATTAAAATTTCTCGTTTTTATTGCACTAAATCTTGGCCTAATTCGAAATTTCCTGAATTTATAAATGCAGTTTTATTAGTGAAAACAAAATTATTATTACATGAATTATTTAAACAAATTAAATTAATTGAAAAATCACTTGGAAGATCAAAAGTTCCAAAAAATTATCCAAGAATATGCGATATAGACATAATTGATTTTAATGGCGAATGTATATTTACTAAATTTAACCATCAAAAAATTGAAGTTCCCCATATAAATATGCATAAAAGGAACTTTGTTTTATTGCCCTTATATGAGTTAAACCAAAATTGGTTTCATCCAAAGATCAAAAAAAATATAGTAAAATTACTTTCATCTTTGCCCAGTAATGATTTAAAAAGCATTAAATTTAGTTAATTTAATGATATAATACATTCAATGTTAAATTCGAGCGAATTAATAGATAAAGTAAAATCATATAATAAATTTCTTAACCCAGAAACGTTAACCAAAGCTTATGATTTTGCATTAAAGGCTCATCAAAATCAAAAAAGAATGTCTGGCGACCCTTATCTTATTCATCCTGTAGCTGTAGCCGACATACTCACAGATTTAAAATTAGATAGTGCTACAATCGCTACAGGTCTATTACACGATACAATCGAAGATACACACGCAACTTATAAAACTATTAAAAAAGAATTTGGCAAAGAAGTTGCTGATTTAGTTGAAGGAGTAACAAAAATTTCAGAATTTGAAAATCAAGCTATTTATAATTCAAAAGCCGAAAATTTTAGAAAATTAATTCTAGCAACATCAAGAGATATTAGAGTCTTGTTGGTAAAATTGGCCGATAGACTTCATAACATGAGAACTTTAAAATCTATTGAAGAAAAACAAAAGAGAGAAAGAATAGCAAGAGAAACTATGGAGATTTATTCACCACTAGCGGATAGAATGGGCATGAATAGAATTCGTGATGAATTAGAAGATTTATCTTTTGAAATATTAAACCCTGATGCCAGAAAATTAATTAAAAATAGATTGGATCAAATTAAAGATAATAATTTAATTAATTATAATTCAGTTTTAAATGAATTTGAAAATCTTTTAAAAAAAAATAATATTGATTTTGAAATTTTCAGTAGAGAAAAAACGCCTTTTTCTATTTGGCGAAAAATTCAAAAGAAACGTACATCATTAGAGCAAATTACTGATATTATAGGTTTTAGAATTATATTAAAAAATATTGAGAATTGTTACAAAACTTTAGGTTTTTTTCACAGCAAGTGGAACTGTATACCCGGAAAATTTAAAGATTATATTTCTTCACCTAAAATTAATAAATACAAATCGATACACACAGCAATTATAGGACCTAATAAAAGACCTATTGAAATTCAACTAAGAACAAAACAAATGCATGAATTTGCCCAAAGAGGTATAGCCTCACATTGGAATTATAAATCTTCTGAAAAGTTTAACTCACTAACTTGGAAAGAATATGATTGGTTGGCTGATCTAGTTGAAATTATTGATAAAAATGAAAATCCTGAAGACTATTATGAATACACTAAATTACAAATGTTCCAGGAAAATGTTTTTTGTTTTACTCCAAAAGGTTCTGTAATTAAACTTCCTAAAGAAGCAACACCAATAGACTTTGCTTATGCTGTTCATACTCAGGTTGGCGATACAGCTATAGGATGTGATATAAATGGAAAAGAAAGTGCTTTACAATCAACTTTAATGAATGGAGATGTTGTAAAAATAATAACTTCAAAAAAAGTCTCTCCATCTTTACACTGGTTAACTAGCACAAAAACCGGAAAGGCTAGAGCTGCTATTAGAAGATATTGGCAATATAGAGAAAATACAAAGCCTACAAAGATAAAAAAATACAATACAACTTTATGGATTTCGCTTCCTGATGAGCCTGGAAAATTAGGTGATGTAACGACAATGATTGGTACAAATAATGTAAATATTTCTAGTGTAGAAATGCTTGAAAAAACCAAAAATTCAATAAATTTTAGATTCAATCTGATTATTCATGATTTGAAAAACTTTACAAAATTAATTAGTGAACTAAAACAAAAAGAATATAATTTCAAAATTATTAGACATAAAAATAAAAAATATGCTTTCTTTAAAAGACTCTTTGGTGGTTTTAAAAAAAACTAAAGCCCTACTAGAAGGTCATTTCGTTTTATCTTCTGGTCTGCACTCACCTCAATATGTTCAATGTGCAAAATTATTAAGTTTCCCCAATATTTCAAGTAAATTTAATTTGTCATTAAGTAAAAAAATACAAAAAAATTTTAATAAAATTGATCTAATATTATCTCCGGCAATAGGTGGAATAGTTATAGGTTACGAGATAGGAAGATTATTAAAGATAGAAACAATTTTTTGCGAAAGAGTAAAGGGAAATTTTAAATTGCGAAGAGGTTTTTCAATTAAAAGAAATTCTAGAGTTCTAATTGTAGAAGACGTAATAACAACAGGAAAATCAAGTTTAGAATGTGAAAAATTGATAAAAAAATCTAAAGCCAAACTACTAGGATATGCTTGTTTAATTGATAGATCTTCAAGAATTGCTTTAAAAATAAAAAATAAAAAAATTATTTCACAAATTAAATTAAATGTACCAACTTTTAATAAAAAAAATATACCAACTGAGTTGAAAAATATACCTATAACAAAACCTGGTAGCAGGTTTTTAAAATGACCATTAGATTAGGTGTTAATATAGATCACGTGGCAACAATTAGAAAAGCAAGAGGCGAGAAACATCCAGAACCTTATATAACTGCTAAAAAAGCTCTTGAATATGGAGCGGACTCTATAACCATTCATTTAAGAGAAGATAGAAGACATATTAATGACAATGATTTAAAATTAATCTCATCAATAAAATCTATTCCTCTTAATTTAGAAATGGCTTCAAATTCTGAAATGTTGAAGATAGCAATCAAACACAAGCCTGATTTTGTTTGTATTGTACCTGAAAAAAGAAATGAAGTTACCACTGAAGGCGGACTGAATTTAAAAAGGTATAAAAATAAATTAAAATCAACAATAAATACTTTAAATAAATATAAAATTAGAACTAGTTTATTTATTAATCCAACAATTTCTAATGTAATTATTTCAAAATCACTTAATGCTAAATGTATAGAACTTCATACAGGAAAAATTTCTAACCAAATTAAAAAAAATAAAAAATTTGCCAATCATCTTAAAAAAATCAAAAATTGTGCAAAACTTGCAAAATCTTTAGGTTTAGAAGTTCATGTTGGACACGGCATTGATTATAAAACTGCTAAGATTTTATCTAATGTAAAAGAAATAGAAGAGTTTAATATTGGTCATTTTATAATTGGTGAGTCAATTATATTCGGTCTAAAAAAAACAATTAGTAGATTTAAAAAAATATTAAAATAATGGACATTATAGGTAATGGCGTTGATATTGTAGAAAATAAGAGAATAAAAAATTCATTAAAAATTAAAGGCTTTGTCAATAGAGTTTTTACTCAAAATGAAATTTATAAATCAAAAAATTTAAATAATAAGACCAATTATTTTGCAAAAAGATTTGCAGCCAAAGAAGCTTTTGTAAAGGCCTTAGGCGAAGGATTTAGAAACAATATTAATTTTAAAGATATAGATATAACGAAAGATAAAAAAGGTAGGCCATTTATAAATATATCTAATAACATTAAAAAATTTCTTAAAAAAAAACTTAAACTGAACAAGTATAAAATATTTCTTTCTTTATCTGATGAAAAAAAACATTCAATAGCATATGTAATAATTAATAAAAAAAATGACTAAAAAATTTATAGTAGAAAATATTAAGACACTTTTATATGCTCTAATAATAGCAATTTTTATTCGTTCAATTCTTATACAGCCTTTTTATATTCCTTCGTCATCAATGGAATCAACTTTACTTGTTGGCGACAGACTGTTTGTTACAAAATTTTCATATGGGTATAGCAAACATTCATTTCCTTTTAGTCCGGCAATTTTTGATGGAAGAATTTTGTACAAATTACCCAAAAGAGGTGACATTGTTGTATTTAAAACGCCAGCTGACAATAGAACAGATTATATAAAAAGATTGATAGGTTTGCCCGGAGATATAATTCAATTTATTGATGGTAATTTATATTTAAATGGAAATCAAATTCTAAAAACTATTAAATCAAAAAATGAAATTTTATACTGTGGGAATTCAAAAATTAAAGTTACAACATTTATAGAAAAATTACCTGGTGGAAAAATTTACACAGCCTCATATAGAAATGATTATAGTTATAAAAACTCTGATAAATTTATTGTTCCTGATGAGCACTTCTTTTTTTTAGGAGATAATAGAGATTGTTCAAAAGATAGTCGCTTCTTATCTGAAGTAGGTTATGTACATAAAGATAATCTTGTGGGAAAAGCTCAAATATTATTTTTTTCTTCTGATGCAAAAATTGGAAGTATTTTTAAAATTTGGCAATGGGATAAAATCATGAGATTTAAAAGGTTTTTTAAAAAAATATAATAATGGAAAATAAAATTAAAGAACTTCAAAAAATTTTAAATATAAAATTTAATGATGCAGATATATTAATCCAGGCAATAACTCATAAAAGTTATAATTCAAAAATAAATTATGAAACTTTAGAATTTTTAGGTGATAGAGTTTTAGGACTGACAATATCAAATATATTAATATCAATGTATCCTAATGAGAAAGTCGGAATATTAGATAAAAAATTTTCAAATCTTGTAAATAAAAAAACATGTTATGAAATAGGAATAAAATTAAAACTTAATGAGTTTGTATTAGTTGGAAATTCTAAAAAGAAAATACTAAAAATTGAAAATAAAATTATTTCTGATATTTGTGAATCTATAATTGGAGCAATATATCTTGATAAAGGTCTTAAAATTGCTAATGAATTTATTTTAAAGGTTTGGAAAGATTATTTAAAGATTTCTATTGAAGCCATAATTGATGCCAAAACTAAATTACAAGAATTCTCTCTAAAAAAATTTAAATCTCTTCCAGAATACAAAGTTGTATCTAATACAGGACCTAGACATAAACCTAACTTCAAAGTCGGTGTAAAAATTAAAAATATAAAATTTACATATTCAAGTGGTACATCTAAAAAAAATGCAGAACAGTCAGCTGCGAGTTTACTTTTAAACAAACTAGATCTATCATGAGATGGCAGGATAAAGGATACTTACTAACATTAAATAAATACAATGAAAATTCTGCAATAGCCGAATTTTTTACAGAAAATAATGGTAAAGTAAGTGGAGTTATATTTGGTGCCACTTCTAAAAAAATCAAAAATTATCTTTTAATAGGTAATAAATTTCATTTAAATTTTAATTTCAAACAAGATGCCAAACTTGGTTACTTTAAAGTTGAGATAGATGAAGCAAACACGCCTATATATTTGGACAACAAAAAAAAATTGTATTGTATAATTTACACCATGAATATTGTTAAAATTTTAACAGTTGAGAATCAGGAAAATAAAACTATTTATCAATTATTAAGTAATTTTTTTGTACTCCTGGATAATGATAATTGGTTAACAAACTTTATACTTTGGGAACTTAATTTTTTTAAAAGTATAGGATATGATATTGATTTTAAAAACTATGTTAAAAATATAATAGTTGATGGAGATGAAAAATTTATAGTTGAATCTACTAATAAAATAATTCCTAATTTTTTGATTAATAATAATATTAATCCAAATAATGAAAAAGACATTATTAATGGTTTTAAAATTGTTGGAGAATTTTTAGACAAATCAATACTTAAGCCTAACAGCATAAATTTTCCTTTGTCTCGTTTAGAGTTAGGAAATTTAATTAAACAAATCTAAATTAATTGTATCAGCAAAGTAAGTTATTATAGCGTTAGCTCCGGCTCTTTTAAATGACATTAATGATTCGATTATAGATTTTTCGTGAATAATTTTTTTTTGTATTCCATTTTTTATTAAACTGTATTCACCTGATACTTGATAGGCTATTACAGGTATTTTAAAGTTATCTTTTACACTTCTAATAATATCTAAATATGGCATTCCAGGTTTAACAATAACCATGTCGGCACCTTCTTTTATATCCAATGAAACTTCTCTAAGAGATTCATTACAATTTCTGAAATCCATTTGATAAGTTTTTTTGTCACCTTTTAAGACATTATTAGAGCCGACAGCCTCTCTAAAAGGTCCATAAAAATTCGAAGCATATTTAGCCGCGTAAGAAATAATTTGAACATCTTTTAGGTTTTCTTTATCGAGTCTTTGCCTAATTCTTTTAATTCTTCCATCCATCATGTCAGAAGGAGCAATTACATCGCAACCCATTTTGGCTTGCAGTAACGCTTGTTCAACTAATATATCTATAGTTTCATCATTTAAAATTTTTCTTTTTTTTAAAATACCATCATGACCATGTGAAGTATATGGGTCTAAGGCCACATCACACATTATTCCTATTTCATTCTTATATCTTTTTTTAATATATCTAATTGCACGACAAACCAAATTATTTTCATTTAATGCTTCACTGCCAAGCACATCTTTTATATTTGGATTAGTATAAGGAAATAGCGCAACCATTGGAATTTTTCTTCTAATAGCTCTGTCGAGAATTCCTAACAACTTATTTATTGAATATCTATAAATACCAGGCATTGACTTAATTGGAATTTTTTTATTAATTCCTTCTGTTAAAAAAATAGGCAATATAAGGTCATTGACAGTTAGATTTGTTTCTTGAACCAATCTTCTTATCCATTCACTTTTACGATTTCTTCTAAGCCTTAAATTTGGATATTTTCCAGTTATAATCATTCCCAATTAACTATATATGCAACATTAGTTTTATATATAATAATATTATATATTGTATTTACAAAATTACTATGTCTAGAGACTTTCACAAGATAGAAGATATTAAATTTGATATTTTTAAGCTTCAGGAGGCTTTAAAAATTGTTCTTCAAAGAAAAAACTATGATGACGCATTAGGGACCAAATATATAGCAGGTATATCATTGAATCAAATACCAGGAAATCCGGAATCTATAAAAGGAGAAAATGTTAAAGGTATTTATTGGACTAAACCTGATAGTTCAGGAATAGAAAGAATTAGAGCAAAAAAAATTGATGAAGCTGCATATACAGAGTTTGTTGAGGATTTAAATGATACTTATTTTAAAGAAGTATATGATGAACTTTCAAAAAGATTTAAACTTGGTCGAGTAAGAATATTGTTAAAAGAACCTAGGTCAACATTAAGCTGGCATAGAGATCCTGAGCCTAGGCTACACATCCCAATAATTACAAATCCAGGTTCTATAATGGTAATTGAAGAAACAGCCAAACATCTTCCTGCAGATGGATCGGCTTGGATTACAAACAATGTAAAATACCACAACGCATTTAACGGCGGTGAAGAAAATAGAGTGCATTTGGTAGCATGTGTTTTGGACTATAAATTTAATTGATTTTAGTTTATAAATTTTTAAATTGAAAAAGATTTTTATTGCATCTGATCACGCGGGTTATAAATTAAAAGAATCTATTAAAATCTTCTTAGATAAAAAAAAAATTAAATACAGTGACTTGGGTCCCGAAGACGATGTAAAAGTTGACTATCCTGATTATGCACACAAAGTTGCTAAAAAAGTTAAAACTAGTAAAAATAATGTTGGGATATTAGTTTGTGGGTCTGGTATAGGTATGAATATAACTGCAAACAGACATAAAAATATACGCGCAGCTCAATGTTTTAATTTAAAATCTACAAAATTATCAAGATTGCATAACGATGCAAATATCATTACATTGGGATCAAGACTATTAACAAAAAATAATTCTTTAAAATGTGTAAGTACTTTTTTAAATACTAAATTTGAATCTGGCAGGCACACAAAAAGAATTAAAAAAATATAATTTTAAAAATAAAATATGTCAAATGAAAAAGATTATAAAAATTCAGAATATAAAAAATTTTTTGAAAAAAGTTTATTAGATATTGATCCGGAAATATTTAAAGCAATTAATGAAGAATTGATAAGACAACAAAACCATATCGAATTAATAGCCTCTGAAAATATAGTATCTCAAGCTGTCTTGGAAGCCCAAGGATCAGTTTTAACAAATAAATACGCTGAGGGATATCCTGGAAAAAGATATTATAATGGATGTGAGCATGTCGATGTTGCTGAATCGTTAGCAATAGAACGTTTAAAAAAATTATTTAATTGTAAGTTTGCAAATGCCCAACCTCATTCTGGAGCTCAAGCTAATGGAGCTGTATTTTTAGCTTTACTAAAACCCGGAGATACATTTATGGGAATGAGTTTAAATTCTGGCGGTCACTTAACTCATGGTTTAAAAATTGCAATGTCTGGAAAATGGTTTAATGCAATTGGTTATGATGTTGATAAAGAATCAGAACTTATTGATTATGAAAATGTTGAAAAACTTGCTCTTGAACATAAGCCTAAACTTATAATAGCCGGAGGTAGCGCATACTCTAGAGTAATAGATTTTAAAAAATTCAGAGAAATAGCTGATAAAGTTGGGGCATATCTTATGGTAGATATGGCTCATTTTTCTGGTTTGGTTGCTGGAAAAGGATATCCAAATCCATGCGATCATGCTCATGTAGTTACTTCAACTACACATAAAGTTTTTAGAAGTGCTAGAGGAGGAATTATATTAACTAATCATGAAGATTTTTCTAAAAAAATTAACACTGCTGTTTTTCCAGGTTATCAAGGTGGCCCATTAATGCATATTATTGCTGCCAAAGCCGTTGGCTTTCATGAAGCTTTAAAACCTGACTTTAAAGAATATATAAAATCAGTATTAGCTAATGCCAAAATACTTTCTGAAACATTAATAAATAATGGTTTTAAAATTTATTCAGGAGGTACTGATACTCATTTAATGTTAGTAGATTTAAGGCCATTTAAAGTAAAAGGTAATTTAGCGGCTGAAAGTTTGTCAAAAGCAAATATTACATGTAATAAAAATGGAATTCCATTTGATGATGAAAGTCCAATGATAACATCAGGAATAAGGCTAGGTTCTCAAGCTGCAACCACAAGAGGTTTTGGTCTAAATGAGTTTAAATTGGTTGGAGAATTAATAACAAAAACAATTAAAGGGTTATCTGAAAACCCTAATGACAATAGTAAAATAGAGAATGAAGTCAAAAAAGAAGTAGTAGATTTATGTTCTAATTTTCCTATATATAAACATTTAAGATAAGGAACATTTATGATTTGCCCACATTGTAAAAAAGGAGAAACTTCTGTTGTAGACTCTCGTCCAACTGAAGACGGAACAACTATAAGAAGAAGAAGACTTTGTATTTGTGGTCAAAGATTTACTACATTTGAAAGAGTTCAATTTAGAGAACTTGTAGTTGTTAAAAAAAATGGAAGAAAATCTTCTTTTGACCGCGATAAATTATCAAAATCTATATATGTTGCGTTAAAGAAAAGACCTATTGACACAGAAACTGTTGAAAAATTTATTTCTAAAATCTCTAGATCTTTAGAAGAATTAGGTCAAAGTGAAATTTCATCAAATACAATTGGGACAATGGTAATGGAAGGTTTAAAAGCAATGGATCCAGTTGCTTATGTACGATTTGCATCTGTATATAGAAATTTTAGAGAAGAGAAAGACTTTGTTCAATTTGTAGATAAGATTGATGTCTTTAAAAAAAGATAAATTTAATTCATTTGATAAAAAATATATGAGATTTGCTATTAATTTAGCAAAAAATCAAAATGGATTAACGGGAACAAACCCTTCAGTAGGGTGTGTTATTGTAAAGAATAAAAAAATAATATCATATGGTGTAACTAATTTAAATGGAAGACCTCATGCCGAGACAATAGCTTTAAATAAAAATAAAAATAAAAATTCAGGCTCTTCTATTTATTTAACTCTAGAACCCTGTTCTCACTATGGAAAAACTCCTCCATGTACAAAAACAATTATTAAAACAAAAGTTAAAAATGTTTATTATTCAATAGAAGATCCTGATTTAAAATGTTTTGGCAAATCAAAAAAAATTCTAAAATCAAAAAACATTACTACTAAATCTGGATTATTAAGAAATAAAGTTAAAAAATTATATAAAAACTATGACTATATTAAAAAAAATAAATTGCCTTATGTTGTAGGCAAACTTGCTTGTTCATCAAACTTATTTATTTTAAAAAATAACAAATTTATTACCAATGAACATTCTAGAAAAGTTGGACATCTATTAAGATATAAATATCAAGGAATTTTAACATCATATAAAACAATAAATAGAGATAATCCTAAATTAAATTGCAGAATTAAAGGTTTAGAAAATTTTTCACCTGTTAAATTAATTATAGATAAAAATTTAAAAATTAATATGGACAGTTATATAGTTAAAAATTCAACTAAATACAATACTGTAATTTTTCATAATTCTAAAAATAAAAAAAAATTAAATAATTTAAAATATTATAAAATAAATTTAGTATATTTAGATATTAACAAATACGGTTATATAAATTTTAAAAAAATTTTTAGCAAAATATACGATATGGGTGTTCACAATTTGCTTATAGAGAGTGGTAAAACTTTAACAAACAATATTTTAAACGAAAAATTGTTTAATGAATTTTACTTATTTAAAAGCAGTAAAAATATAAATAATAAAAATGCTATCAACGTAGAAAATATTAACAAAAACTTAGATAAATTTTTTAAATATAATAAAAAAATTAATACATATCTAGATAAAGACTCATTAATACATTATTACTAAAAAAATGTTTAATGGTATTATATTTCATAAGGGAAAAGTTAGCAAAATACAAAAACGCACAAAAGGAATTAATCTTTTCTTAAAATCAAATATTAAGCTTTCAAAAAAAGATTTAGGTGTTTCCATTTCTTGTGATGGCGTATGTTTAACACTAATTTCTTGTAGCAAAAATATATTTGAATTTTATTTATCTAACGAAACACTAAAAAAAACTAAATTCAAATATGTTAAAATTAATGATGAAATTAATCTAGAATTACCACTTAAATTTGGTCAGAATATTTCAGGACATGTCTGCCAGGGGCACGTGGATACTATTTGCAAAGTAAATAATGTAAAAAAAATCGATAAATCATATGTTTTTGAATTTATAATTCCAAAAAAATTTAAAAAATATTTGGTACAAAAAGCATCAATTTTAATTAATGGTGTTTCATTAACTATTTCAAAAATAAAAAATGTTAACTTTGAAATATGGACAATACCATATACATTAAAAATGACCAATCTTTCAAAACTTAAAAAAAATGATTTAGTAAATATTGAAATCGATATTTTATCTAAATATGTAAGAAAATTTTTCAATGAAAAAAAATAAATACAGCTCAATAGAAAGTATCATCTCAATTTCAAAAAAAGGAGGAATGTATATATTGGTTGATGATGAAAATCGCGAAAATGAAGGTGACTTAGTTTTTTCTGCATCCGATGTAAATTCACAAAAAATTAACTTCATGGCAAAACATGGTAGAGGATTAATTTGCTTAACATTAAATTCAAGTCAATCAAAAAAGCTTGGATTAAACTACATGGCACCAGTTAATCAATCAAGAAACCAAACTGCATTTACAATTTCAATTGAAGCTAAAAAAGGAATTTCTACCGGAATATCTGCTAAAGATAGAGCTAGAACAATTAAAATTGCTACAAAAAGAAACGCAAATAAAAAAGACATAGTTTCCCCAGGTCATGTTTTTCCAATAATTTCAAAAGATGGAGGAGTATTGGTTAGAGCCGGTCACACTGAAGCATCTATTGATATTGCTAAATTATCAAAAAAAATTCCTGCAGCTGTTATTTGCGAAATTATGAATGAAGATGGAACTATGGCAAAGGGAGATGATTTATTTAAATTTTCAAAAAAACATAGGTTAAAAATAGCAAAAATTGAAGATTTAATTTCTTATAGATTAAAAATAGAAAAATTAATTAAATTAAAAAAAACTTCTCAAATTAAAGTTCAAGAGCAGATATATAAGATTATGATTTTTGAAAATCTATTAGATGGCTCAGAACATTTCGCTCTAATTAAAGGCAAAATTAAAAAAGGAATTATTCCTCGCTTACGAGTTATTTCATCTAATGTAGTAGAAAACTATCTAATAAATCAAAAACTACCCAATTCTTTTAATAAAACATTAAGATATTTTAAAAAATTTAATAATTGTGTTCTAATTTTTATAAGAGATCCTAATTTACAATCTGTAACACAAACTCTAAAGCAATATAAAAGTAATGAATTTTATAAAAAAGGACATGATAAGTTGATTAAAAATTATGGTATTGGTGCTCAAATAATTAAATCGTTAAAAATAAAAAATATGATATTGGTTACAAGTTCTAAAAAAAAAGTAGTAGGTTTAGATGGATATGGAATTAAAATAACAAAACAAGAAATAATAAAGTAAATGAAAAAAAAAATTTTAATAATTATTGCTGATTATTATAAAGATATTTCCTCTGGCCTCATGAAAAGTGCAAAAAAAGAAATTAAGCATTCTTTTAATATTAAAACTATACGTGTTCCTGGTGTTTTTGAAATACCAGTAACTATTTCTAAAAACATTAAAAAATTTAATGGATTTATAGCTCTTGGCTGTGTCATTAAAGGCAAAACTCCTCATTTCGATTTTATTTCTAAAGCAACTACTGACTCTATAATGAAACTTTCTGTAGATAATAAGAAGCCTATAGGAAATGGTATAATAACATGCTTGAATATGAAACAGGCCATTAATAGAAAGAAGAAGGGTAGAGAAGCTTCTAGAGCCGTAATATCTGTTTTATCTCAATAAAATGACACTACAATATAGTTCAAAAAATAATCCAAGAGTAATAATTATTCAAAAACTTTATGGTAAATATTTTAATAAAGAGGAAGATTTAATATTTCCCAAACACAGATTTAAAAAATTTATCAAAGATGTCGTAAATGGTACTGTAGAGCGTAATGAGGTTATAAATGAAGAAATAATAAAACACCTTCATGCAGATTTAAATATGAAAAATTTAGATAAAGTTTTTCAAGTTATTATTAAAAGTGCAATTTTTGAATTTTTATATAAGCCAAAAACTTCAATTAATATAATTATTAAAGAGTATCTAAATGCTTCTAATTTTTTTATTGATGAATCTCAGACTAAATATTTGAATGCATTATTAGACAAAATTTCAAAAAAAATCAGAATTTCTAATGGATGAGTTTGAATTAATTAAAAATTATTTCCGAAAACTTACTACAAAAAATCCTGGAGCTTTAAATTTAAACGATGATGTTTTCTTTGATAAAAAATACAAAATAGTTTTATCAATTGATACTTATAATGAGGGAGTACATTATGTAAATTTTAAAAATCCTGAATTAGTAATAAAAAAAGTTATTAGATCATCAATTTCAGACTTGATCTGCAAAGGTGTAAAACCCAAGTATTTTTTACTTTCCGCTACTGGTAATAAGAAACATTTCAACAAAAAAAATCTTAAATTAATTTCAAAATCAATTAACGAAGAACAAAAAAAATATAATATTTTGTTATCTGGAGGTGATACTTCTGTCTCTAAAATATCTTCATTTACAGTTGTCTCATTAGGCATATCTAAAAAAATTGTCAGAAGAAATAATGTTAAAAAGTATGATGATATATATGTGACTGGAAATTTAGGTGATAGTTTTATTGGTTTAAGTATTCTAAAAAAAAAAATAAATATTAACAATAAATTTAATAATTATTTTATAAGAAAATATTTTCTTCCAGATTTGCCTATTATATTGCATAAATATTTAATCAAAATTGCTAATTCATCCATTGATATTTCAGATGGTTTGTTTGCTGATTTAAATAAACTGATAAATAATCAAAAAATTGGATATCTTATATATCTAGATAAAATTCCATTATCTAAAAATTTAAATAACTATTTAAAAAAGAATCATAAAGAATCATTAAACTTCATTTCGAAAGGAGACGATTATCAGGTATTATTTACTTCATCTAAAAAAAATAGATCTTATATCAAGAGATTGGCAAAAAGAATCAATCTTAAAATTACTAAAATCGGAACTACTACGAATATATATAAACAAAGAAAAATTATTAGTCATAAAAGTCATTTAAAATCTCTAATTTACCAAGGTTATTCACATAAATTTTAAAAAGTTAAATATTGCCTTTTACGTTTTTTTTTGTAATGTCCGCACTTTAAAATTAAATAAAACATTATTTTAAGGATTCTATGAACGCTTCAATTGAAACTATTTTATATTACACAATATTTGCTGGGTTATTATCAATCATTTATGGATATGTTACTGGTTCTAATATTATTAAATCAAGTCCAGGAAACAATAAAATGCAAGAAATTGCATCTGCTATTCAAATTGGAGCTAAAGCTTATTTAAATAGACAATATAAAACAATAGCAATAGTTGGAATTGTAGTTTTAGTTATTATTATTTTTGCATTTAGTTTCTTGGTTGGATTAGGTTATTTAATAGGAGCTACTTTATCCGGTATCGCTGGATATGTTGGTATGCTTGTTTCTGTTCAAGCTAATGTAAGAACAGCAGAAGCTTCTAGAAAAGGACTTGCTAACGGTTTATCTATTGCTTTTAAATCTGGAGCAATTACAGGTATGTTGGTTGCTGGATTAGCATTATTAGCTATAGCAGTTTATTATTTTATTTTACTTAAGATGGAGATTGACGAGCGAGAAATAGTTAATGCTTTAGTTGCTTTAGGTTTTGGAGCATCTTTGATTTCTATATTTGCCAGATTAGGCGGTGGAATTTTTACTAAAGGAGCTGATGTAGGAGCTGATTTGGTAGGAAAAGTTGAAGCCGGTATACCAGAAGATGACCCAAGAAATCCAGCGGTAATAGCTGATAATGTTGGAGATAACGTTGGTGACTGTGCAGGTATGGCTGCAGATCTATTTGAAACTTATGCTGTAACTATTGTTGCTACAATGGTTCTTTCTTCAATTTTTTTTCATGGTGATATAAATATGATGGTTTATCCTTTAACTATTGGTGGCGCTTGTATACTTACTTCAATTATTGGAACATTTTTTGTTAAATTAGGAAATTCAAAAAATGTGATGAATGCTTTATATAAAGGTTTTATTGCTACAGCTGTTTTATCATTAGTAATTTTATATCCAGTTACCGATTATGTTATTGGTTTTGAAACTAATTACATTGTTGGAGAAAATAATTTTAATGGTAAGAGTTTGTATTTTTGTGGTGTTATTGGATTGGTTATTACAGGTTTACTTATATGGGTGACTGAATATTATACAGGAACAAGTTACAGACCAGTTAAAAGTATTGCCGCATCTTCTACTACTGGACATGGAACAAATGTTATCCAAGGTCTTGCTGTTTCAATGGAAGCTACTGCCATACCCGCTTTAATTATTGTAGCCGGTATATTAATAACTAATTATATTGCAGGTTTATTTGGAATTGCTATTGCAGTAACAACTATGCTTGCGCTTGCTGGCATGGTAATTGCATTAGATGCTTATGGACCGGTTACTGATAATGCTGGCGGAATAGCCGAAATGTCAAATTTACCAAAAAATGTTAGAAAAACTACAGACGCATTAGATGCTGTGGGAAACACAACCAAAGCAGTTACAAAAGGTTATGCTATTGGATCAGCAGGATTGGGAGCATTAGTTTTATTTGCAGCATATACAGAAGATATAAAATATTTTTCTACGGAAGTTGGATCTAAATTGGAGGGTATTGTTGTAACTTTTGATTTATCAAATCCTTTTGTGGTAGTAGGTCTATTAATTGGAGGTATGTTGCCTTATCTGTTTGGTTCTATGGGCATGCAAGCTGTTGGTAGAGCTGGAGGAGCAGTAGTTGTTGAAGTTAGAAGACAATTCAAAAAAATACCTGGAATTATGAAACGAAAAGCGAAACCTGATTATGGTAAACTTGTTGATTTATTAACCAAAGCTGCAATTAAAGAAATGATAGTTCCTTCTTTATTACCTGTTCTTTCACCAATTGTTTTATATATAATTATATTACCTATAGGTGGTCAAGTTGCAGCACTTTCATCATTAGGTGCTATGCTATTAGGTGTTATTGTAACAGGTTTATTTGTAGCAGTATCAATGACAGCTGGTGGTGGTGCTTGGGATAATGCAAAAAAATATATTGAAGATGGAAAATTTGGCGGGAAAGGTTCTGATGCGCACAAAGCGGCAGTTACCGGCGATACTGTTGGTGACCCTTATAAAGATACCGCGGGACCAGCTATAAACCCAATGATTAAAATTACAAATATTGTTGCACTATTATTGTTAGCTGTAATAGCTGGATAAAATTAATTTGTTATCTATTTTTTGCTCTATTTTTAGTGGGAGCATTTGCTTTTTCACGTAAACTTGAAAGTATATTAAACAAAATATTATTTTGTTTAAAATCTTTTTCAGTAATAGCCTTAACATATTCAATATCATTCATATCATTTAATTTTAAAATTTTTTTATTCTTTAAAATTCCTTTGTTATTAAATTCAACTATCAATATATTATTTTTATTAATTTTTTTGATTCCAAGTTTAAATATTGATTGATTTGTTTTCATTCTTTCAATGTAAAGCCATTTATTCTTATTGAAATTACTTACTGAAGAAGGGGGGCCAATGATTTTTAACATATCATTTTTATTTGTCTTATTAATTGTAATTTTTTTAAATTTTTCCTGTAAAGATTTAAATCCATGATTATTTGATACTTTATTTGATGAGCAATTAAGTGTAAATAAAAATAGAAAAACAAAAAATATTCTCATATGAAATATAATTATTTAAATATTTACAATAATTTAATAAAATTAACTAGAAATAAAAAATTATATTTAAACTTAGGTAAAGATGATACTTTTTCGGAAAGATTAATATTTTTTTTTTTTCATTTAGCTTTATTTTTGAAACATTTTAAGTCATCAATACCTCTAAAATACCTTCAAGAATTATTTGATTTTATTATTAAGCAAATTGAGCTTTCTATAAGAGAAGTAGGATACGGCGATGTATCTGTTAATAAGAAAATGAAAGATTTTATCAATTTATTTTATTCAATAGTTGAAAAAATTGAGAAATTGGATTTGGTTAATAATGAAAATTTATTAAATGTACTCAAAAAATACTTAAATTCTGATAAAAACTTGGATTTTTATGCTGATTATTTTAATAAATATAGATTGTTTCTTACAAAAAACACTTTAAATAACTTTACAAAAGATATAATAAACCTTAATTTTTAATTATGGCCGTACCAAAACGCAAAACAACTAAATCAAGATCTGGGAAGAGACGATCACATATTAAAGTCTCACCTAAAAATATTATAGAAGATAAAAAATCAGGTGAATACAGGCTTTCACATCACTTAGATTTTAAAACAGGTACTTATAAAGGTAGACAAGTTTTAGATCCAAAAAATTAATAATTTATGAATAAACCAATCGTCATTGCCGTTGATGCAATGGGAGGGGACAATGCTCCAAATAAAATCATTGATGGTATAGAATTATATCACCAAAAAAATATAGATATTCTTTTTAAATTATTTGGAAATAAAGATTTAATAGAAAAATCATTAAAAAATAAAAAAATAGACAATCAAAGTTATGAAATTATTCACACTGAAAACAATGTTAAAAACGAAGATAGTGCGCTTGCTGCCGCAAAAAGAGGAAAAAATACAAGCATGTGGCTATCAATAGAAAGCGTAAAAAATAAAACTTCTGATATAGTACTTTCGGCTGGTAATACTGCGGCATTATTTGTTATTGCTAAATTAAACATAAAAATGATTGAGAAAATTGACAAACCTGCCTTATCAGGTTTGTGGCCAAATAAAACAGGAATGAACATAGTGTTAGATTTGGGTGCAAATATTGAATGTAACGAAAAAAATTTAATAGATTTTTCTATTATGGGTGCCGCTCTCCATAAATCTTTATATCCAAATGAAACCTCAAAAGTTGCCTTATTAAATATTGGATCAGAAGAAATTAAAGGAAATAATGTAATAAAAAATACTTATCAAGAATTATCAAAATTTAATAGTACACTATTTGAATTCAAAGGATATGTTGAGGGAAATAATATAATGTGCGGAGATGTTAATGTTATTATTGCTGATGGTTTCACAGGAAATATCGCATTGAAAACCGCAGAAGGTACAGCAAATTTTATTACATCAGAGCTAAAAAAAGCTCTTACAGGCAATGCATTAGGTAAAATTTCATCATTATTAAATATAAAAAACATAAATAATTTTAAAAAAAAATTAGATCCAAGATTATATAATGGAGCAATTTTATTAGGATTAAATTCACCTGTTGTTAAAAGTCATGGTGGGACTGATTATATTGGATTTGCAAATGCTATATCAGTTTGTGAAAAAATAATTAAAGGCCGATTGATTGATAAAATAAAAGAAAATATAATTAATTAATGCGTATCAACTTAACTAAAAAAGAGATTATCAATTCTATCTATATGCAAATTGGATTTTCAAAAAAAATATCAGAAAATCTTCTAGAAGATGTTTTTCAAACATTATTAACAAATATAATTTCCGAAGGAAAAGTTAAAATTGCAAAATTTGGAACTTTTATATTACGAAAAAAAAATCAAAGGATTGGTAGAAATCCAAAAACGAAAGAAGAAAAAATTATCTCTGCGAGAAATGTTATTTTGTTTAAACCTTCTAAAGATCTAAAAAAATATATCAATAATAATGATCAGTAAAAGAAATGAAGCGTATAAAACCATCAGTGAAGTTGCCGAGTTATTAAACTTAATAAATCCAAATACTGGAAAAGTTTCAACACATACACTTAGATTCTGGGAAAAAGAATTTAAACAAATTAAACCTAAAATATTTGCTGGAAATAGGAGATATTACGATAAAAATACAATAAAAATTTTAAAAAAAATCAAGTTTTTACTTAAAGATAAAGGCTTGACTATCAAGGGTGTAAAAAAACACTTATTAAATGATGAATCAGATCTTGACGAAATAATCAATACAACTATAAACACAAAAAATATTTTGAAATCAAAAGTAAGTAGAATTTCAAAAATCGTTAAAGAGTTAAAAAAATAATATGGCAAAAAAAACACACGTTAAAGTAAGATTGGTACCTGAAGCAAAGCCAGATAGCCCGTTTTTCTATTATGTAAAAAAACCTGCCGGTGGTGAAAAAGCTAAAGTTAAATTAAAAGCAAAAAAATATAATCCATCAACAAGAAAACATGAAATTTTTGTTGAGAAAAAACTTCCTCCTCATAGTAAATAATTATTTTTTCTTAAAATTTCTTTTTTCAAAATCAATATAGGCATAAATCATATTAATCCATATTCGTTTTGTAATTTTGGGATCAATTTTATTTTGTATTGATTTGATTTTAATATCTCTAAGTATTTTTTTAATTCTTTTTTTATCAACTATTTCCTTTTTATATTCTTTTATTTTTAAAACTTTTTTCACTAAAAAAGTTCTTTTTTTGATAATCTTAATTAGAGAATAATCTAATTTATCAAGTTTTTTTCTTATTAAATTTAGTTTTTTTTTTTTTAATGGCGACATTTATATATATGGATTAAATAATAATTATTATATTTATCGAAATATGTACATAGAAAATAATCAAATTAAAAAATATGTTTCTTTTTGGCTGGTCTCATTGTTTTGGCTTATGGCAATAATGATAATAATTGGTGGCTTAACAAGATTAACTGATTCTGGTTTATCAATTACGCAATGGCAACTTTTTTCTGGTTTTTTGCCTCCATTAAATAATACTGATTGGGATAAATATTTTCATTTATATAAAGAAATTCCAGAATTTAAGATTCAAAATTTTGAAATGACTTTAAATGAATTCAAAATTATATTTTGGTGGGAGTGGGTACATAGATTTTTAGGTAGATTAATAGGAATTTATTATTTAATACCTCTGATTTTCTTTTCTTTTAAAATTCGTTTTAAAAATTTAATTATTTTATATTTAATTTTCTTTTTAATATGCTTCCAAGGTTTTATGGGTTGGTATATGGTCTCTAGTGGATTAGTTGATAGAATAGACGTAAGTCATTTTAGATTATCTGTACATTTAGTAATTGCATTTATTATACTTTCTTTAATATTGTGGAATTATTTTAATACAAAAATAATTGTTTTTTCTGATGAGAAACTAAAATTTTCAATTCCAGTTATTTTTTTAATTCTAATATTTATGCAAATTACAATAGGTGCTTTTGTTTCTGGAATGGATGCTGGTAAAATTTATAATTCTTGGCCTTTAATGGGAGCGTCCTATTTTCCAAATGATAATAATTTTATTGATTTATTTAATTTTTCTGCCTTTAGTGAACCTTCGCTAGTGCAATTTATGCATAGAAATTTAGCCTATATAATTTGTTTATTTTATTTATTTTTATTAATAAAAATTTATATAAATAATTTAAGTAAATTTTATTTCGCAATAAATATTCTTGGATTGGTATTGTTAATTCAAGTTTTATTAGGTATTTTTACGTTAACACATAATGCACAATTGATGTTATCTTCTATGCATCAAATAACTTCAATTTTTTTAGTCAGCACGTCTGTCTACCTGTTATACTTAAACTCAAAATCTAGCAAACATCATTCTAATCAATTATTCTGAAACATTTATGCTTGATTTAAATCAGCAATAATATCAACAGATTGTTCAAATACACACGATAATTTATTTAGTTGCAGGTGGGTAATTTTTTGTTATGAATTTTTTTAAAACTTTTAAAACTCTATCTGCTTCTTCTAGAAGCATCATATGGCCACAATTATCTATAATATCAACTTTACTTCCTTCTATTAAATCTGCTAATTTTTTTCCTTCTTTAACAGGACACATTTTATCATCTGTAGCAAGAATAGACAAAGTGGGAATTTTTATTTTTTTAGCTGCTTCAAAACCATTTTTATAATTATCACAAGCTCTAAAATCTACTCCTAGTGTATCCTTAATATTTCTGCTTTGAGCTAACATTGATCCTGTATTAATATGATACAAGCCAGGAACTGGGTGACCTCCAAAATGACCCGCGGGACCGTGAGCCCAATCCATCATTAAATTTACTGCTTTTGGATCATTATTTTCTGCAAGGGATAATAACTCGGGGTTCATAGGTATTGCTCCAGCACCACCCATTAAACTCATTGTTTTAATTTTATTAGGATATCTTGAGACGCATTCAATTGTAACTAAACAACCTTGAGAATGTCCTACTAAAGACGCTTCTTTATATCCAACTACATCAATTACACTACTTACCCACTCAGCCATATCTTCGATAGATTTTAAACTTTCACCTCCGGATAGACCATGACCAGGCATGTCTATAGCCAAAACACTGTAGCCATGAAAAGCGAAATATCTAGTTTGAAGTACCCATGTCATATGAGTTAAACCGCTTCCGTGAATAAAAATAATTAATGGTTTATTTTTATCAAACTGTCTTCCGCCGGTAGAAGCAAATATTTCTTGATTGTTTACTTTAAATTTCATTGATTTGAAACCAACGTAGGTTTTTTTGTGGCTCTAAAACCTATTTCAAAATCATTTTTGATATCCTCAATATCTTCTATTCCTACAGATAATCTGATCATGTCGTGAGATAGACCTGCAAACTTTAAAGTTGCTTCATCCATTTGTGAATGAGTACCAGAAGCAGGATGAATAACTAAAGTTCTAGTATCACCTACGTTAGCAAGATGAGAAGCTAGTTTAACATTATTAATAAATGCCACTGCTGCATCTTTTCCACCTCTAATTCCAAAAGCTATCATTGATCCTCGACCGTTAGGTAAAAGTTTTTTTGCTAATTCGTGATCAGGATGGTCAGGTACACTTGGATGCGATACCCAAGCTACACTTTTGTGTTCTAACAAGTATTTAACCATTTCTTCAGCATTTGAACAATGTTTTATCATTCTTACTGATAAAGTTTCAATACCTTGCAATACATTCCAGGCATTTTGAGGACTTAAACAAGGGCCAAAATCTCTCATACCCTCAGCTCTTGCTTTCATTGTAAAAGCTGTAGGTCCAAATTCTTCAGCAAAAGATAATCCGTGATACCCTTCGTATGGTTTTGTCATTGTAGTAAATTTATCATTTTGCATCCAGTCAAATTTACCACATTCAACCAAAATACCTGCCATTGATGAACCGTGGCCAGCCATCCATTTAGTTAAAGAATGAATTACTATATCGACACCATGTTCAAATGGTTTACAAAGATATGGAGTTTGGTAAGTTGCATCAACCATTAATGGAATACCTGCATCATGAGCAATTTTTGCTATCTCGGGCATGTTCATGAGTTCGTTTCCAGGATTTCCAACTAGTTCACCAAAAATACCTTTAGTATTTTTTTGAATTGCTTTTTTAAAACCTCCTGTATCTCTAGGTTTAACAAAAGTACATTTGATACCGAATTTTGGTAAAGTTAGCCTAAATAAATTAACTGTGCCGCCATATAATTGAGATGAAACTACCAGGTGGTCACCAGCTTCGCATAAAGTCATTACAGTTAAAAATATTGCACTCATGCCCGAGGATGTTGCTAAAGCAGCAGTTCCACCTTCAAGAGAGGCAACTCTTTCTTCCAAAACACCAACTGTAGGATTTGATATTCTACTATAAATGTGTCCACCTCTTTCTAGATTAAAAAGGGCAGCAGCATGATCAACATCATCAAACAAATATGAAGTTGTTTGATATATAGGTACTTGTCTAGAACCTGCATTTTTGTGAGGTTGATAACCTGCGTGTAAACTCAAAGTGTCAAATTTGTAAGTTTTTGGCTTTGGTATTTTTTTATCACTCATTAAGTCTCTCCATAGGTGTTTTATTATTGAATTTCTTTCTAATAACGTTTTTCTAACATTTATTGATTCTATTACAATAGTGAGAAATTAAGAAAAAATATAATAAATTGACAATATATATATTTATAAGTATTAATCCCGCATTCATGACTAAATTTATTAAAAAAGACGACATAAACTCAAAATGGTTTGAAATTGATGCTAAGGATGCTGTTGTAGGAAGACTAGCTACAATAGTTTCAAAAATTATAAGAGGAAAAAACAAAACTACTTATACTCCACATATGGATCACGGAGATTTTGTTGTTGTAAAGAATGTTGATCAAATTAAATTTACAGGTAACAAATTTGAAAATAAAAAATACTACAGACACACAGGCTATCCTGGTGGAATTAAAGAAACTACACCCGAAAGATTGCATGAAAATAAACCAGGAGAGGCATTAAAACTTGCAGTTAAAAGAATGCTTCCAGATGGCGCTCTTGCAAAAAAACAATTAACAAAATTAAAAATTTATGCTGGATCTAATCATCCTCATGAAGCACAAAATCCAGAATCAATTGATCTAAAAAAATTAAATAAAAAAAATATTATAAAATACTAATATGGAAAATACGAACCAAACTTCTACTAAAATCAAACTAGATTTTAAAGATAGTAAGTATGCTACAGGAAGAAGAAAAACTTCAATAGCAAAAGTTTGGTTAAAAAAGGGTAGTGGAAAAATATATGTAAATGGAAAAAATTTTGAAGATTATTTCACAAGATCCGCTCATAAAACACAAATTTTAAGACCATTTGAAATTATAAATCAATCAACAGATTACGATGTAAAATCTAAAGTAGTAGGCGGTGGTCACACGGGCCAAGCTGGAGCTTTAGTTCATGGTATTTCAAGAGCATTAATAAAATTTGATGAAAATCTAAAAACGACCTTAAGAAAAGAAAAATTGACAACCAGAGATTCTAGATCTGTTGAAAGAAAAAAGCCTGGTAGAGCAAAAGCTAGAAAGAGCTTTCAATTTTCTAAAAGATAATTTCTTTTTAATCAACAACTGTTATATTATATTATGTCTAAGATTAATGTTCTTATTGCCGGTTCAACTGGTTATATTGGTGTTCAATTAACTAAAATTTTAGTTAACCATAAAAAGGTAAATATAAAATATCTTTGTGGAAGTTCATCTATTGGTAAAAAAATTTCTTACTTTGATAAGAGTTTAAGCAAATATAAATTACCTAAAATAATTAAATTTAATAAAAATTTATTACTAAATGTTGATGTTATATTTACAGCCTTACCAAATGGAGAAACTCAAAAAATTTCTAAACTCTTACTTAAAAAAAATACTTTAATTGATTTATCTGCTGATTTTAGACTTAAAAAAACTAGTGATTTTTTAAAATGGTATAAAATTAAACACAGCGCAAGCAATATGATTAAAAATAGTATTTATGCTTTGCCTGAAATTAAAAGAAATAAAATTAAAAATAAGAAAATTATTTCATGTCCAGGGTGTTATCCAACATCAATTTTATTGCCTTTAATTCCTTTACTAAAAAAAAGATTAATATCCAATAATAATATTATAATAGACTCCAAATCAGGATATTCTGGGGCGGGTAGGGGCGTTCATAAAAAATATATAAGAAAAAATCTTTATGAATCCTTGAGTGCCTACGGAATAGCCAACCACAGACATAATTCGGAAATTCAACAAGAACTAGATTTGTGTTCAGGTAAAAAAAATAATTTTCATTTTACACCTCATTTAACTCCAATGTTCAGAGGCATTCTTAGCACAATATATATTGATTTAATAAAAGGAGTTACAAAAAATAAAATAAATTCTGTTTTAAATAAATATTATAAAAAAGAAATATTTGTTAGTATTGCTAAACCAGATACCTTGTTAAGTACTAACGATGTAATTAATACAAATAATTGCATAATTTCAGTTTGCAAAAGTAAGCATAGACGTAAATTAATTATTTTGTCAGTTATAGATAATTTGATTAAAGGTGGTAGCGGACAAGCAATTCAAAATATGAACATATTATATAATTTTAAAGAAAACGAAGGTTTAAATGCATAAAATTAATTATGTGATAATCATGCTTTTTATATTTTCTCATTGTTCTATAGATACAAAAAGCGGATTATGGGAAAATAAAAATATTATGAATAATGATAAAAAATTATCAGAAATTGATTTCAATAAAAAGTTAACTTTTTTTGAGTTTAAAGAAAATGTTATTTTGTATAGCAAAAAGAGTAAATTTCCAGTTATAACTAAATAATTATGAGTAAAACTTTTAACATAGCAGTTGTAGGATTGGGTCAAATTGGTTCATATTTATTAAATGAATTGAATACAAAAAAAAAAGATATTCAGAATAAAACTGGAAAAAAAATTAATATTGTTGCTATTTCTGCTAAGAATAAAAATAAAAAAAGATCTTTTAAAATTAATAAAAAAATTTTTTATTCAAATCCTTTAGAAATAATTAAAAAAAAAAAAATAGATATATTATTTGAAGCAATTGGTTCTTCTGATGGAATGTCAAAAAAAATTGTGGAAACAGCTTTAAAAAATAAAGTTCACGTTATTACTCCCAATAAAGCATTAATTTCTAAACATGGTGATTATCTTTCAAAAATAGCAGAAAAAAATAATGTTAATTTAGAATTTGAAGCATCTGTTGGAGGCGGCATTCCTATATTAAGAACTATTAAAGAAGGTCTAGCTACAAATAAAATTTCCAAAGTTTATGGAATTTTAAATGGTACTTCTAATTATATACTTTCAGAAATGGAAACCACAAAAGATAGTTTTTCAAATGTACTAAAAAAAGCTCAATTATTAGGATATGCTGAACCAGTTAATCCAAAACTAGATTTAAATGGTTATGATGCTTTAGCTAAAGTTAAAATACTTTCATCACTTGCATTTAATAACAAAATCTCATCCACGAACAATTTAATGGAAGGTATAGAAAATATTGAAAGTAAAGACTTTGAAATTGCAGATCAGTTAAATTTCAAGATTAAACTTTTAGGGATAACTGAATTGATAAATAATCGTTTATTCGAAAGAGTCCACCCATGTTTAGTTAAAAAGAATACTTATATTGGCAATGTTAATGGAGTTATGAATGCAGTTATATTGGAAGGTTATCCAGTTGGCGAAAGTGTATTACAAGGTGAGGGAGCAGGTCCTGGACCAACATCTTCTGCATTAATGTCAGATCTTCTATCTATCTTGAGAGGTAATATTAAATATCCTTTTGGGATTTCTGATAAAAAAAGAAACAAAATTAGAATCTATGATTTAAATAAATCTTCAAACTCGCTTTATATTAGACTTGAAGTTAAAGATAAACCTGGAGTTCTATCAATAATTACAAAACAATTAGCAAAGTATAAAATTTCTGTACAAAGGTTAATTCAAATACCTGATCATAAAAAAAAAACTGCATCTATAGTAATTATTACTCATGAAGCAAATGAATTAAACAGTAAAAAATGTATAAAATCATTTAATGTTAACAAGAATATATTAAAAAATCCTGTCTTGATAAGACTTTTTTAGATATGGATTTATATCTAAAGTTATTTGAAGTAATATTTCCAGTATTTTTTATTGTAGGAATTGGATATTTTTTAGGTAAAAAAAATCCAAGTTTAGATACTTCGTTTATTACTGATTATGCTGCCAATTTTGGAACTCCTTCTTTAATTATTTTTGCCTTAACTTCCACAGGAATTACATTTGCTATTTTTGCTGAATATTTTATTTATGCATTAATATTACTCACAAGTTTTGGAATTATAGGAATAATATTTCTTATATTAATGAAAAAGGACTATATTAGAGAATTACCTCCTTTTATACTACCTAATACAGGTAATATGGGCATTCCTATTTGTTTATTTGCGTATGGCAAATTAGGAATGGGGGTTGCGGCAGCAATATCATCTCTTGTAGTTTGTTTACATTTTACTTTAAATGTTTTTTTGGCAAAAAAAGAATTTGACTTTAATGTTGTAATAAAAAGCACTTCTTTTTATGTAATATTAATTACTGTTGGTTTTTTATATTTTGAAATCGCAATGCCACAATTTGTTTTGAATACAGTAATGCTTTTGGCTTACTCAATGATAGTACTTATTTTAATGTCTTTGGGTATAGCTTTAACTCAAATGAAGGTTTTTTCTTTCAAATCAGCTTTCATATCATCAATTGGAAGAGTTATAGTAGGTCCAATAATTGGATTTGTACTTATTAAAATTTTTAATTTATCAGGATTTGCTGCTGGCGTTCTGCTGATTCAATCTTCAATGCCGAGCGCTATTTTATGTTATTTAGTTGGCTCAATGTATTCACCCAAAAAAATAGTAGATAACATTTCAAGCATGATTGTAGTGTCCACCCTTATGTCATTAGTAACTGTTCCAATTACAGTATTTATTGCTTTAAAATATTTTAGTTAAACTTAGTGAAAGCAATTATTTTAAATTTATCTGCTTGGGTAATGCTTCCAATAATGGATGGTTTTGCAAAATATCTAAGTTCGACATTGCCAGTTTTACAAATTACTTGGTCTAGGTATTTTTTTACAGTTGTAATTGTTTTACCAATTATGTTAGTTTTTTTTAGAAAAAATCTTACCTGGACTGAACAACCTAAACTTCAATTAATTAGAGGATTATTATTATTCTGTGCTAATATTTTATTTTTTTATTCAATATCAATTATATCTTTGGCTAAAGCTCTTACATTAGCTTTTATATCTCCCTTAATTGTAACTGCTTTGTCTCCAATTTTATTAGGTGAGAAGGTGGGATTCAGAAGATGGGCAGCCGTTATTACAGGATTTATTGGATCGTTAATTGTTATTAGACCGGGTTTTCTAGAAATAAATTTAGCAAGTATAGCTGCATTAGGAACAGGAGTTCTGTATGGTTTTTATTTAATTGTTACTAGAAAATTACATAATTCAGACAGTCCACTTTTAACACTTCTGTTAACGGGTGTAGTAGGGATTATTATAGGTTCAATGATTATGCCTACTGTATGGGTGCAACCAACTATTACTGAATGGTATATGATGTTTGCTATTGGTTTTTTTGCTTCTATAGGTCATTTGTTCTTAATACTGTCTTTAAAGTATGCAGATGCCTCTAAATTGGCTCCATTTGCCTATTTTGAGATACTTACCAACATAATTATAGGATATTTCTTCTTTAATCACTTCCCTGATTACTGGCATTTTCTTGGTTTATTCATAATTATAAGCTCTGGCATCTATATTTTCAGAAGGGAGATCCAAAATAATTCCAAATGATATAGTAAATAAAGATACACTATTTAATAATGTATTACCTTATATATAGTTTATAAATCTTTGAAATTATTGCACAAATTAATATGATTAATGTAGATAATATATTACTAGAAAATATAATATTTATTATAAAGTTTTCAGTAAATAATAGATATACGTGAAAAAATAATAAAAATAAGGATTATTTGATCTCTACATTGTAAACACTAAAAGGAACAAACTATAATCGAATACATAATTGGAATATATTGAAAAATTGGATAAATATAGCACTATTTATTGGACTTAAAAAGCGTTGCTATACTTAAATTATAGAGGTTTGCTCAATACGAATATACCGTTTAAACAGCCATAGAAGGGGTTTATTTAGTAAAAGTCGCTTATATAGTACAACTGAAGGGCGAATATAGAAAAAGTCAAGAGAATAGGGGTCTATTAAGCAGAAAACGTTGGTATTACTAGTTTTTAGAGCGTAAAACCTTCATTTTTTAGGAGTTTTTTCTTGGTTTTTGTCCCACCAGGACTCGAAAAGCCACCTAGGGTACCATCAGACCTAATGACCCTATGGCAGGGTACTTTAGGTGCATAGGGGTTCTTTCCGCATGCGTTAGCCACTGCACGAGCTGATTTAGGACTATTTATGCCTATAGCTACTTCCTTATAAGTTTTAACCTTACCTTTAGGTATTTTCATGAGGTATTTCCAGACTTTTACTTGAAATTTAGTACCCTTAAGAATCATAAAATAAAAAAACCCTGTTTCCTTGCACTTTTTAGGGTGCAAAGAACAGTAGTTTGGCACGTCGTTGTATGCGCTACCGCCATGCCTTTCACTCCACGATTATAGCGCTACTCCGCAGAGTTTTCTGCCCTCTAGTCTTGAATCTCTCGATTTTTCGCTAGATGGTCAGTTAAGAGTTGCCTCTTAATTCATTTTTGACAATATCAGAGTGAATAGGTTGTATGTATCACTTTATTGTTGAATTTATTAAGATTTTCACAGGTGTGAATAGTGGGGTAAAGTTAAACTAAAATATTAAGAGTGAAATAAGAACCATGAATCCTATACTTATAATACCAAATATTGATGCAATTATCTTATTTTTAGTAGTTTCTTTAAGTTTTGGCCAATAATTCATTATTATGAATGTTCCAATGACTACTATAAGTACAATTATAACATATTTTGGCATATTTTATTTTTCAATTAACTACTGACTATATGTTTCATTCGCTATGTTAAGATGATCTTTTGATTCTTTAATCTTTTAATCAATTTATTATATTGACATTAATAATCACTTAATATATTACTAACGATAATTAATGGTTATCACTAGTAATTATATGAATGAGCTTGTTACAGGACTAAAATCGTTACATGAGGAAACAATAAATAATCTCAAGAATTCAAAGTCTAATAATACTTTAAGAGCGTATAAGTCTGATTTTAAAGATTTTGTTTCTTTTTGTTCAAAACATGGTTTTGTTACTTTACCGACAGAACCTAAAATTGTCTCGCTATACCTCACGCATCTCTCAAAAAAATCTAAAATTAGCACTTTACGTAGAAGATTGGTTTCCATAAGTACGGTTCATAAGCTAAAAGGGCATTATCTTGATATAAAACATCCAGTCATTATAGAGAACTTAATGGGTATAAAAAGATTAAAGGGTAGCATTCAAATAGGTAAAAAACCCCTATTAATCAATAATTTAAAATCTATTATTAACGTTATAAATGAACAAAAAATTGATGAAATAAAAAGACTAAGAGATAAATCAATTATTCTTGTGGGTTTTGGAGGAGGTTTTAGAAGATCGGAATTGATAACAATTGACCATGAAGATCTAGAATTCGTGCCTGAAGGACTAAAAATAACAATAAGAAGGTCAAAAACAGACCAATTTGGTGAAGGAATGGTTAAAGGACTCCCCTACTTTGAAAATAAAATTTATTGCCCAGTTAACAATTTAAAAAAATGGTTGGAATTATCAAAAATTAAATCTGGTCCAATATTTAGACGATTTGCGAAAGGATTATCACTTACAAATAATCGATTATCAGATCAATCAGTTGTTCTACTAATAAAAAATTATTTAAATTTAGCAGGAATTGAAAATACAAATTATTCTGGCCATAGTTTAAGATCAGGTTTTGCAACAGTAGCAGCTGAATTTGGGGCGAACGAAAGGAGTATAATGGCTATGACAGGTCACAAAACTACACAAATGGTAAGAAGATATATTAGAGAAGCAAATATATTCAAAAATAATGCTCTTAATAAAATTAAGTTCTAGAAAATACTAAATTGCCATTAACCCAATTTACTAATTTGTATGTATAAAGTAATTTTTTTTAATTATTTTTTCTAAGGTAGAAAACATATTATTTATAATTAATAATATTTAAATATAATTTATATAATTTAAATTTTAACAAATTGATAAAAAAAAAATAATCTTTATTAGGGTTTTCTAAGGGACCATCAAATTTATTAATAATCATATTTTTATTTGCGTCGTGACCAGATTTTAAAAAATTCTTTTCAAAAAAATTAATACTCATTCCCCATTTTCGTATAAAAATTTTGTTACCTTTGCTTCCTAAATAGGTAAATAAATTTTTCGATTTTTTTCGCGTTGTTATAGATCCAAAATGATATACAGTTGAAGAGCCCAATCCTTTAAATATTCTAATATTCTCAGACCATAATTTCATCAGAAAATCAGTATCATCGCCTCCAGTAGGACTGAATTCTTCACTCCAACCACCTACTTTTTGCCAAAGATTTCTATGAATTAAGGCTGGATGTTTAGTAGAACCTTGGAAGTCAAAAGTTTTTATAGAACTTAAATTAGAAAGCAGTTTATTTTCATTAAAATTTTCAAAATTATCACCACAATCAAATTTAACTTGCCCCACACCAGGTGGTCCAACCATTGTGCCCGTTAAAAGAAAATTAATATTAGATTGTTTATCAATTTCT
>CAJWPG010000003.1 GCA_913045275.1 uncultured Pelagibacteraceae bacterium
TGTACTCTGAATAAGTAGAAAAACACATTTTTTCAACATTAAATTTATTTATCACGTTTTTTCTTCCTTCAATACCCATTTGATTTAGTGTACTTTCGTCTAAATTTAATAATTCAATAATTTTTTTTGACATTTCATCTGAATTACCTGATTCAAATAAAATTCCAGTTTTATTATCAATAATAGTTTCTTTTGATCCTCCAATATTACTAGCTAAAATTGGTTTCTGCATTGATTGAGCTTCGGCAGATATTCTTCCAAAGGATTCCGGCTCAATAGAAGCTGATACTACAAAATTTGAAATTTTGTATGCTACGGGCATATTTTTGCAGTGTTCTATAAATTTCACTTGATTAGTTAATCTATATTGTTCAACTAGTCTTATAAGTTTTTTTTTATATAATTCTCTACCTTGATCGCTTCCTAATATTACTGCAATAAACGCATCATGACCTAATTGTATGTTGACTTTATTTATTGAGTCTAAAAACATTTCTTGTCCTTTCCAAGAAGTTAATCTGCCTGGAAATAATATAATTTTTTTTCCAACCTTAAGTTCCCAAGATTTAAATAAATTATCCTCATCTTTTTCTAATGTTGTAGAAGGATCAAAATAATCGGTATTAATTCCTCTAAAAATTACTAAAAATTTCTTTTTTGTATTTAAGTAATTAGAATAATTTTCATTTATATGTGAAAAAATAAAATTTGATCCTGCAATAATTAAATTTGATCTTACCATCACAGAATTATAAAACTTTTTTATATTACTATTAAAGTTATAAGTTCCATGAAAAGTTGTAACAAATTTTCTGCCTGTAATTTTTGTTGCTACAAGGCAAGACCAAGCAGGAGCTCTACTTCTTGCATGCACTATATTAATATTGCAAAAAAGAATAATTAAAGAAATTATTATAGCATTAAACAACATAATTATTGGATTTTTTGATTGAACTGGAAGTCTTATTAATTTTACTTTTTTTTTATTTATAAATTTTATTAACTCTCCACCACTAGTAATTATGTATGACTTACAATCATTTTCATTTAAATAATGAGCTATATCATAACAGCCAGTTTCTGCTCCTCCATAACCTAGTTTTGGAATAACTTGTAAAACTTTTAATTTAGTTGGCATTTAATAAAGTAATATATTATCACAATATTGAAATATTTATTATGAGTAATTTTAAATTTTTAATAATTTCTAAATTTAAAAGGTTGAGATATTTATCAATTAATCAAAATGCAAATTTATATGTAGTTTTTTTACACGGTTTTATGTCTGACATTGAAGGGGATAAACCAATAAATTTTTTAAAATATTGTAAAAAAAGAAAATTAGGATTTTTAGCAATTGAATATTCTGGTCATGGAAAATCTTCGGGTAAATTTACAAAAGGCAATATATCTAAATGGACCGAAGAAGTAAGAATTTCAATAAAAAAAATAATAAAAAAAAAAAACTTTATTTTGATTGGCTCAAGTATGGGATCTTGGCTATCTTTAAACCAATTCAAATACTTTAATAATCAAATTAAGGGATTTTTAGGTATTGGATCTGCTCCTGAGTTTTTAGAAAGACTTATGTGGAAAAAATTTTCGAAAAAAATAAAAAAAGAAATTGTTAAAAAAAAAATCTATCAATTAAAACATGGAGAATATGAATATCCGATCACATACCAACTAATAAAAGATGGTAAAAAAAATAAAGTTTTAAGCAAAAAATATAAAACGAAAATACCTGTAACTATGGTACACGGTTCAAAAGATGACGTCGTTCCTGTAATTTATTCAAAAAAAATATTAAATAATTTTAATAAAGCTATAAAAAAAATTGTAGTTATTAAAAATGGCAACCATAGTTTGTCTAATAAATTTAATTTAAATAAAATAAATAAAGAATTAGATAAAATCTTATATTATAATTGTTATAAGATTATTTAACTGGCTACACTTAAGGTTTTATTAAGTGTTAATGGATTGTCAAGTTTGTCTATCATTTCTTTTGGGCATACTTGAAAAAAATTTATAATTTCATTTTCAAAATTATTTAGTAATTTATTTGCAAAACTTGAATTAGTTTCTCTTACATGATTTAAAATTAAATCTTTAAGAAATTTTATCCAAAATTCTGTTTCTGGTTTTTGCCATACAACACTTTCTGGATTAACTTTTTTTTCAAAATTATTATTAACATCATAAACAAATGCCATGCCACCAGTCATTCCTGCTGCAAAATTATCTCCGACCTCCCCAAGAATTAGAACACTCCCACCGGTCATATATTCACATCCATTAGAGTCACATCCTTCTATAACTGCAGTTGCTCCAGAATTTCTAACGGCAAATCTTTCTCCTGCTTGTCCAGCAGCATACAAATATCCAGATGTTGCTCCATATAAAACTGTATTTCCTATTATTGTATTTTCATTAGATATTAAATTACTTTCATCTCGCAATTTAACTACTATGGTGCCTCCAGATAATCCTTTTCCAACATAATCATTGGCATCGCCTTTTAAGCTTAACTTTAATCCTTTAACTCCAAAAGCCCCAAAAGATTGTCCAGCCGATCCATTAAATTTTAAAGAAATTGAATTTTCTTTTAACATGTTGTTTCCAAATTTATTATATAGATGATAAGAAATTCTCGTTCCAACTGCTCTATGTGTATTTTTAATCTTAAATTCTTTTTCTATAATTTCATTCTTTTCAATTAATTGTTCAATCTCAGGCCATATTTTTTGATCTAAGGTATCTGGAACACTATTAATAATTACATTTTCACAATATTTTTTGTTTGATCCAGAATCTGCTTGAACAAACAAAGGATTTAAATCTAGATCATCTAAATTAGAAGACCCTTTGCTAACTTGTTTTAATAAATTGGTCCTTCCAATTATCTCGTTTAAATTATTAAATCCTAATTGTGCCAAAATCTCTCTTACTTCTTGAGCAATAAAAGTAAAAAGATTAACAATTTTATCTGGAGTTCCAGTAAATTTTTCTCTTAGTTTTTTATCTTGAGTGCACACTCCTACAGGACATGTATTTGAATGACATTGTCTAACCATAATACAACCCATAGCAACAAGAGCGGTAGTGGCAACACCATACTCTTCTGCTCCCATCATTGCTGCTATTACTACATCTCTGCCAGTTTTAATTCCACCATCTGTTTTTAATGTAACTTGATGACGTAGATTATTTAAAGTTAAAACTTGATTGGCTTCTGTTAGTCCCATCTCCCAAGGAATACCAACATATTTAACACTTGTTTGAGGAGTTGCTCCAGTGCCTCCACAATGTCCTGCAATTAATATTATATCTGCTTTTGCCTTGGCTACACCAGCTGCAATAGTTCCAATTCCTGAAGACGCAACCAATTTTACACCAATTCTTGCTTTAGGATTTATCTGCTTAAGATCGTAAATTAATTGAGCAAGATCTTCTATTGAATAAATATCATGATGAGGGGGAGGAGAAATCAATGTAACACCAGGTGTTGAATGTCTTAGTCTTGCTATTTCATCAGTAACTTTAAAACCAGGAAGTTGCCCTCCTTCTCCTGGTTTTGCGCCTTGAGCAATTTTAATTTCTATTTCATTACAATTATTTAAATAATTTGTTGTTACACCAAATCTAGCTGATGCTATTTGTTTAACTCTTGAATTTGCACTATCTCCATTTTCTTTAACTTTAAATCTTTTTTCATCTTCTCCTCCTTCACCGCTACATGAAGCGCCTCTAATTCTATTCATTCCAATTGCTAGAGTTTCGTGTGCCTCTTTTGATAATGCTCCATGAGACATGCTTCCGCTTCCAAATCTTTTCATAATGCTTGGTACGGATTCTACTTCATCAATACTTATTGATTTTTTTACCTTAAAATCTATTAAGTCTCTTAGATTAATTGGTTTAAGATTATAAATTCCATCAACATATTTTTTATAGATATCATAAGAATTTTTCGTAACAGCAGTTTGAATTAAATGAATTAATTTACCTTGATATTGATGAGTCTCTCCATTTTTTCTATATTTATAAATTCCACCGATTGGAAGAATTTTGGAAGTAGAATTAAATGCTTCATTGTGAATTTTTCTTATTTTCTTCTCAATTCCATTTAATCCAATTCCAGAAATTTTTGATAAAATTCCTGGAAAATAATCTTTTACTAATGTTCTGCTCAATCCTACAGTTTCAAAGTTACATCCTCCTCTATAAGAGCTTAATACTGAAATACCCATCTTTGACATAATTTTTAATAATCCAAGATTTACTGATTTAATGTATCTTGAAATACACTCTTCAAAACTCAGATTCTCAAAAAGCATTTTTGTATATCTTTGGTGTATGCTATCGAAAGCCAAATAAGGATTAACAGTTGTTGCCCCAACACCAATTAAAGTTGCAAAAGAATGGGTGTCTAGAGCATCTCCAGTCTGAACATTAATTGAAACATACCCTCTTAATCCAAGATTAATTAAGTGTGTATTAATGGCACCAATACATAAAAGCATTGGAATTGGTAATTTTTCTTTTGATATATTTTTGTCTGTAAGAATTATTTGATTAATTCCTTCTCTAACTGATTTTTCTACCTCGCCCTTTAAATTATTTAGTGCATTTTCAAGACTATCCTGTTCATCAAAAGTACATTCTAAAATTTTGGAATTACCTCCAAAATAACTAACAAATTTTTTAAACTGAGAATTTGATAGTATAGGACTATTTAAAACATATATGTTTTCTTCGGTTAAATTGCTAAAGTCCAAAATATTACCTAGATTTCCAAATCTAGTTTTAAGACTCATAACTTTATTTTCCCTTAAAGAATCTATAGGTGGATTTGTAACCTGGCTAAAATTTTGTCTAAAAAAATGATAAAGTGGGCGATATTTATCTGATAAAACTGCTAATGGAGTATCGTCACCCATTGATCCTGTCGCTTCTTTTGATTCTTCTACCATAGGATGAAGAATTAACTCTAGGTCTTCAATGCTATAACCAAAACAATGTTGAAGAATTCTTAATTCTTCTCCTGAAAATTCATTTTTTTCATCTTTAATAAGAAATTTTTTATCTAGATCTATAATTTGATTGTTAAAATTTTTATATTCTTTTGCTAAATAGTTTTTGATTTCACTATTTGTAAAAACTTTTCCTCTTTCAATTCTAACTCCTATTATTTCTCCTGGTCCCAATCTACCTTTGCTAACAATTTTTTTTTCATCCAGATCAACCATTCCTGTCTCAGAGCCTGCAAATAATAATTTATCTTTTGTGACCGTATATCTTAATGGTCTCAGACCATTTCTATCTGTTGCGGCTATAACCCAATCATTATCGGTTGCGGCAATAGCAGCAGGACCATCCCAAGGTTCCATGGTGCTATTTAAAAAATTAAATAATTGTAAATGATCTCTTGGAAGTATTTTACTTTTCTTAGACCATGCATCAGGTATTAACATAATCTTAGTTAAAGGTGCTGAGTGCCCAGACATATTTAGTAGTTCAAAAACATTATCCAATGATGCTGAGTCCGAATTTTCTATTGGAATAACTGGTTTTATATTTTCCATATCTTCAAACAGAGAACTAAACATTTCTTCTTCATGGACTTTCATCCAATTAATATTACCCTTTAAAGTATTTATTTCTCCATTATGAGCAATCGCTCTAAATGGTTGTGCAAGATCCCAGCTTGGCGCAGTGTTTGTTGAAAATCTTTGGTGAAATATAGCATACCTTGATGTAAGTCTTTCGTCTTGTAAATCTAAATAAAATTCTGACAAAGATTCAGCCAAAAACATTCCTTTATATATGATTGATTTTGAACTAAACGAACAAATATAAAATTGATTTAAGTGATTTTTTAAACATTCTTTTTCTATTTTTCTTCTAGTTTCATAAAGTTTTCTTTCTAACGTTTTTCCATTTATTGACTTATTTTTTGGTGTGAATAAAACTTGAGTAATTTCAGGTCTAGTTATTTCAGCTTTTGAACCTAATACACTAGTATTAATTGGAACTTGTCTCCATCTGTAAATATTAAAATTATTTTTTAGAAGTCCGGTTTCGATGTATGTTTTGCATTTTTCCTGTGCATTATAATCGTTTCTTGGCAAAAAAATCATTCCAGCGCAGATTACTCCTCCATCATATTTCCGCCCATAATTCTCAATTTTTTCTATAAAGAAATTTGACGGTATTTCTATATGAATACCTGCACCATCTCCTGTTTTTCCATCTGCATCAATTGCTCCTCTATGCCAAACTGCTTTTAATGCTTCTATTCCTTGCTCTACAACTTTTCTTGATTTTAAACCTTCAGTAGATGCTACTAATCCGACTCCACATGAATCATGTTCCATTGACTCGCTATAAATTGAATTTTCTTTTAAAATTTTTAAATTCTTTGTTCTTCTATTCATCAGGCTACTTTTTTATTTTTTTTAGATTGCAAATAATTGTCTATTGAGTTTGCAGCATCCCTTCCATCTTTAATTGCCCAAACAACTAATGAAGCTCCTCTCACAATATCACCAGCGGCAAAAACACCAGTTATATTTGTTTCCATTGTATCAAAATCTGTTTTTATTGTTCCCCATTTTGTAATTTGCAATCTGTTTTCATCAAACAATATGGGAAGTTCTTCAGGGTCAAAACCTAGTGCTTTTATAACTATATCAGCTTTAATCTCAAATTCAGAATTTTTTTGAACAATTGGTTTTCTTCTTCCACTTTCATCTGGTTCGCCCAACTTAATCTTGTCAACTATTAAGCTTTCAATTTTATCTTTACCTTTAAACTCTTTTGGGTTGCTTAACCAAATAAATTCAACACCTTCTTCCTCAGCATTTATAACCTCTCTTGAGGAGCCGGGCATATTTTCTTTATCTCGTCTATAAATACATTTTACAGATTTTGCATTTTGTCTTATTGAAGTTCTAACACAATCCATTGCAGTATCTCCACCTCCTACAACTATTATGTCCTTTTCTTTCGCATCTAAAGTTCCATTGTCAAACATTTCAACTTTATCACCTAAACCTTTTCGATTTGATGCGCTTAAAAATTCCATAGCTGGAAAAATATTTTTTAAATGACTTCCGGGTATATTAACTTCTCTGGGTTTATAAACACCTGTGGCTATTAAAATTGCATCATGTTTTTCTCTCAATTCTTTTAAAGATAAATTTTTACCAACCTCATAATTTAAAACAAAATTAATACCTCCGTCTTTTAGAAGTTTAATTCTCCTGTTAACCACATGTTTTTCTAATTTGAAGTTTGGTATACCATAAATTAACAAGCCTCCTGCTCTATCATAACGATCGTATATAGTAATTTGATAACCTTTTTTTCTAAGCTCTTCTCCACACGCTAACCCAGCTGGACCTGCACCAATAATACCAATACTTTGATCAATTTCATTTGTGACCTCTATTGGTTTAACCCAACTATTTGTCCATGCTGCTTCAGTAATAAATTTTTCAATTGAACCTATAGTAACTGTGCCATGTTTTGATTGTTCAATTACACAATTACCTTCGCATAATCTATCTTGAGGACAAATTCTTCCACATACTTCTGGCATGTTATTTGTGGCTTGAGATAATTGATAAGCTTCTTGAAGTCTGCCTTCTGCAGTTAATTTTAACCAATCGGGAATATTATTACTTAACGGGCAATGTATCTGACAAAAAGGCACCCCACACTGCGAACATCTGCTTGACTGTTCATTAGCTTTTTCATTTATAAATTCGTTATATATTTCATTAAAATCACCTTTTCTTATTAATTTTTCTCTTTTTTTAGGATTTTGTTGATCTATATCCACAAATTTCAACATTTTTTCCGTCATTAGACTTGCTATATACCAATATTTCATTCAAATAAACCAACATTAGGTCATAATTTATGACCTATATTAACAAAAAACCATATAATTAAAGGATTTTTTAATATTTACATATTTGTTATGCATCTATGTTATTGCTTTATTTTAACTATATTTTGATTATCAAATGTCAATTTAATGGTTTCAAAATACATAGAAGTATTAATTTTAGGATTTGTTCAGGGTTTTTCAGAATTCATACCTGTAAGCTCCTCAGCTCATTTAATATTAGTTTCTAAAATTTATAATTTCAATATTAGTTCTTTGCAGCTTGATATCAGTCTTCACTTGGGATCTTTATTTGCAATTTTATTTTATTTCAGAAAAGATTTATTAAACATAACAAAAAATAAAAACTTATTTACATTAATAATTTTAGGATCATTACCATTAATAGTTATTGGTTATATATTCTACACATCTGGATTAATAGATTATTTTAGAAATTTAAAAATTATAGCATGGACAACTTTGTTATTTGGTTTGCTTTTATTTTTTGCTGATAGATCTCAAATAAAACAAAAGTTAGATACAAATCTTAATTATAAAATAATTCTGATTATTGGTTTGCTTCAAGTACTAGCAATTATACCAGGTGTAAGTAGGTCTGGCATAGTTATAACAGCTTCAAGATTTCTTAATTTTGATAGAGTTGATTCTTCAAAAATTGCTTTTTATTTATCTATACCAGCTTTAGGAGGTGCAAGTTTTTTAGGTATTAAAGATATATTTGAAACTAACATCAATTTCAATGTAATATTTTTGTTTTCAATTATATTTTCATTTATTATTTCATATTTAACAATAAAATATTTCTTAATTTACGTAAAAAACTTTGATTTAAAATTCTTTGTATACTACAGAATATTCTTAGCTTTTATTTTATTTATTGTTGTTTATGTTTAGAAAAATTTATCTCTGGCAATAATTGAGATATCAGCACACCTGCTAAAATAAAACCACAACCTAAAATATTATTAATATTTAATATTTGACTTAAAATAATCCAAGCTGCAATTGTTGCAAAAACACCTTCCAAAGAAAAAATAATTGCCGCAGGTGCTGGAGATATGTTCCTTTGTGCGTATATTTGAAGTACAAAAGCAATTCCTCCTGATAGTATGCCGGCATAAAGAATTTGAACTTTTTGATCTAAAATATTTTTTATAATAAAATCCTCAAAAATTAATGCTAGAATAATAGAACAAGTAGATACTATTATTGTTTGAATTAAACCTATTAAAATAGGAGCGTCAAACTCTTCAATAATCTTTCCTATAAAAATTATATGAAGACTCCAAAATATTGCCCCCAAAACTACTAAAGTGTCACCCAGTCTAACTGTTGCATCATAAAAATTTGTGAGTAAATAACCGCCAATTACACATAAAATTACTGACGGCCATACACTCCAATGAATATTTTTTTTAAATAGAAAAAAAACTATTATTGGAACCATTGGCACATAAAAAATTGTAAAAAATGCAGCATTTGCAACATCTGTATACAATAAGGCAACTTGTTGAAAAACCGTTCCAAGAAACAAAAATAATCCAATTAAAATAGATAAATAAATAAATTTACTCTTGTTTTTAGAAACTACTTTATAAGTATTTTCCTTTTCTAATAATAAATAAAAAGGTATTAGCACTAAAAATCCTACAAAAAACCTAACGCCATTAAAAACATAAGGTCCTATAACCTGCATGCCAGTATCTTGTGCTATAAAAGTAGTGCCCCATATAATCGTGCAAATTAATGCACTGAATATAGATAGAGATTTTGACATTTAATTAAATTGCTAGTCTATATGCAAAATTACTTCCAAGATTATCTTTTAAATCATTATTAAATTTCGCAGCTTCTGCGCCATCTATAATTCTATGATCATAGGATAAAGACAATGGTAATATTGTGCGTGGTACAAATTTTCCATTTATAAATAACTGTTTTTTATAAGATTTTCCAACTCCTAAAATAGCAACTTCTGGATAATTTATTATTGGTGTAAAAAAAGAACCACCAATACCTCCTAGGCTTGTAATTGTCATAGAGCCACCAAATAATTCTTTTTTATTTATTTTAAGGTTTCTACATAATTCACTTACTTCCTTTAAGTCTTTGCCAATTAAAGAAATATTCTTGTTATCTGCATTTCTAATTTTTGGAACCATCAATCCATGAGGTGTATCTACAGCTATACCTATGTGATAATATTTTTTGACTGTCATTTTGCCATTTTCAATATCATCAATTGAAGAATTAAAACTTGGAAATTTTTTTAACGATGCAACTAATGCTTTAATGATAAATGCTAGTGGAGTAATCTTTTTTTTTTCTCCAGTATGTATATCAGTAAGAGAACTTCTAAATTCTTCCATTTCAGTTATATCTGCTTCATCATGATTTGTTACATGAGGTATTGTTGCCCAAGAGTTAACTAAATATGTTGAAGCTAGTTTTTTAACTCTAGGTAAATCTTTAACTTCAATTTTTCCAAAATCAGAATGAGAAAACTCACTTGTAATTTTTTTTACTTGCGTTTCTCTCTTATTTGAAATTTTATTAATTTTAGATGATATAAAATTTTTTATATCACTTTCTAAAACTCTTCCTTGTCTTTCACTTCCAGAAATTTGATTAATATCAACACCAAGTTCCCTTGCAAATTTACGTGTTTTAGGACTGGCTAATGAAATTCCAGAATTATTCTTTTCATTAAAATGATTATTAACTTTTTCTTCAATCTTTTTTTGTTCTACTGGTTTGATTTCTAATTCTTCTTTTTGAGTCTTGGGTTTTTGTTTAATATCTTCTTTACTTTCTTCGTTGCCAGTTAATAACAAAATTAAATCACCCTCAGACACTTTGTCTCCTATCTTAATATTAACCGATTTAATTTTTCCTTCAAAAGTAGATGGGATTTCAACACTAGATTTATCGCTTTCTATTGTTATCAAAGGGTCATTTTTAGAAATTGATTGTCCAGCTGAAATTAATACCTCTATCACCTCAACATCTTTAAAATCACCAATATTTGGAACTTTAATTTCTCTATCTGTCATTTTTATAATTTGATTGGTATCGGTTTATCTCCATCAATATTGTATTTTTTAATAGCTTCTTTTGCATATTTTGATGCAATTAATTGTTCTTTAGCTAATACGCTTAGTCCATAGGTTACTAAATGCTGTTTATCAACTTCAAAGAATTTTCTAAGATTTTTTCTAGTATCACTTCTTCCAAAACCATCAGTTCCGAGAGAATAAAAACTCTTATTTGTATAAGGTCTAATTTGATCTGAATTCATTCTCATATAATCAGAAGCTGCCATAATTGGTCCCTCTGATTTACCTAAGCATTGTTCTACAAATGAAACTTTTTGTTCTTTATCTGGGTTTAAAAGATTATATCTTTCAACTTCCATTCCATCTCTTCTCAATTCATTGAAGCTTGTAACACTCCATATTTCGCTATCTATTTGATATTCTTTTTGAAGTATTTCTGCTGCCATCATCATCTCTCTTAATATCGTACCAGATCCTAGAAGTTGAATTTTTGTTTTTTTATAATTATTAAATTCTTTAATTTTATACATTCCTTTAAGAATTCCTTCTTCGCAGTTTTTATCTTTTGGCATTTCGGGATGAGAGTAATTTTCATTCATGGTTGTTATATAATAAAAAACATTCTCTTTTTTTTCATGCATTCTTCTTAGACCTTCTCTAAAAATTACTGCAAGCTCATAGTGAAATGTAGGATCATATGTTACACAATTTGGTATGGTTGAAGCTATTAAATGACTATGCCCATCTTGATGCTGAAGCCCTTCGCCTGCCAAAGTAGTTTTGCCTGCTGTAGCGCCAATTAAAAAACCTCTGGATTGGCTATCTCCAGCTGCCCAAGCAAGATCTCCTATTCTTTGAAAACCAAACATAGAATAAAAAATATAGATTGGGATCATTTCGATATCATGGTTTGTATAAGCTGTTGCAGCCGCAATCCATGATGACATGGCTCCAGCTTCGTTAATTCCTTCTTCTAAAACTTGTCCACCTTTATCTTCTCTATAAGAACTTAGCTGTTCAGAATCTTCAGGTTCATATTTTTGTCCTTCATGTGCATATATTCCTATCTTTTGAAAAAAACCTTCCATGCCAAAAGTTCTTGCCTCATCAGGAATAATTGGTACCAATCTTGGTGAAATATTTTTATCTCTTAACAGATTTGTAAACATTCTAACCATTGCCATAGTAGTGGACATTTCTTTTTCACCAGTTGATACTTTCATAAAATCAAAGATATTTTTTGATGGGGCTTTGATTGGTTTTGCGTAGGTTGTTCTTTCTGGTAAAAAACCACCGAGATTCATTCTTCTTTCTTTGATATACTTAATTTCTGGAGATTTTTCGTCTGGTTTGAAATACTCAATATTTTTTACTTGTTGGTCAGTAAGAGGTACATCAAAACGATCTCTGTAATATAACAAATCATCTACATCTAATTTTTTAGTTTGGTGAGTAGTATTAACGCTCTCACCTGTTTTTCCCATTCCATAACCTTTAATTGTTTTGGTTATAATAACTGTCGGACTTCCAGTATTTTTAACAGCTTTATCATATGCCGCATAAACTTTGTGAGGATCGTGGCCGCCTCGATTTAATTTCCAAATATCTTTATCGGACATTGCTGAAACTAATTTTAGAGTTTCTGGATATTTTCCAAAAAATTTTTCTCTGACGTATAAACCATCTCTTGCTTTCATTGCCTGGTATTCGCCATCCACCGTTTCGTTCATAATCTTAACTAGATGACCCGATTTATCGTTTGCAATCAAAGAGTCCCAATAAGACCCCCAAATTACTTTTATTACATTCCAACCAGCGCCTCTAAAAATTCCCTCTAGTTCTTGGATAATTTTTCCATTACCTCTTACTGGTCCATCTAATCTTTGAAGGTTACAATTTATAACAAATATCAAATTGTCTAATTTTTCTCTGGCAGCTAATCCTATTGCGCCAAGTGACTCTGGTTCATCCATTTCTCCGTCCCCTAGAAATGCCCAAACTTTTCGACCTTCATCTTTAATTAAACCTCTATTAATTAAATATTTCATGAATCTTGCTTGATAAATTGCCATCATTGGACCTAAACCCATAGAAACGGTTGGAAATTGCCAGAAATTAGGCATTAACCATGGGTGAGGATAAGATGAAAGTCCTCCTTTTTTTACTTCTTGTCGAAAACTATCTAGTTGCTTTTCATTTAGTCTTCCTTCTAGAAAAGCTCTAGCATACATTCCTGGTGCACTATGGCCTTGAAAATAAATTAAATCTCCACCAAATTTATTATTTTTTGCTCTCCAAAAATGATTCATTCCAACATCATAAAGTGTTGCGGCCGATGCAAAGGTACCTATATGGCCACCTAATTCTGGAAACTTTTTATTGGCCCTTACAACCATGGCTGCTGCATTCCATCTAATTAAAGATCTAATTCTTCTTTCTATATTTTGGTCACCACTAGATTTTGCCTCTGCTTCAGGAGATATTGAATTTATATATGGTGTAGTTCTAGATAAAATTAAATCTGACCCTTCTTTATAAGAATGTTCAATTAATTCTTTTATTAAAAATTGTGCTCTATGTTTTCCATCTTTTTCTAGAACGGCAGAAATAGAATCTAACCAATCTTTGGTTTCAAGTGGATCAATATCTTTATTGTTAACTACAATTTTAACTTCGTCTTTTAATTTTATTGATTGAATTTTTTTATCTTCAGTTTCAATTTCATCTTTAGTTTTCTGTATTGAACTTTCGGCTTCTTGAATTATTTTTTCTGTAACTGGAGGTATTTTTTCATTACTATTCTCTTCATTTGAGGATAAAGTTAATATTAAATCTCCCTTAGAAACTTTATCACCTATTTTGACGCTAATACTTTCAACTTCCCCTTCTTGGTTTGATGGAACCTCCACACTAGATTTATCACTTTCTAAAGTTACTACTGGATCGTTTTTATTGATTTTTTGACCTTTTTTAACCAATACTTCTATTATCTCAACATTATCGAAATCACCTATATCTGGAATTAATAATTTTAAACTCATAAATAAAAACTAGTATATACACAATAATTGCTAAATTAAAAATTTACATAAAAAATAATGTTAAAAATTTAACATTTTGCGCCTGTAGCTCAATTGGATAGAGCGCTTGGCTACGGACCAGGAGGTTCTGGGTTCAACTCCTAGCAGGCGCACCAAAAAGGAAAAATGAAAATATCTTTGCAAAAATCTGTGATTTATTTTTTTTGTTTGGTGTTGATATTATTAATTTTAATTACAATATTAATCTAATGACAAAAAGCTTTGAACAATTAAGTACCAAACTTGGATATATGAAGCATAATGGTGGGTTATTATTCAGAGAGATATCTAAGAATGAGTACGAATTCAAAACTAAAATAGATCAAAATCACTTAAATATGGCAGGAATTACTCACGGTGGTTATTTAGTTTCTATCATTGATGCGGGAGCTGGCACAGGCGCTCAAAGATCAACTGATGGTAAACCATGTGTAACTATTTCTCTAGATATAAAATTTATAGGTTCAACAGTATTAGGAGATGAAATTATTGGATTTACAAAAATTCAAAAAATAACAAATAGTATGGTTTTCTTAATTTGTCATTTAGAATGCAAAGGAAAATTAATTGCTACTGCTTCGGGTATATGGAAAATTTTAAAAAAATCTCTACCCAATGCTGGGTTTGGTGGTTAGTTATTTTTTCTCTTATTTAAATAGCCAAAAATTAATAATATTAAAAATGCAAATGGATAGACTATGTTTTTGCTTGGTCTATTTGAATTTTCAGTTTTGAATTCAGTTATATAGTCTCCCATCTCAATTCCAGATTTTTTTGCCATTCCATTCCATTTAATATTATCAACTAAAATTTTTTCATTTTCTTTTATCAAACTAATTCCATATTTTTCTAAATTAAATTCGCTATCAAAAGTATTTTTTTCGATCACAAATAATTTATATCTTTCTCCGTATTCACTTACTCTTGTAATTTTTATTCTTACTTCTTTTTTTGGATCTAGTTTTACATTTTCAATTTTATCTAATTCTAGATAGTTATATTTAGGATAAAATTTATTTAAAACAAAGTCTGGAGAAAGAAATGAGATTGAAATTAAAAGAAAAATTATTATTTCATACCATCTTAGTTTATTAATAAACCATCCTTGTGTTGCGGCTGTAAATATTAAAATACCAATTAAAGAAGTTGCAATTATCAAAAGTGCATGCCAAATATTTTCAACACCTATTAACAATAATTCATGATTAAATAAAAATACTATTGGAAGAATCCCAGTTCTTAAACTATACCAAAAGGCTTGTGCTCCCGTTCTAAGTGGGTCTCCTCCTGATATTGCAGCTGCAGCATATGACGCTAGTCCTACTGGAGGTGTTACGTCGGCCATTAAGCCAAAATAAAAAACAAACAAATGAACTGCTATAAGTGGAAAAATAAAACCAGAAGCATTACCTACGTCCACCAAAACAGTTGCCATAAGTGATGCGACCACAACATAATTAGCAGTAGTTGGAAGACCCATTCCTAACAACAAACACAAAATTATTGTTAATAATAATAGAATCATCACATTGTCTTTAGCAATTGACTCTATAACGATTATTAAGTTCGTGCTTAAACCAGTTGATCCAACTGCACCAACTATTACTCCTGCGGTAGCAATGGCAATGCCTACACCAACCATGTTAATAGCGCCTTTTTCAAATCCAACGATTGTTTGATTATACCAAACTATTAAACCATTTCTAAAATTTGATTCTTTAATTATTTTATTTAACAAATTTACTAATATTAAAGATAAAGTTGCATAAAAAATTGAATATGAAGCTGTAAACCTCACATAAACCAACAAGTAAATTAAAACAAAAATCGGAATTAAAAAATGAAGTCCAGAGAGAAAAGTTTTTTTTAAGTTAGGAACATCTTGATCATCCATTCCTTTAAGATTTAATTTTAATGCCTCTAAGTGAGAAATATAAAATAATGCAATGTAAGAAATGATTGCTGGCAAAAATGCATGCTTAACGACTTCAAAATATGTTACCCCAATAAAACTTGCCATTACAAATGCTGCTGCTCCCATAACTGGAGGCATAATTTGACCGTTAACAGATGATGAAACTTCTATGGCTCCGGCTTTTTCTTTAGAAAATCCTGTTTTTTTCATAATAGGAATTGTGAAAGTTCCAGTTGTGACAGTGTTTGCTATCGATGATCCTGATATTAAGCCTGTCATACCAGAACCTAGGATTGCAGCTTTTGCTGGACCACCCCTCATTTTTCCGACCATTGCAAAAGCTAAATCTAAAAAATATTTTCCACCACCTGCTGTTTCTAACAAGGCGCCAAATAAAACAAATAAAAATATAAAATCTACCGAAACACCAATCGGTATTCCAAATATAGCCTCTTGATCAAACCATTGAAATCCAACAAGTCTTTTTAACGATAGACCGCCATGAGAAATAATTTCTGGAGCGTATCGCCCAAAATATGAAAATAGTAAAAAACAAATTGCAATTATAACTAAAGGAATTCCTATTACTCTTCTTGTAGCTTCAAGCAATATTAAAATTCCACATATGCCAATTATTAATTCTATGGGAATTATAATATTTTCAGCTAATGTAATTTTTAAAAGAATGCCCCCTCTATCTACTAATTGATCGTAAAAAAAATAAATATAAAGACAACAAAAAGTTCCTATGATACTTATCAATATATCGAAGATTGAAATTTTTTTTGATCTTGAATATGGAAATATCAAAAATGCTAATAATAAAGCAAAACCTAAATGAATAGCCCGCGCTGGTAAACCTTTAAACATTCCAATATTAAACCAAAACGGAAAAGGGGAAGCATACCAAAGCTGAAACAGAGACCAGATAATTGCTATAGCTACTACAATTTTTAAATGTAATCCAGTAAGGTTTCTAGTAGGAGACAAATCTTCATGAATTTTACTTTGAATCTTTGTATTATTTTCACTCATTTAAGATATTTACATTACTATAAAAAAAAGGCCCAATAAACATATTGGGCCTTTTTAAATTAAACTAATTATTATTAATTACATTAATCCAGCTTCTTTATAGTATTTAATTGCACCTGGATGCAATGGAGCAGATAAACCATCTGCTATCATGTTTTTCTTTTCCAATGGTCCAAAAGCAGGATGTTGTTTTCTAAAATCATCAAAATTTTCAAAAACAGCTTTTGTTACTAAATAAACTAGTTCCTCTGAAACATCTGCGCTCGTTACAACGGTAGCTTTAACGCCAAAAGTAGTTGCATCAGAAGTTTGTCCAGTGTAAGTCCCTGCTGGAATTACTGCTTTAGCATAGTAATCAGCGCCATCAATTAATCCTTGAACAGGCCCGCCTGTTAAATTAATTGGTTTTGCCTTTGCAGCGCATGTTGCTGCTTGTTCCATGGCACCATTAGGAAATCCTACAGAATAACCATAAGCATCTATTTTTCCATCACATAGAGCTTTTACCTGTTCTGATGATGTTAATTCTGTTGTAGATTTAAAGAAGCTATTATCAACTCCCATTGCTTTCATAAGTTCTTCCATAGTTCCTCTTTGTCCAGAACCAGGGTTACCAATGTTAACAACTTTGCCTTTTAACCCTTTAAAATCTTTTATGCCTGACTTTGCACTTGCCCAGATTTGAAATGGTTCGTTATGAACAGAAAAAACAGCTCTTAAACCTTCAAACTGTTTTCCTTCCCATTTGCTTGAGCCATTAACAGCATGATATTGCCAGTCAGACTGTGCTACACCAAATTGGAATTCACCATCTTTAATTTGGCCTATATTGTAGTTTGAACCACCTGTAGATGGAGCTGTACATCTGTAAGCTTTATCAATACCCTTTTTTCTGCCGTGCTCTTTGGCAATGGCTGATTTATGCAACATTTTACAAATAGCGTTACCTGTTTGGAAATAAACTCCAGTAGGTCCTCCTGTTCCTATCGTAAAAAACTCTGCTGACTTTGCTACAGTGTTAAAAGATAACAATGTCGCAAAAAGAATTAGAGTGCTTGATAGGATAGATAGTATTTTTTTCATTTTCCCCCCTATTTAGTTAATTATAATAAATAATTGAAACAAAATTTGTATTAATTGTCCAGATGTTTTTATGTTATTTCAGCCCAATCTTTAAGCTTTTTAGTCCCTTCAATAATTTTAGGAGCAAAGTTTTTAATTATCTCTTCATTAATATTTGTTTCTAAATTTATTTCAGACATAAACTTTTTACCATCAAAATCTGTATAACTTAAACGAGTTATCATTTTATCTTTAGGAAAACCAAAATCAGAACCGGGCAATATTGCTACACCTTTTTTGTTTAAAATTTCTGTACACATTTCATCTGAAGTTTTAAATTTTTTATTCATGAATTCTGGCATTAAATAAAAGCCACCCATAGGTTTGTTCATAATAACATTATTTGACTTTAAGTTATTATAAACATATTCGCCTATTCCTTTTAATATTTTTATTGATTTTAAAATGTAGTCTGTATGATCATTATTAAACGCCGATATTGCAGCAAATTGTATTGGTGCACTGACTGCTGAAAACGTTTCGCTAGCTAAAACTTTTATTGAATTTTTTAGTTTACTTAATTCATTTGGAATTACAAAATAACCAAGTCTCCATCCTCCTGCCCCACACCATTTGCTAAGTCCATTACTAACAATAACTTGTTCTGAACAATAGTTTGATATCGATTCATAATTTTCATCAAAAGTCAGTTCTGAATAAATTTCATCAGACAAAACTATTATTTTATATTTTTTTACAATTTCACTTATTTCTTTTATATTTTTGCATACTTGTCCAGAAGGATTGTTTGGAGAATTTAAAATCAATAAATAATTTTTTTCTTTATTTTTTAGTACTAATTCTTCAAGACTTTCTGCTGTTGGGTACCAATTATTTTCAGCAATAGTTTGGATCCAATGAAATTTGTTATCTGCTATAATTGATTGAGGTTTATACGAAACCCAGCTTGGAGCAGGAAGTATAATATCTCCATCAAAAGAAACATGTAGTAGAAACATTAGTTCTTTTGATCCAGGTCCTATAATTATTTGTTCTGATGAAAAATTGTTTTTTTTCTTTTTCGATTCATATTTTGAAATAGCCACTCTAAGATCGTATAAACCTTGTATAGCTAAATAACTCTTTTGATGAGCATTTTTTTTAAGTTCATCCACAACTTTAACTGGAACTGGAAATGGCGATTGTCCAAAACCAAATTTAATAATTTCTTTTCCTTCTTGTTCTAATTTTTTTGAAATTTCATTTATCTTTAATGTCGTGGACAAATCTAGATTCTTAATTTTATTTTTAATCATTATGATTTTAATTGTTTTAAATTTTTATATTGTTTTAAAACATTTGGATTTGCTAACACTTGAATATTTTTGATCTTATTTCCTTCAATTATATTTTTAACAGCCAATTCTACAATTTTGCCATTCTTTGTTCTAGGAATATCGCTGACCTCTATAATTTTTGCAGGTACATGCCTTTGCGATGCTTCTGATCTTATAGTTTTTTTTAGTTTTTGAATAAAAAAATCATCCAATGAATTAGGTTTACTCAAAACTAAAAATAATATTATTCTCACATCATTATCCCAAGATTGACTTACAACAATAGATTCTTTTATATTTTTAAATTTTTCTACAACTGAATAAATTTCTGCTGTTCCAAGTCTCACTCCTCCTGGATTTAAAGTAGCATCCGATCTTCCATATATAATATATCCACCATTTTTTTTTCTTTCAGCATAGTCTCCATGATGCCAAACATTTTTAAATTTTGTAAAATAAGCATTTTTGTATTTTTTATTATTTTTATCATTCCAAAATAATTTCGGCATTGATGGAAATGGTGATTTACAAACTAATTCACCTTTTTTATTTATTAATGATTTTCCTTTATCTGAAAAAATATCAATATTCATTCCTAAACCGTTATTTTGAATTTGACCTTTGTAAACAGGAGAATAAATATTGCCTAAAACAAAACAAGAAACTATATCTGTGCCTCCTGCTATAGAGGTTAGATGAACATTTTTTTTTATATTATTGTAAACATATTGAAAATTATCACTTGAAAGAGGAGATCCCGTTGAACAAATTGTTTTTAGTTTGGTTAACTTAAATTTTGATTTTATTTTAGTGTTTAGTTTTCTTAATTGGTCAATATATTTTGCGCTTACACCAAAAAGAGTAATTTTTTCACTATCTGCTATTTTAAATAATAAATCATCTTTTTTATACATTGGAAAACCATCAAATAATACAATCGATGCTCTAGATGCAAGGCATGTTAAAAGCCAATTCCACATCATCCACCCACATGTAGTAAAATAAAAAACATTATCATCAGGTTTTATCTCGCAATGTAATTGATGTTCTTTTAAATGTTGTAATAAAACTCCACCTGATCGATGACAAATACACTTTGGTTTTCCTGTAGTTCCGCTTGAATATAAAATTGCCAATTCATGATCAAAATCAAATCTTTTAAATTTAATTTCATTGTATTTAATTTTATATATTTTATCTAAATTATAAAGCTTTATACTTTTTGACTTTTTTTGCTTTAAGTATTTTTTTCCCGGGTAATTTACTATTAAAACAGTTTTAATTGATTTTATTTTATTTAAAATTAATGGAAGTCTTTCTAAAATATTTATTTCTTTACCATTGTAATAGTACCTATCTGTTATGATTAATATTTTGGGCTTAATTTGAGAAAATCTTTCTATCAAACCTTGAGTTCCAAAATCAGGGGAACATGAAGACCATATGGCACCAATTGTTGAGGTGGCCAAAAAACATTCAACAGTTTCAATTTGATTTGCCATATATGCGGCTATTCTATCTTTTTCAGAAATTTTATTCTTTTTAAAACAATGAATTAACTTTGCAGTATTGTAATTCAAACTTTTCCATGATCTTGTCTCTCTATAACCATTCTCACTAATAAATGTAATAGCTTTAGAATTATCTTTTTTTGAGAGAAGATTTTCAGCAAAGTTTAACCTTGAATTTACAAAAAATTTATTTTTTATAAATTCTTTTGAATGTTTAAATTTCTCAACTTTTTTTCCTTTAACGCTTGTGTAGTCCCAAATTGAGCTCCAAAATAAATCTGTGTTATTTATGCTCCAATTAAATAATTTTTTATAATTTTTATTTGACTTATAATTATATTTTTTTGAAATAAATTTTTCAAATTTATACAAATTTGATTTTTTCTTTATGGATAAAGACGCCTCCCATAATTTTTTGTTCATAAAAAATTATATTGAATTTATTAAATTTATGGTAACCTTTAATATACAAAAAATTAAAATGAGAACTTTTTCCTTTCCGATTCGGGCCTGTTTTAGACCATTTTTGTTCTTTTTGGGTAACAAAATATAGTAGGTAAAAAAAATATCATACTAAAAGTTGAAATGAAAAAAAATAAAATATCTGCAGTACTTGGGCCAACTAATACAGGAAAAACCTTTTTAGCAATAGAAACTATGCTTTCATTTAATTCTGGAATGATAGGTTTTCCATTACGATTACTCGCAAGAGAAGTTTACGATAAAGTAATTGAAAAAATTGATCCTTCTAAAGTTGCTCTAATCACAGGAGAGGAAAAAATTATTCCTTTAAATGCCAAATATTTTTTATGCACAGTTGAATCTATGCCCATTGATAAAGATTTAGAGTTTGTTGGTATAGATGAAATACAAATGTGCAATGATCATGAAAGAGGACATATTTTTACAGATAGACTTTTAAATCTTAGAGGCGAAAAAATAACAATGCTTATGGGTTCAAACACAATCAAAAGTATAATTGAAAAACTAGATGATGATATTGAGTTTATAAATAAAGAAAGATTTTCAAAATTATCTTTTAGTGGTCATAAAAAAATTTCTAGAATCGAAAGAAAAAGTGCAATCATAGCTTTTTCTACTGAAGAAGTTTATGCAATTGCAGAACTAATTAGACGGCAAAAAGGTGGTGCGGCTATTGTAATGGGATCTTTAAGTCCTAAAACAAGAAATGCACAGGTGAACTTATATCAATCTGGCGATGTTGATTACCTTGTTGCTACTGATGCAATAGGAATGGGAATAAATATGGATTTAGATTATGTTTATTTTTCAAATTTAAAAAAATTTGATGGGCAAAAACTTAGAAGATTAAATTTATATGAAATTGGACAAATTGCAGGAAGGGCAGGAAGATATCTGAATAATGGATATTTTGGAATCACAGGGGATTGTAGTGAGATAAGCTCAGATGAAGCCAAAGTAATTGAAAAACACAAATTTACCGAAATTCAAAACATTTTTTGGAGAAACCCAAAACTTAATTTTAATAATAAAATAAGTTTAATAAAATCTTTAGATGAAAAACCAAATAAAGATTGGCTCAAAAGAATAAATGAATGTGAAGATGAAAAAGTTTTAAAATATTTTTTAAAAGATTCACCAAATATAAATATTGAAGATAACTCTGAAATTTTAAAAATAATTTGGGAATGTTGTCAAATTCCAGATTTTGTAAAAAAAAATTATGGACATCATATAGAAGTTGTCAGTAAAGTTTTTACATTTTTAACAAAAAAAACAAAAAAAATACCTAATCAATATATGAAAGAACAATTATCAGTTCTAGATAAATTAGATGGTAATGTAGACTCTTTGTCAAATAGAATTGCAAATGTAAGAACTTGGGCCTATGTTTCAAACAAATCTAACTGGGTAGAAAACCAAGATTACTGGATAGAAAGAACCAAACATTTGGAAGATAGATTATCAGACAGACTGCATGAGGAATTAACAAAAACATTTATAGATAAAAGAGCAAGTGTTTTAGCAAAAGGATTAAAACAAGATATATTATTTGATACACAAATAATCGATGAAGAAAAAGTTATGATTAATCAACAATATATAGGTCATTTAAAAGGTTTAAAATTAGAATTGGATTTTAAAGCAGATGCTTTAGATGCTGACATTAAATCATTAAAAAAAGCAGCAAAACAAAATGTAAGTCCAGAGATAATAAAAAGAATTTCTCAAATTATAGATACGGAATTAATTGAATTAAAAGACGATTTTAAGATTTACTGGAAAAATTATCCAATAGCAAAATTGATTTCTGGTTCAGACTATTTAAATCCACAAATTTATCTAATTATTGATGAAATGATTGAGTATAATGAAAAATTAAAATTAAATACATATTTACAAAAATGGATAAATGATAAAATAAAAATCGAACTTAAAAGTCTTCTAGATTTAAAAAATATTAAAGAAAGCAATTCAGAACTTAGAGCTCTTTCTTATCATTTATATGAAAACAATGGAGTAGTTAAAAGAGAAAATGTATCAATATATCTTAACAAATTAAACCAAGAAGAAAGAAAAAAACTAAGAAGAATTGGGGTTAAATTTGGAAGATATCATATTTTTTTATTTAAATTATTCAAACCAAGCTCTGTTTCATTAAGAATTCTTTTATGGAAAAATTTTAATGAAAAAAATTTAAATCTTTTTCCACCAACTTTTGGTCTTAACTTTTTAGAAGATAAGGAAAAAATTAATAAAGACTTCATGTTGCTTTGTGGATTTGAAAAATTTGATAAGTTTTTTGTTAGAATAGATATATTGGAAAGACTCTTTATTTTGATACTAAACTCAGATAAAGATAATAATAATGAAATAAAATTAACACCTGAAATGCTAAATTTACTTGGATCTAATAAAGAAAATTTTATAAAACTTTTACAAAACATGGGGTACAAAACATATAAAAAAGATAAAGATGTTTATTTTAAATACATTTCAAATAAAAAAAATTTTGGAAAAAAAGAAAAAAAAATTGATAAAATAGACAATCCGTTTGGAGTGTTGAGTCAATTAAATTTAAAATAATGTTTAATTTGTTTAAAAAAGATGAGTCTGAGAAAAAAAATAATTTATCTTTAATTGCAGTTGCTTCTCTTTTAATACATTCAGCAAAAATAGATGAAAACTTCACAGATAAGGAGAGAGAAATAATTAAAAGCGCTTTAATAGAAATGGGCGCAGAAGTTGAAAAAATTGATGAAATTATTGAAGAATCTGAAAAAATAGAAAAAGATTCAAATCAAATTTTACATTTTACTAAGAAAATTAAAAATATAAATGAAGACAAAAAAAAATTAATTATCGAGGCACTTTGGAACATAATTTATTCAGATCAAAGTGCTGATATGTATGAGACAAATCTAATGAGAAGATTATCTGGGTTATTATATTTAGATAATAAAGTTGTGGGAGATATAAAAGAGAAGGTTATAAAAAAAAATAATGACATATCTAGTTAATGACAAATGTATAAAATGTAAGTTGACTGATTGTGTAGAAGTTTGTCCAGTCGATTGTTTTTATGAAGGAAAAAATATGCTTGTAATTAAGCCGGATGAGTGTATAGATTGTGGCGTTTGTGAACCAGAATGTCCAATTGATGCTATAATTTCAGATATTGATGAAAATAGCAACAAGTGGCTAGAGTTGAATACAAAATACTCTGAAATCTGGCCAAACATAATTAAAAAAAAAGATCCGCCACAGGATCATGAAAAATTTAAAGATGTAAAAGATAAGTATGAAAAATATTTTAAAGAAAATCTTGAGTAAAAAAAAAGTAATAAAAAAAACTAAAGTTTCAAAAAAAACAACTAAAACAAAAAAAAACCCTAAAGTTTCTAAAGTTAGAAAAGCTGTAAAAAAAACAAAATCAAAAAAATTACTTAAGAACAATAAGAGTAAAAATATATCGATAAAAAAACCTACAAAAAAAGAAAAAATAGAAAATAAAAATGAAACTTTAAGAATATCAAAAAATAATGAACAAAAACCCGAAATAAAAAAAATAAAAAAACAAGAAACTGAAAAAAAACAATATAAAGTAAAAGATTATGTTGTTTATCCAAAACACGGTGTGGGCCAAATTACTGAAGTAAAAAAAATTAATATTGGTGGAATAGATGTTGAAACCTATGTTTTAAAATTTGAAAAAGATAAAGCAAATGGCATGGTACCAGTAAACAAACAATCGCATTTAAGACCGCTAGCTACAATTAATCAAGTCAACAAATGTATAAGTATTTTAAAAAACAAGCCAAAAATTAAAAGATCTATGTGGAGCAGAAGAGCTCAAGAGTATGAATCTAAAATCTCATCAGGAAAAATTTATGATTTAGCTGAAGTTGTCAGAGATCTAAATAAAGGCGATGATTTAATGATAGATCAATCTTACAGTGAAAGACAACTATTTGAAAAAGCATATGATAGACTGCTATCTGAATTCCAAATAATTATGAATTCTGACTTGGAAAATACTCAAAAGAAAATTGATAAAGCTTTAAAGAGAAATTTAGAAAAACAAATTCAGAAAGTACAAGAAACCGGTTCTAATCAAAATTTAGTGGAAACAGAAACAACACAATAAAAAAACGCTTCTCACGCAAGCGCCATGAGAAGCGTTCTTTAAAAAGAATAGTAACTATCTTCTTCTTTTCTTAGCTTTTTTCTTAGCTTTTTTCTTAGTCTTCTTCGCAGCTTTTTTTCTTCTTTTAGCCATCTTTAGCTCCCTTTTTTATTAACGAATCTTTTTGATTCGTTTAGTTACCTTTTTTTATTTTCTTTGAATAGTTATGTCAAATCTTTAATTGTTCTTAATTTATTAAGAAATTATTTTTTTATTTAATTTTTTTAATAATAAAAAAAAGTTAAGTAAATTGCGATTAATAAACAATTTTAATAAATCAAATTAATAAAGTTTTTCTAAATCTTTTTTATATTTTTCAGTAACTTTTTTTCTTTTTATTTTCATCGTTGGTGTTAACAAACCATTTTCTATAGAAAAATTTTCATCTATTAATTGAATTTTTTTTATTTTTTCAACTAAAGTTAATTTTTTATTTACATTCTCTATTACATTATTTATTTTTTCTTTTTCTTTTAAGAATTCTTTATTTGCAACAATTAATGCAACTAAATAATTTTTTTTATCTCCGTAAACCATGCATTGGTCAACTTCTTGTTCATTTGTAATCATGTTTTCAATTTTTGCTGGCGAAATATTATCTCCTCCCAGACTAACAATAATATCTTTTTTTCTATCAGTAATTTTTAAGTAACCATCATTAGGTTCTATTTCTCCTATATCTCCTGTGTGGAGCCATCCATCCTTAATTACTTTATCGGTTTCTTCTTTTTTATTCCAATACCCCAACATCACATTTTCTCCTTTAACCAAAATTTCTCCATCATTGGCAATTTTAACCTGATTGCCTTTGAAAGGAGGTCCAACGGTCTCCACTTTTATCTTGTGAATAGGATTACAACTAACTACAGGTGAAGTTTCTGTTAAACCATATCCTTGAAGAGTGGGTAATCCCACTGAATTTAAAAATTCTCCTATTTCTCTATCCAAAGCGCCTCCACCGGAAATAAAAGCTTTCAGGTTTCCTCCAAACTGTTGTTTGATTTTTTTTCTAACCAAAATATCCATTAAAGAATTCAACAATTTTTCAAAAAAGGACATTTTTTTCTTTAATAATCTTTTTTTGCCTAATCGAATAGTTGCATCAACTAGCTTAGCTTTAATACCAGTTTGTTTTTTCATGTTAATGTTAATCTTGTTATAAAGATTTTGATAGAATCTTGGTACAGCTGTCATGATTGTAGGTTTAGCTTCAGATATATTGTCTAAAAGTTTTTCTATTTTTTCTGCATAAAAAACCTTAGCTCCTACGGCTATCTGTGCAAATTGAACACAGTGTTCATATGAATGAGAAAGTGGAAGCCAAGTTAAAAATACTGGTCTTGAGGTAATTAATGGTTTCATAATTTCACATGCGCCTACAAGGTTGTTTAAAATACCTCCGTGACTTAAGATTACGCCCTTAGGATTTCCTCCAGTTCCTGAAGTATAGATTATACAAGCTACTGATGATCTTTTTAAATTATTATTTTGAATTTTATCTTTTTCAGACAAGTTATTTTTTATTATTGTGCTAAAGTCTAAGTATTTTTCTTTATTATCTATATTTAATTTATGATTTGCCTTTTCTACTTCATCAAACGTAATTATTTTTTTTATAAAAATTTTTTCATTAATAGTTGTATTTAATTTTTTTAGCATGTCATTGTTAGAAACAATAACAATTGTTGGTTCGCAATCCTCGATTAAATATTTATAATCTTCCTCAGTATAAGTCGTATATGCGGGAACAGTGATGCCTCCAGATAACATTATAGCTAAATCAGAAATAAACCATTCAGGTCTATTCTCTGATACTAAAAGACATCTATCACCTTCTTTTATGTTTTCTTTTATAATTTTTGATAACTTAAATATATTTAGTTTTGTTTCTTCCCATGTGTAAGTTTTTTTATTATTTGGATTTAACCATTGCAAAAAAATACTTTTTTTATCTTGTTTATCTGCCTGATAAAAAAATAATTCAATTAAACTGTTTAAATTATCTAAATTCATAATTTTATTGGTGGGCAAAGAGAGAATCGAACTCTCACAGTATTGCTACTATTGGATTTTGAGTCCAACGCGTCTACCAGTTCCGCCATTCGCCCAAAGTTATTAGATTTCATATATTATAAATAATAGTATTAAAACATTTAATATAATAAAAGAAAATATGTTTAAAAAACTATACATTAAAACTATTAAACTAGCAGGTCATAAAAGTTCAAAAAAAATTTTGGGAATTATGTCTTTTATTGAAAGTTTTATTTTTCCAATTCCTCCTGATGTTTTAATAATTCCAATGACAATAGCAAAAAAACAAGATTGGGTAAAAATTGCATTAATTGCCACAATTGGGTCTGTGCTTGGTGCATGTTTAGGTTATTTTATTGGATATGTTTTTTTTAATGAAGTAGGAATTAAAATATTCGAACTTTATGGTGTCGATAACACTTCATTTTTAGAAGATAAAATGTCTTCTGAGGGCGGTACAATTGCATGGATGACTTTATTGGCTATAGCTGGATTTTCACCAATTCCTTTTAAACTCCTAACAATTACAAGTGGTTTTATACATTTTAATTTATTTTATTTTATAATCGTTTCTTTGATAACAAGAGGTTCTAGATTTTTTTTAATTTCCTTCCTTATTGGAAATTTTGGTTCAGCCATGAAAAAAATCGTAGAAAAAAAATTATTAAAATTTTCAATAATTTTATCTATAGTGTTAATTATATTTTCTTATTTAATTTACAAATTTTTGATAAATTTCATCAGTTAAAATGAATATATTTATAAATAAAAAAAATTTTTATCTATTTATTTTATTTTATTCTTTGTTGGCAATTTTTTTTGCGTTGTATGTCGAATATATTTTGCAATATAAACCATGCAAGTTATGCTTATACCAAAGGATTCCTTATATATTTGCAATTTTTATTAGTTTTGTTGGTTATAACTATTTTAAGAATGATAAAATATTAATTTTAATTGTTGCGATTTTTTTAGTAAGCACTCTTATCTCGGGTTATCATTATGGTATTGAGAGCAGTATTTTTGAAGAATTCTCCGGATGTACTGCTGATACTCTAGAAATTATTGATAAATCAGAATTATTAAAATCTTTAAGTTATAATGCTTCAAGTTGTAAAGATGTAAGTTTTAAATTATTTGGAATTTCTTTGGCAGGTATTAATTTTTTATTATCTTTATTAATTGTAGTTTATTCTTCAAGAACTTTGGTTTATGAAAAAAACTAACCCTAAAAAACTAGAAGAATTTATAAGGGTAGATCATGCTGGAGAAAGAGGTGCAATTAAAATTTACGAAGGTCAAATTCTTGCTTTGAGTACCTTGGTTAAAAATGAAGATTTAAAAAAAACTATAAAAAATATGAAAGAACATGAGGAAGTACATTACAATTTTTTTGAAAACGAAATTAAAAAAAGAGATATAAAACCTACAAAATTACTACCTTTATGGGATTTGCTTGGTCTTGGACTTGGTTTTGGTTCGACTATTCTAGGAAAAAAAGCAGCAATGTTGTGCACTGCCTCTGTTGAAGAAGTAATTGATGTTCATTATAAAAACCAAATAAATCAAATTGGACATGATGAAAAAAATTTAAAAAATAAAATAACAAAATTTAGAGAAGATGAGTTGCACCATAAAGATATTGCTTACAATGAAGGCGCATGTAAAAAAGGATTTTATTCAGTAGTTGATAAAGTTATCAAGACCGGCTCAAAATTAGCAATAAAGATATCCGAAAAAATCTAATTAAGGTTCAAGTACAACATCCCAGTACAGATAGTCTATCCAACTTTCATGTAAAAAATTTGGTGGAAAATTTTTTCCATTTTTATGTAAATCTTCTGTAGATGGTTGAAAAGGCCATTGACTAACTGTCATTCCTGAATTCTTTAACAATCGTCCTCCTTTTTTTACATTACAAGATGAACATGCGGTAACGACATTATCCCAATTAGTTTTTCCTCCCTTAGATCTTGGCAACAAGTGGTCAAAAGTTAATTCATTTTTACTACTGCAATATTGGCAACTAAATTTATCTCTTAAAAAAACATTAAATCTAGTAAAATTTGGATTAGATTGAGGTCTTATAAATGATTTAAGTGCAATTACACTAGGAAGTTTCATGCTGAATGAAGGGCTTCTTATAGTTCTATCATAATAGTTTACTATGGATACCCTGTCTAAAAATACTGACTTAATTGAATCTTGCCAGTTCCATAATGATAAAGGATAGTAACTTAATGGTCTATAGTCCGCATTCAAAACTAATGCTGGACATTTTTCTAAAGAAATATTTTGATCTGACATTTCAATCATAAAATAATTCTACAATATCTATTATATTATATCAAGGACACAAGTTTAATATTAAAGTTTTATTTATTAATTAAATTTTTTTTAATAAAATTTAATGCTGCACTTGATGCTTCAACTGGTATATGATGATCACAATTTTTTATCATTAAGGTTTCAATATTAATTTTATGTCTAATTAAGAAATCTTTTGCATCTAATAAACTGCTTGGTGGAACAATCGGATCTAAATCACCATGCAACATTAATATATTTGTTTTTGTTTTTATTCTTGAGGAAAGGTCATCCTTATCTATTATTTTTCCTGAAAAACCAACTATACAATTAAAACTTTCATTGGATGTTAGTCCAACATTTATTGACATCATGCACCCTTGGCTAAAACCAGATATACAAATTTGAGAATTTTTTAATTTATACTCTAATTTTATTTCCTCTATGAATTGTTTTAATTTATTTTCTGCTTTTTTAGACTCAATTAAAATATGCCTCTCATTTTCAGTGTTAAGATCGAACCATTGAAAACCACTTGGATTAATTTTACATAATTCATGAGCATCGGGACATAAAAAAATTGTATTTTTTAAAAATCTTTTCCAATTTAAAGTTAACATGCTGATATCTTTTCCATCTCCTCCATATCCATGGAGTAAAATTACAGCATTCTCTATTTTCTCATGCTCTTCTGGTTTTATGATTGTAGTATTAAGACAAAATGTCATAGATGATTAGATAGCCAATCAAGAAAAGATTTATTTTCAAAATCAATAAAACCAATAATTCTTGCTAATTCATATCCTTCTTTATCAACAATAATTGTTGTTGGAATTCCTCGAAGCTTAAATACTTTAGCCAAGCCAAGACTAGAACCATAAAAAATTTCTAAATTATTTATATTAAGTTCTTTAAAAAATTCTTTGGATTTTTTTAATTTTTCATCTGCTATATTGATGGGTATAATTTCTATATCTTTGAATTTAGGTTTTAATTTTAATTGATTTAAATAAGGCATTTCTTCTTTACAAGGAGCACACCATGTTGCCCAGAAATTAATAATTACTATATTTGACTTATAATCATTTAAGCTTACTTTTTTATTTTTTGAATTAAAAAATTCTGCTTTTTCAATTTTTTTCTTTTCATTGTGAATTATTAGATTTTTTATATCTGGACGTTCTATTGAATATGAGCCGCTAGATGATATTAAGTAAATAAAAAATACTAAATAATTTAAATTTTTATATTTCATTTTAAAATGTATAATTAATTATCATGAGTAAAAATAAAAACAATAAACCAATTTGGAATACTAGAATTAATAAAGGTTCTACAAATCTATTTAATAAAGTTGGCGGATCATTATTGGTCGACAAAAGATTATTTAATGAAGATATTGAAGTATCTATCGTACATGTAGAAATGCTATTTAAGCAAAAAATAATTAATTTTAAAATAAAAAATAAAATTGTCTGGGGATTAAATAGAATAAGAAATGAAATCATAAAAAAAAAATTTCAATTTAATGAAAATCTTGAAGATATACATATGAATATAGAAAATAGGCTTTTTGAATTAATTGGAGAAGATGCCGGATTCATTCACACTGCTAGATCCAGAAATGATCAGGTTGTCACAGACTTTAAAATTTGGTTAAAAAAAGCAACTAAAGAAATTATTAAAAATTTAAATCTTACAATTAATAATATTTTGAAAAGTGCAAATAAAAATGTTGAAACGATAATGCCTGGCTTTACACACTTAAAAAACGCTCAACCAATTTCATTTGCACATTATCTATTAGCATATGTAGAAATGTTCGCGAGGGACAAAAAAAGATTTAATAACAATCTCGATAGTCTAAATGAAAATCCTCTTGGTGTAGCAGCTTTAACAGGAACTTCATTTAATATAGATAGATTTTACACAACTAAAAAACTTAAATTTAACAAACCAACAAAAAATTCTATCGACACAGTTTCAGACAGAGATTTTGTTATTGATTTTTTATATTCTTGTTCCGCATGTTCAATTCATATTTCAAGAATTGCTGAAGAATTCATAATATGGAATTCAGATGCATTTAATTTAATTTCTTTAAATGATAAAATCGTTACTGGATCATCTATAATGCCTCAAAAAAAAAATCCAGATCCATTAGAATTTTTAAGAGGTAAAACAGGAGGGTCATTTGGTAATTTATTTTCAATGTTAACAATATTAAAAGGTCTCCCTTTATCTTACTTCAAAGATCTTCAAGAGGATAAGGAATTAGTATTTAAATCTTTTGATCAATTGAAGAATTCTTTAATTATCTTAAATGATATTTTAAAAAATTTTTCAGTAGATAAAAAAAGAATGATTGAACTTGCTAATTTAGGTTACATAACTGCAACTGATCTTGCTGATTATATGGTTAGAGAATTAAATTACCCATTTAGAAAAGCTTATTTGCAAACTGCCAAAATAATTAATTTTGCTGAAAAAAATAAGAAAAAACTTAATGAACTTAAAATAGAAGAAATAAAAAAAATTGAACCAAAATTAAATAATGATGTTTTTAAAGTTTTTGACCTAAAATATTCAATAAACTCAAAAACTTCATTTGGAGGAACTTCTTTTGTGAATATTAAGAAAATGATAAGAAGTTATAAAAAAGATCTATAACGATGAAAAAAATAATTTTAATAATGGTTTGTTTTGTTATTTTATTTTCTTGTGGAAGAAAAGGAGATCCAGAATATCAAGCTAACCAATATCAAATCATTATGCATAAAGTGTAATGAAATATATTAAAAATAATTTTTTTGTAGAAAAAGTTAATTCACAAAAAATAGCAAAAAAGTATGGCACACCTCTTTACTGCTATTCTTATGAAAAATTAAAAAAAAATATAAAAAATTTTAAATTTCATTTTAGTAAATTAAATCCATTAATATGTTTTGCTATTAAATCAAATTCTAATTTAAATATAATCAAAGAAGTAAAAAAATTTGGATTAGGCGCAGACGTTGTTTCCAAAGGTGAATTAATGCAAGCTATTAAGGCCGGCATAAATCCAAAAAAAATTGTATTTTCTGGAGTAGGTAAAACTTATTCTGAACTAAAGTGTGCGGTTGATAAAAAAATACTACTAATAAATTCTGAGTCAAAAAGTGAAGTAATAGAAATAGAAAAAATTGCAAAATCTAAAAAAAAAATTGTTGATATTGGAATAAGACTTAATCCAAACACTGATGCAAAAACTTTAAATAAAATTTCAACTGGTAAAAAAGGAGATAAATTCGGTGTAAATGAAAAAACTTTTATTGAATTAGTAAATTATCTAAAAAAATCAAAATATATTAATTTAAAATGTTTAAGTGTTCATATTGGAAGTCAAATTATTGAAAATAAACCTTATGAAAGAATGCTTAAAGTTATAGATAGAATAATTTCAAAAATTAAATTTGAATTTAGTTATATTGATTTAGGTGGAGGAATGGGAATTTCATATGGAAAAGATAGAAAGATATTTAATTATAATAATTATCAAAAATCTATCATCAAGTTTTTAGGAAAATATAATAGTAAAATAATTTTTGAACCTGGCAGATCAATTGTGGGAAATACTGGAATTTTAATTTCAAAAATAATTTATATTAAGGGAAATCAATCAAAAAATTTTATAATATTAGATGCTGGAATGAATGACTTAATGCGTCCTGCATTATATGGAGCAAAACATAGAATTATACCTGCAAATAAAACAAAGAAATATTCAAATACAACTTATGAATTTGTTGGTCCTATATGTGAAAGTACTGATAAATTTTTATCAATTAAGAATTTTCAAAAATTAAAAGAAAAAGACTTAATAATTATTTGCGATGTCGGAGCTTACGGATCTTCATTAAGTTCAAATTACAACCTTAGATCAAAACCAGCCGAAATATTAGTAAAAGGATCAAGAATAATTATTGCTAAAAAGAGACAAAAATTAAAAGACTTTATTTAGCTTTTGATTAAAATGATAAGAAAATTTTTATTTTTATTTTTTTTCTTTCTAGGAATTATTTCTATTTCAATATTGTTCTTACCAGCACTGTTAATGCCATCTAAAATTGTATTATTTGGTGGTAAGCTTATGGGTTATTGGTCTGGAATTTGTTTAAGAATATTTCTTTCAACAAAAATTATTATTAAAGGAAAAGAAAATATTATAAAAAATGAAAAGTTTTTCATTGCATCATCACATCAATCAATGTTTGAGACTTTTTATTTGCAAACAATTTTTAATTCTCCAATATTTATCCTGAAGAATGAGCTTCTACAAATACCTATTTTTGGTTGGTATTTAAAAAAAATAGGATCTATATCAGTAAATAGAAACAAAATTACTAAGGATAATTTGGGTTTGATTGAAAAAATAAAAAATTCAGTCCAGAATTCAAATAGGCCAATTTTAATTTTTCCTCAAGCAACTAGGGTTCTTCCAGACGATAGAATACCATTTAAAAAAGGCATTGGTAGAATTTATAAAGAAATAGGTATTAAATGTCAGCCTGTAGCAATTAATTCAGGTCGAGTATGGCCAAAAAAAAATAATTTAAAATTAAATAAATCTATAACTATTTCAATTTTAAAACCTTTTGATCCAGGAATGGATTCAAGTAATTTTAAAAATACAATAGAAAAAAATATATACGCTGAATTAGATATAATTGATTAGTCTTTCATCGGCATAATTACATAAATGCTATCAAAATCTGAAGGATCTTTTATCAAAGCAGGTAATCCGGTATCTTTTAAATAAATTTCAATTTTTTCACCATCTAACTCTGACGCAACATCAATTAAATATCTAGAATTAAAACTAATATCTAATTCATGATCAAATTTTACAATCAAACTCTCTTTTCCTTCGCCACTATTTGTATTGTTTACCGACAAGTCAAGTGTATCTTTTGAAAGACTAAATTTTACTCCATCTTTTTTATCCAAAGAAACAGAGGCAACTCTATCAACCGAGTTTAAGAATAATTTTAAGTCTATTTCTAGTTTTTTTTGATTTTCTTTTGGTATAACTTGAACGTAATTTGGAAATTTTCCATCAATTAATTTAGATATTAATATGCTATCATTTATCTCAAACTTTATTTTTGATTTAATATTTGAAATTTTTATATCACCATCAAAATCCTCAAGGATAGAACATAATTGAAATATTGTTTTTTTAGGAAGAATTACTGGTTCAAATTCAATTTTATTTTTTAATCTTATTTTTGAAATTGACATTCTATGACTGTCTGTAGCTGCTGCTGTTAAGAATATTTTATCTTCTATTTGTGTTTGATGAAAAAAAATTCCACTCAGATAATGCCTTGTTTCATCATTTGAAACTGAAAATTTACATTTATTTAATAATTTTAGTAATTCTTTAGATTTAATTATGAATTCATTTTCATTAAAATTCTCATCAGTTAAAGGAAACTCCGATGCATTTATACAATTCAAATTAAAAAGAGATTTTTCGGATTCCAAATGTAGCTTATTCTCGCTTGGATTTGAAAAACTTATTTTTTTCCCCGAAGAAAACTTTCTTACAATATCATGCATTATTGATGAGGAAGTTGTTGTCCTTCCTTCTTCTAATATTTCAATATTTGATATTTGGTGAATAAAAATTAAGTCTAAATCTGTTGCTGTAATTGTTAATTTTCCATTACTAACATCTAATAAAACATTTGAAAGAATTGGAAGTGTGCTTCTTTTCTCAATAACTCCTTGACAGTAACTCAAAGATTTTTGAAGATCCTGTTGGTTTATGCTAAATTTCATTTTCCTGATTATATAAAATCTTGTTTTTTAAACTATCAATATTAATATTTAACTCATTATCTTCTTTTCTTAACTTATCAATTATCTTAACCGAATGAATGACCGTGGTATGATCTCTATTTGAAAAAGCCCTACCTATTTCGGGTAATGATTTAGAAGTTAGCATCTTCGACAAATATATAGCTGCTTGTCTCGGCCTAACAAGATATCTTGAACGTCTTGGTGATAGCATTTCATTCTTACTAATCTTAAAAAATTTACATACAACGGTTTGTATAAAGTCAATCGTAACTTTATTTTCTGAAAAATTTAGTAAATCTTTCAATATTACCCTAACTTCGGATAAACTTGGAACTTTATTATAGATTCTTGAGAATGAGACAATTCGATTTAGTGCTCCCACTAATTCTCTAATGCTTGTTCTAATTTCATTGCTAATGAACTCTTGTATTTCTTTATTTATATTTATCTGGTTTGAGTAAAATAATTCAAGCTCATCAGTTTTAGATTTAATAATTTTATATCTTAATTCATAATCGGGATTCTGAATATCAACAACTAAACCTCCAGAAAATCTAGATTTAATTCTCTCCTGTATCCTAGTTAATTTATTTGGAGGTCTGTCTGCCGAAACTATTATCTGAGAACCTTTTTCTATTAAAGCATTAAAAGTGTGAAAAAATTCTTCCTGCATAGCTTCTTTACCATTCATAAATTGAATATCATCAATTAATAAAATATCAGTATTCCTAAAGTATTCCTTAAATTTAACCATTTCATTTGATTTAATTGATTTAACAAATTGATACATGAATCTTTCCGCTGAAATAAACAATACTTTATTTTTTTCCTTTAAACTTAAACCTATAGAATTCAATAAATGTGTTTTCCCCATACCAACGCCTCCGTAAAGATAAAGAGGATTGTAATGTGAAACATCTTGGGAAACTTTCTTTGACGCCTCAAAAGCTAATTTGTTGCTAGGACCGGTTATAAAATTATCAAAATTTTTATTTGGATCAATTCTATTATATTGAAGAAAAGAGTCTTTAATAAACGATACATTGTCTTTAATGAAATTTTCATTGTTTTTTTCTAAATCATTTTTAAAACTTTTAGATTGTTTATTATTTTTATCCTCTATAACAAATTCTATTCTTATTATATTTTTTCTATATTCTTTAATGATTTGTAATATTTGATCTAAATATCTGGATGTTATCCAATCTCTTATAAATCTTGTTGAAACCGATATCAAAACATAATTATTGAACTCTTCAATTAATTCAATTTTTTTTAACCAACTTTCAAAAATATCTTGTCCAAGCTTTTCTTTCATGGTGGATTGTACTGCCTTCCAATCAATTTTTTTTTCGATTGAAATACTGGAATTTTGTAAATTATTTTTCATGAAGGAACTTCACTTAAAACTTATAGTTATTTATTTCAATAAGTTTATTTGTAAAAATAAAAATAAATAAAATTTACGATTGTATAAATTATTAATTGAATTTTTTTTTAAATCCTGAGTAGAAAAATATTAGTAAAATTATATTTACTATATAAAAAATTTTTCTATATGTTGTGCTACAAAAAAAAAAAGATTTAGATGTTGTTATTGCAAGTCTTAACAATCTTAGTAGTTGTAATTTTATCAATTAAAATATTAATAAAAAAAATATATTTATTATTTAACTACTTTGAGTTGTTTAAAGAGAATTAATTTTTCTAGTTATTCGTGAAACATTTCTAGAGGCATTTTGTTTCTTAATTACACCAGTTTTAGCAATTTTCATCAACTCGGAATTTAATTTTGGTAGATAGGCTAAAGCTTCTTTTTTATCTTTTTTATCTATAAGAGCATTCATTTTCTTTAATGATGATCTAAATTTACTTTTCCTAGATTTGTTTACTTCAGTTTGTCTTGAAATTTTTCGAACTCGTTTGATTGCTGATTTTGTGTTTGCCATAAGCGCGATTGTATATATTGAGATTTTATAGTGGTCAATAGAATAATTGTTTATTTTTGGCAAAAACTGCAAAAAAAACTAGATCTATTTGATATAATTTTTTTTTTAATAACACCCTTACATTTGGGTTTTAAACAATTTAAGTTTTCCCTTTGATAAACTTTAAAATCTTTTTGAAACGAACCCATTTTTCCATTTATATTTTGAAAATCTCTAATGCTTGATCCTCCTTTCTGTATGGCTTTTTTTAAAACTAATTTTGAATATAATAATATTTTTTTACACTCATCTTTTGTCAAGTTTTTTGCCTTTCTAATAGGGTTAATTTTAGAAATATATAATATTTCACTTGCGTATATATTTCCTATTCCTGAAACAAATTTCTGATCTAACAAAAAATTTTTAATATTTTTTTCTTTTTTTTTTAAATATTTAGTAATGTACTCAATATTAAATAAGTTAGAAAACGGTTCTGGTCCAAAATTACTAAATTTTCTTTTTAATTCAATTTTATTATTAAAAGTTGAAAAATATCCAAATCTTCTTGTATCATTATAAATAAATATTATTTTATCAAATTGAATTTCAACATGATTATGTTTCTTTGGCAATATTGGTGAATAATAAAAACTTGTATTTGTAAAAATATTTTTTTTATTTATATCACGTAAATGTATTGTGCCTGACATTCCAAGATGGATTATAAAACCGGCCATATCCTCAAATATCAATATTAAATATTTGGAAAATCTATCAACTTTTTTAATTTTCTTTTTATATAAATGTCTCTCGAATTTTGAATGAATCTTAAACCGTAAATTTCTATTTCTTACTAGTACTTTTTTAATAACCTTATCTTTGATTTTTTTTTCTAAAGACCGTCTAACTATTTCTACTTCTGGCAATTCTGGCATTTAGTACTATATTAATCTTAAATAATTATTTTTATGCAACAATATCTTCAAAATAAAGAAGGGCTAGTAGAAAATGTATTCAATAAGGTCTATGATAAATATGATCTTATGAATGATTTTATGTCTTTAGGCATTCATAGAATTTGGAAAAAAAATCTTTTAAATTGGATGAATCCCTCTTCCAATAAAATACTTGCAGATGTTGCGTGCGGAACAGGTGATATCGGTAAATTATATTTAGATTTTACAAATAAAGATAATGAAATATTTTGCATAGATCCTAATAGAAGTATGATCGAAAAAGGTAGAAATAAGCTTAAAAAGTATAAAAATATTAAATGGATGGTTAATTCAGCTGAAAAACTATCTTTGAAAGAAAATTCATGTGATTATTACACTATTAGTTTTGGGTTAAGAAATACTAATAGTTTAAATAAATCTTTATCTGAAGCTTACAGAGTACTAAAGCCTGGTGGTAGATATTTATGTTTAGAGTTTTCTAAAATACAAAACTCAAATTTAGAATTTTTTTATAAATACTATTCAAAATTAATTCCACTTATTGGGAAAGCTATAGTTGGAGAAAAAGAACCATATGAATATCTTACAAAAAGCATAGATGAATTTATAAATCAAGATGAGCTTATTGACCTAATGAAGCGGAATAATTTTCAAAATTGTAGTTATAGAAATTTGTCTGGAGGTATAGTCGCTATTCATTCTGGCTGGAAAATATAATGATTAAAAGGCTATTTATATTATTTAAATTAGGAAGAAAATTGGCAAAATCTGATGCTCTGGCGATAGTTACAAAATTTAATGAACCTCCATTGATAATTAAAATACTTTATAAAATAATTGGTTTCTCTTTTTCAAACAATAGTGAGGTTGGTCAAACTCAAAGTGAAGAAAAAAAACTTTCCAATTCTTTACAGTCAATGGGTACCACTTTTATTAAGCTTGGACAATTTTTAGCTACAAGACCTGACATTATTGGAGAAAAATTATCTAAACAATTAGAGACTCTTCAAGATAAACTGCCACCCTTTTCATTATCTGAAGCAAAAGAAATGATTAAAAAAGAATTGGGAAATGAAATGTATAATTCAATTATTAATTTAAGTGAGCCAGCCGCTGCCGCATCAATAGCTCAAGTTCACAAAGCCCAAATTAATGACAATGGAACAATAAAAGACGTGGCAATAAAAATATTAAGACCAAATATTAAAAAAAAATTTAACGAAGAAATTGATGCACTTATGCTTTTAGCTTTTTTTGTTGAGTCTTCTATACAAAAAACAAAAAGACTAAAATTAGTTGAAGTTGTTTTTTTATTAAAAGAAATTACCAATCTTGAAATGGATTTAAGATTTGAAGCAGCAGCGGCAAATGAATATTCTGAAAATACAAAGAATGATGCAGGATTTAAAGTTCCAAAAATTTACTGGAATTTTACTAGTGAAAACGTGATGACACTTGATTGGGTTGATGGAATTTCTATCCGAGAAACTGAAGAGCTATTAAAAAGAAATATTGATACAAAAAAAATAGCCTCAGATATAATTCAACATTTTTTAAGGCACGCTATAAGAGATGGATTTTTCCATGCCGATATGCATCAAGGTAACATTTTTATTAATAATAGTGGTCAAATTATTCCTATAGATTTTGGAATTATGGGAAGGTTGGATAAATTAAGTCAAAGATTTTTAGCTGAAATCTTATTTGGATTTATTCAAAGAGACTATAACAAAGTAGCTGAAGTTCATTTATCTGCAGGTTTAGTTCCAAAAGAAGTTCCTGTTAGTGATTTGGCTCAAGCACTAAGATCCATTGGAGAACCAATTTTTGGTCAATCAGTTAAAGATATTTCGGGAGGGAAGTTACTTAAGCAGCTATTTGATGTTACAGAAAAATTTAATATGCAAACTCAACCTCAATTACTGATGTTACAAAAAACCATGGTTGTTGTAGAAGGAGTTGCAAGAAAATTAAATCCTGAAACTAATATTTGGAAAACTTCAAAACCTGTATTAGAAAAATGGTTAAGCGAAACTAAAGATCCTATTAATACAATTAATGAAACATTGAAAGACTCTGTTGATGTTATAAAAAAACTTCCCAATTTGCCTGAAGTAATGGATAAAGCTAATCATGCTCTAACTTTTTTGGCTAGCGGTCAAATTCCACAAAATTCAAATTCCTTTAATGAACTAAATCTTAAAAAATCAGAAATGATTACGTTTAGAAATCAAACTATTATTGGTATATTATTGCTTGTAATTGCAAGTTTATTAGTATTTTAATTCGCACGGTGATTGATTTATCAAACAAGAAAATTCTACTGATTATATGTGGGGGTATATCTGCATACAAGAGTTTAGAGATTATTAGAGGTTTAAAGAAGAGTAATGCACAAGTAAAAACGATATTAACAAAAAGTGCTAAAGAATTTGTAACACCTCTATCTATATCATCTCTTTCGCAAGAAAAAGTTTATGACGATATTTTCAGTGTTGAAAATGAATCTGAAATGGATCATATTTCTTTATCAAGATGGGCCGATCTAATTTTAGTAGCGCCTATAACTGCAAACACTATTTCAAAATTAAGCTCAGGTTCATCTGATGATCTTGCTTCAACTGTAATATTGGCATCAGATAAAGAAATATATTTAGCACCAGCAATGAATGTAAGAATGTGGGAACACCCATCAACTAAAGAAAATATTAATAAATTAAAAAATTATGGATACACAATAATCGGTCCAGAAATAGGGGATATGGCATGTGGTGAATTTGGTAAAGGAAAAATGACCGAACCAAATGAAATTATAAAACAAATTGAAATATATTTTAATAACAAGGAAAAAAATAATAAATTTAAAGCTTTAGTAACAGCTGGGCCAACTCGAGAATACATAGATCCTGTTAGATTCATAACTAATAAATCTAGCGGAAAACAGGGATACGAAATTGCTAAATCATTTAGAGATAACGGTTTTGAAACAACTCTTATTTCTGGCCAAACTAATTTAGATCCAATATCTGGATTAAATTTTATTAAAGTTGATACGGCCCAAGAAATGTTTGATATAACTATAAAAAATTTGCCAGCAGATGTTGCTGTATTTACTGCGGCTGTAGCTGACTACAAAATTTTGAATTATGAAAACAAAAAAATAAAAAAGAAAGAAAATCTCAATTTATCTTTAGAAAAAAACATTGATATTCTTGCTAATGTTTCCAAGCATAATTCTTTAAGACCTAAATTAACTATTGGTTTTGCCGCAGAAACAAACAACTTAGTTAAAAACTCAATAAAAAAATTAGAAGAAAAGAACTGTGATTGGATCGTAGCAAATGATGTATCTGATAATTCAATTGGATTTGATTCAGATGAAAACCAAGTTTCAATTTTTTATAAAGATAAAAAAAATGAAAATCTCAAGAAAATGAGCAAATCATTAGTTGCTTTAGAACTTGTTAATAGAGTAATAGAAAAATTGAACTAATTTAATGGTCAAAGTTTTAATTAAAAAACTTTATTCAAAAGTTCAACTGCCAAAATATAAAACTGATGGATCTTCTGGTATGGATTTAATGGCATTTATAGAAAGCCCAATTAATATTAAACCACAAGAGTCTGCATTGATTCCTACTGGTATATCAATTGCAATTCCAGAAGATACAGAAGTCCAAATTAGGCCAAGATCAGGTCTTGCGGCTAAATCCAGCATGAGTGTACTAAATACTCCCGGAACAATTGATAGTGATTACAGAGGAGAAATAAAAATTATTTTATTTAATCATGGTAAAAAAGAATTCATTATAAATAATAATGATAGAGTTGCTCAAATGATATTAATGCCAATAATAAAAGCTGAATTTGAAGAAGTTGAAGATTTACCAAAAACTTTGAGAGGATCTGGAGGTTTTGGATCAACTGGTAAATGAAAAAAAACCTGAATAAAAATTCTTTAATAAGATATTCAAGACAAATAATATTAAAAAATATTGGCACAATTGGTCAAAAAAAAATTCTTAATTCTAAAGTATTAATAGTTGGTGCGGGTGGACTTGGTTGTCCGGTGGCGGATTTATTAACAAGATCGGGCGTAGGTAAAATAGGCGTTATAGATTATGATAAAGTAAGTTTATCTAATATTCATAGACAAACTCTTTATACAAAAAAAGATGTTGGTAAATATAAAGTAGATGTGGTTAAAAAAAAATTAAATTTAATCAATAAAGAAGTCAAAATTAATATTTATAATAAAAAAGCAAATGAAAAAAATTTAAATAATATTATAAATGAATATGATATTATAGTTGATGGTAGCGACAATTTTCAAACAAAATTCTTATTAAATAAATTTTCTTTAAAATTTAAAAAAAAATTAATCGTAGGAGCAATTAGTAAATTTGATGGCCACGTTTTTACGTTTGATTTTAATTCAAAAAAAAGCTCGTGTTTAAAGTGTTTTTATCAATCAGAACCATCTGATGAAATACTAAATTGTGAATCTGAAGGAATATTGGGAACTACGGCAAATATTGTAGGGGCAATACAAGGAAATGAGGTCTTAAAAAAAATATTAAATATTGGTAGGAGTTTGGAATCAAATATTTTAATTTTAGACTTTCTAAACTTAAACTTTAGAAAAGTATTATTTAAAAAAAGAAAAAGTTGCACATGTTCAAATTCATAATTTTTTTTTTCTGTTTATTTTTTTTTATTTTTAATTCATATTCTGAAGGAAAAAAAAATTTCCTAATGCTCAAAAATAATAAAGTAAATGTAAGATATGGGCCTAGCTTTGACTATCCTATTAAATATATTTACAGAAAAATTAATCTGCCTGTAAAATTAATTGATAAAAAAGAAAATTTTAGAAGAATTATTGATCATAAAAAAAATAGTGGCTGGATACACATATCTCAATTAAGAAAATCAAAATCTTTGATAACGATATCAACTAAAATTCTTTTTAAAAAACCAACTAAATACTCAAAACCTTTGGCTAAATTAGATAGTGGAAGACTTTTGTTAATAAAAAAATGCGAAAAAAATTGGTGTAATGTAAATACAGATCAATTTTCAGGATGGGTAGATAATAATAATATTTGGGGAAATGCTGAATAAATTTTATTAGAGATCTTAGAATTATTTAAATTTATTTTTTCAAATAATTTAACATAGTATTAACATCACTTACTTTAAATGGATCTTCGTCATTACTTTCATTATTTTTTCCATCTTCTACAAACATTTTAACAACTTTGCCACTATCTATGAATGCAGAATATCTCCATGATCTCATACCAAATCCTTGTTTTGGTTTATTAACCAACATACCCATTCCTTTTGTAAATTGACCTTCTCCATCTCCTATTGGTTTAACTTTTTTTATGTTTTGATCCCTAAACCAAGCATTCATTACAAATGAATCGTTTACTGACAAACAGTAAACCTCATCTACATATTTTCTTAAATCCTCATATTTATCTTCATATCCCGGTAATTGTTGAGATGAGCAAGTGGGCGTATAAGCTCCGGGTAATGAAAATAGGACAGTTTTTTTTTTATTAAATAATTCGTTTGTAGAAACATCTTTCCATTCTCCACCAATAGAACATCCTCCACCTATACTCTGATTATCACCTATTCTAGTTCTAAATTTTACTTCTGGAATATTCATTTATAAATAGTTAATAATGATTCTAAATTGTATGTCAACAGTTTAGAATAGTTATAAATTATTTATCAACATCAACTTTTACAAGAACTTCAACTGATTTGATTATTTTTCCTGGGATATTTTTTTTTATATTGATTGGATCCAAACCATCATTTTCTAAATCGATTAGTTCTTTTTCTTTTTCGTCAAAAAAGTGATGGTGATTTGATGTGTTTGTGTCAAAATAAGTTTGACTTGAATTAATTGCTATTTCTTTAAGATATCCTTTTTTTTCAAATGCGTGAATGGTGTTATAAACTGTTGCTAAAGAAATTTTTTGATTAGCGTTTACTTCTATCATTTTAGCTAAATCGCTAATTGTAAAATGAAAAGTCTTATCTGCATTAAATAAGACTTCGCAAATTTTAATCCTTTGTTTGGTTGGTCTTAAGTTTGATTTTCTTAGTTTTTCTATGTATTCTATGCTAGAAGGCATTGCATTTTATAATTATTCTAAACAATTTCTATATTATAATGTTGTTAAATCAAGTAATAAGGATAAAATTTTATGAAAAAAGGATCATTTAATTACGATGAATTGATAAGTTGTGCAAATGGTGAGCTGTTTGGTCCTGGTAATGCAAAATTACCTTATCCACCAATGCTAATGTTCGATAGAATAACAGAAATAACTGAAAATAAAGGTACTTTTAACAAAGGCTCAATGAAAGCAGAACTTGATATTAAAGATAATTTGTGGTTTTTTGACTGCCATTTTAAAGAAGATCCAGTAATGCCTGGATGTTTAGGCTTAGATGCAATGTGGCAGTTGGTTGGGTTTTTCTTAGGATGGCTAGGAAACCCAGGTAGAGGAAGAGCTCTTGGTGTAAGTACAGTGAAATTTACTGGTGAGGTTCTAAAAAATGTCAAAATGGCTACGTATGAAATTAATATGAAAAGAATATTAGCAAAAGGTGAAACTACTGTTGGTCTTGCAAATGGTGTTCTATTAGCTGATGGCAAAAAAATTTATTCAGCAGAAAACTTAAAGGTGGGATTATTTAAATAATGAGAAGAGTAGTAATTACAGGAATAGGTGTAGTTTCTTGTTTAGGTAACAATCAAGAAGAAGTTTATCAATCTTTAATAAATTCAAAATCAGGAATTTCATTTTCTGAAGAATATAAAGAATATAATTTAAAAAGTCATGTCCATGGATTGCCAAATATCAAATTAGAAGATCACATCGATAGAAAAATAATAAGATTTATGGGTGATGGCTCAGCATATAACTATGTGGCAATGAATGAAGCTGTAAAAGATTCAGGATTAGAAGAAAAAGATGTTAGCAATATAACAACTGGAATGGTTATGGGTTCCGGAGGACCTTCTATAAAAAATGTAATACTTGCAGCAGACAAAACAAGAGAAAAAAATCCAAAAAAAATGGGGCCTTTTGTGGTTCCAAGAACAATGGCAAGTACAGCATCGGCAACGTTGGCTGTTCCTTTTAAAATTAAAGGAGTTAATTATACAATAAGTTCTGCATGCGCAACAAGTGGACACTGTATTGGAAATGCCATGGAGTTAATTCAATTAGGAAAACAAAATATAATTTTTGCAGGTGGTAGCGACGAAGTTCATTTCGCACTAACCGCAATGTTTGACGCCATGACAGCTCTATCATCAAAATATAATGATAAACCAGAGACAGCTTCAAGACCTTATGACAAAACAAGAGATGGATTCGTGATTTCAGGAGGTGGGGGTGTTTTGGTTATGGAAGAATATGAACATGCGAAGGCTAGAGGAGCCAAGATATACGCAGAAATAACAGGTTATGGAGCAACGTCTGATGGATATGATATGGTCGCTCCTTCAGGAGAAGGTGCTGCAAGATGTATGAATATGGCTTTAAGTACAGCAAAAAACAAGATTGATTACATTAATACTCATGGAACTTCAACGCCTGTAGGCGATATTACAGAATTAAAGGCAGTAGGTGAGGCTTTTCCAGATTATAAACCTAAAATAAGTTCTACAAAATCTTTGTCCGGTCATTCTCTTGGTGCTACATCGGTTCACGAAGCAATATATAGTTTAATTATGATGAAAAATAATTTTATATCTGCATCTGCAAATATTACTGATATGGATGACGAAGCTAAAAAATTTCCAATTGTAACTAAAGTTGAAAAAGGTGTAACTCTTAATGCAATAATGTCCAACAGCTTTGGATTTGGCGGAACAAATGCAACTTTAGTATTTGAGAAAGTATAATTGATGAGTTTAATGAAAGGTAAAAAAGGATTAATCATGGGCGTTGCCAATGAAAGATCTATAGCCTGGGGTATTTCTCAAAAACTTGCAGAAGCAGGCGCAGAGTTAGCTTTCACTTATCTTGGTGATGCACTTAAAAAAAGAGTTATCCCTTTAGCAGAAAAATTAAATTCAAATATTACTTTTAGCTGTGATGTTGAAAATAAAGAAGAAGTAATAAAACTTTTTGAAGATATAAAATCAAAATGGGGTCAAATTGATTTTGTTGTTCATGCAGTTGCCTTTTCAGATAAATCAGAATTATCAGGAGAATATTTAAATACTACTAGAGAAAATTTTTTAAGAAGTATGTTAATTTCATGCTTTTCATTTACAGAAGTTGCAAAAGAAGCTTCTAAAATAATGAATAAAGGTGGAAGCATGCTTACATTAACTTATGAGTCTAATAAAGCTATTCCAAATTATAATGTAATGGGTGTTTGTAAATCTGCACTTGAAGCAAGTGTTAAATATCTTGCAAGAGATTTAGGAGCAAAAGGAATTAGAGTAAACGCAATTAGTGCTGGACCAATAAAAACCTTAGCGGCATCAGCTATTGGAGATGCAAAATTCCTATATAAATGGAACGAAGATCACTCATTTTTGAAGAGAAATGTTGATATTCATGATGTTGGAAACTCAGCCCTATACCTTTTAAGTGATCTTGGAGGCGGAGTTACTGGTGAAATTCACTATGTAGATGCTGGATATAATAAAGTAGGAATGCCAGATCCTAAGAATATTACCTGAAATTTAGTTAAATTTAGTTAAACTTTAAATAGGTAGGGGCGTTCTGTTGCCAGATGCCCCTAGAATTAATTATACAGCCGCTTGTTTGATAGATAATTTAACTTTACCTCTATCAAATCCAATGACTTTTACTTTTACCTCATCACCTTCTTTGACAACATCAGTTACTTTAGCAACTCTTTTATCTGCAAGTTCTGAAATATGAACAAGGCCGTCTTGCTTGCCTAAAAAGTTAACAAATGCACCAAATTCCATAATTTTCATAACTTTTCCGTTATAAATCTTATTCAATTCAGCTTTAGCAGTTATGTCTTTAATGAATTGTAGAGCAATGTTTCTAGACTCTTCATCTGGAGCAGCAACAGTTACAACACCTTCGTCATTAACATCAACTTTAGCACCTGATTTTTCAACAATTTCTCTAATTGTTGCGCCACCTTTACCAATAACTGCTGCAATATCTTTTTTATCAACTGTAATTTTTTCTATTTTTGGAGTGTGTTTGCCAACTTCTGCTCTAGATTTATCTAGTGCTTTATTCATTTCTCCTAAGATGTGAATTCTTCCATCTTTAGCTTGATTTAAAGCCTGTTCCATAATTTCAAATGTAATACCTGTAATTTTGATATCCATTTGAAGAGATGTAATTCCATCTTTAGTTCCAGCAACTTTAAAATCCATATCACCTAAATGATCTTCGTCACCTAGAATGTCAGATAATACACTAAAATCATCACCTTCTTTAATTAAACCCATTGCAATACCTGCAACTGGCTCTTTAATTGGAACACCAGCATCCATTAATGCTAAAGAAGTTCCACAAACAGTTGCCATTGAAGATGAACCATTAGACTCTGTTATTTCAGATACTATTCTAAAAGTGTAAGGAAAACTTTCTTTTGAAGGAAGTGAAGAGTTAATTGCTCTCCATGCTAGTTTACCATGTCCAATTTCACGTCTTCCAGTTCCAATTCTCCCCGTTTCACCAACTGAAAAAGGAGGAAAATTATAGTGAAGCATAAATCTTTCTCTTTGTTGTCCGTCTAAACTTTCTAATCTTTGCTCATCGTCAGAAGTACCCAAAGTAGTAACAACAATTGCTTGAGTTTCTCCTCTAGTAAACAAAGCAGAACCATGAGTTCTTGGTAAAACGCCAACTTCACATGAGATGGGTCTTACATCTGATAAACCTCTACCATCAATTCTATTTTTATTTTTAAGAATGTCTGTTCTAACTATAGATTTTTCAAGATTTTTAAGTTCTGTATTTACGTCTAGATCAGAATAATTTTCATTTTCTTCATAAAGTTTTTTAGCTTTATCAGTGATCTCTGAAATTTGATTTGATCTATCTTGCTTATCTCTTGTAGCAAAAGCTTTCTTTAAGTCTTCTGTAAAAGTTTCCTCAAGTTTTTGTTTAACTTCAGATAAATCTTTTTTCTCAACGGTCCACTCGGGCTTTCTGCATTCTTTTGTAAGTTCCTCAATCATTTCGATTACTGGAACAAATCCTTCATGTCCAAATTTAACTGCATTTAACATTTCTTCTTCTGTTAAACCATTTGCTTCAGACTCAACCATAAGAACAGCATCTTTAGTACCTGCTACAACTAAATCTAAACTTGAATTTTCTAATTCAGCTTTTGATGGATTAAGAATATACTTGCCATCAACATAACCTACCCTAGATGCACCTACGGGGCCCATAAACGGCATTCCTGAGATAGCTAGCGCTGCTGATGAAGCAGTAATTGCTAAAATATCTGGTTGGTTTTCTTTGTCATATGAAATTACTGTTGGTAATAACTGAACTTCATTTTTAAATTCATCAGGAAACAAAGGTCTGATTGGTCTATCAATTAATCTTGAGATTAATGTTTCACTTTCAGTTGGTCTTGCTTCTCTTTTAAAATAACCGCCTGGTATTTTTCCACCAGCATAATATTTTTCCTGGTAGTTCACTGATAATGGAAAATAATCCATATCTGGATTTACTTTCTTTGCTCCCACCACTGTTGCTAAAATAACTGTTTCACCACATGAAGCGATGATTGCTCCGTCAGCCTGTCTTGCTACTTTACCTGTTTCTAAACTTATTTTCTTTCCTGCTACTTCTATTTCTTTCTTATATACTTTAAACATTTCATTTCCATTTCGTTTCGTTCGTTTCGTTCTATCTATCTTGATCTCTATTTTCTTAAATTCAATTTCGACAGTACATTTTTGTAAGAATCTAATTTATTTTTCTTTAAATAGTCCAACAACTTCTTTCTTCTATTAACAGCTCTTAATAAACCTACTGATGAGTGTTTATCTTTCTTAAACTGTTTAATATGTTTTGACAGGTTCTCAATTTTATCTGTTAATTGAGCCACCTGAAATTCTGACGAACCAGTGTCTTTGTCATGTATTGCAAGTTCTTTTGCTCTTTTTGTCATTTATTATCCTTGTTTATTAGTTTGTTTTATTAAGTTTTCAATTTTTTCAGCATAATCAAAGGAATCATCCTTGACAAAATAAAGTTTTGGTAAAAACTTCATTACTATTTTCTTCGATAAAACTTTTCTGATCACAAATGAAAATTCTTTTAATTTTTCAATAATTTCTTCTGCATTTTTTCCACCTAGTGGCATAACGAATATTTTTGCTGTTTTTAAATCTGGTGACATTCTAACTTCTGTAACTGTAATTTCTTTTGTAGAAATATTTGTTAATTTAGCTTCATCTCTTATAAAAAGCATACCCAAAGCTTGTTTGATCATTTCTCCAACTCTTAATTGTCTTTGTGTAATTGGTTTTCCTAGACTAGTCATTTAAATTGTTCTCTCCGTTACAGTTGAATTATAAACTTCAATAATATCTTTTTTTTGAAAGTCACCATAATCTTTTAAAGTTATTCCACATTCAAGTCCTGCTGAAACCTGTTTTGTTTGGTTTTTTTCTCTAAAAATTGATCCAATTTTACCATTAAATATTATTGCTCCATCTCTAATTACTCTAGCATTTGAATCTTGGGTAATCTCTCCATCAACAACTTTTGAGCCAGCAACTTTTCCTACTTTGGATACTTTAAATATTTCAAGAATTTCAGCCGTACCAATAATTTTTTCATCAACATCCGGTGTTAATAATCCAGACATTTTACTTTTTATAAAATCTAACACTTCATAAATTATATTAAATGAGGATATTGTAATCTTTTCTTGCTCCGCTCTTTTTTTTGCTTCTTTGCTGGGTTTTACATTAAACGCAATTAATAATGAATTTGAAGCTTTGGCAAGGGTTACGTCTGTTTCAGTTATCATGCCAATATCAGAAAGAAGTATTTTGGGCTTAACCTCATCATGCTTAATTTGATTAATTGCACTCTTAATTGCTTCGGAAGATCCATGCACGTCAGATTTGATAATAATATTTAGTTCTTCTGATGCAACATCTTTAAATGCTGAATCTTGTGTAACAAATGTTAATGGATTTTTGCCTTCTTTTGTTTCTTGAATTCTAGCATCACATAAATTCTTTGCTTCTTTTTCATTTGGTAAAACTATAAAATCGTCTCCAGCTTTTGATGCCCCATTTATTCCAATAATTTCAACTGGTGTTGCTGGCTCAGCAATATCAATATTTTTTCCCTGATCATTTATAATTGCTCTAACCTTTCCCCATTTTAGTCCACTAACAAAAAAATCATCTTTTTTTAAAGTGCCTACAGTTATTATAACATTTGCAACTGGTCCTCTGCCAATATCAATTTTTGACTCTAATACTATGCCTTTCGCATCAGTTTCGAAATCTGTCTTTAAATCTAATAATTCTGCCTGAAGTACAACTGACTCAACAAGTTTTTCAAGATTTTTTTTAGTTTTAGTTGAAATTTCAACCATCAAAGTGTCTCCTGAAAGATCTTCTGCAATCAATTCATATTCTAATAATTGATTTTTAATCTTTTGGGGGTCTGCCTCTGGAAGATCACATTTATTTATTGCAACTACTATTGGAACGCCCGCGGCTTTAGCATGTTTTATTGATTCAATTGTTTGGGGTTTAACACCATCATCAGCTGCTACTACTAAAATTACTATGTCAGTTAACTTAGATCCTCTTGCTCTCATTTCAGTAAATGCAGCATGCCCTGGGGTGTCAATAAAAGTAATTTTATTTGAATTATGATTAATTTGATAAGCTCCAATATGTTGCGTAATTCCCCCAAACTCTCCTGAGACTACATTTGCTTTCCTTAAAACATCTAATACAGAAGTTTTTCCATGATCAACATGACCCATTACAGTTACAATCGGTGCTCTACTTTTTAAATTTTGAGTTTTAACTTCTTTTATTTTTTCAATTATTTCTTCTGCTTTTTCCTCTTTAATTGGGTTATGTCCAAATTCCTTAACCAAATATTCGGCGGTATCTGAATCTATTGTGTGATTAATGGTAACAGTTACACCCATTCCTAATAAATGTTTAATGATATTACTTGATTGTTCTGCCATTCTATTTGCAAGCTCTCTGATAGTTATCAGCTCGGGAATATTAATATTTCTTTTAATTGGTTGTAATATTTCTTTGGTTTCGTCTTTATTTAAACTTCTATTTTCTTTTTGTTTTGCTCTTTTCAATGATGCCAGGCTTCTAGATTTAGTTCCTATTTCATCATCACTTAAAGCTCTAGATATGGTTAATTTTAACTCTCTTCTTTTGCCTCCAAGTTTATTTACTTTGTTATCTTTTGTAGAAACTTCTCCTTTAATTCTTTTTGTTGCCCGTTGTTCGGCTAATTTTCTTTTCTCAAAATCAGAACTAATATTTGGAAATGGTTTAAAATCATTAGGCTTTCTTTGTATAAATGAAGATTTGTTATTTGATTTATTGTTAGTTGAAATAGATCTTGAAATATTTGATTTTCCTAAAAATCTTTTGGATTTTTTTTCAATTACAACAGTATTTTTTGGTTGATTTTTGGCTTGTTCTATACTGCTAATAGTTTTATTGGTACTTCCAGAAATTGATAACTTTAATTTTTTCTTTTCCATTTTTCATCTCTCAATCTTGATAAGCTTTATCTCTAGCAGACATAATTAGATCATCCGCTTCTTTTTTTGATAAAGCAAAATCTTCCAAACATCCTTTGATTCTAACTCTTTCTCCTTTAATCGCGTCATAACTGCCTGTCAATTCATCTGATGCTAAATCTGCAAAATCATGTAGTGTTAATATTTTTTGTTCTCCAAGTGTCACTAACATTCCGGGTGTTAATCCCTTATGATTGATTAAATCGTTTTCCAAACCAAGATCTTTAATTTTATTTGAAATTTCTTCTTGGTCTTTTTTATAAAACTCTTTGGCTCTATCAATTAATTCTTTAGCTGTATCAGTTTCAATTCCTTCTATTTTTGCTAATAACTCAGGAGTGCTATCTTTAATATCATCAATTGTAGAAAAGCCTTCGGCAACTAGTAATTGTCCTAAAGTTTCATCCAATTCCAAATTTTTGACAAAATTATCTGTTTTTTCTTTAAATTCTAATTGTCTTCTTTCAGAGTCTTCTTCATCTGTCATAATGTTTATTTCATAATTTAATAATTTTGTAGCCAGCCTAACATTTTGCCCTCTTCTTCCGATTGCCTTGCTTAAATTTTCCTCTGATAAAATTACATCTAATTTTCTTTCTTCATTATGGACATTTACTCTTTGAACTTCTGCTGGCGACAGCGCGTTTGCTACAACAACAGCTGGATCTTCAGACCAATTAACTATATCAATTTTCTCTCCTTGAAGTTCGTTAACAACTGCTTGAACTCTGCTTCCTCTCATTCCAACACAAGCGCCTACTGGATCTAAAGATGTGTCAATAGCCTTAACACAAATTTTTGCTCTACTTCCAGGATCTCTTGATGAAGACTTAATTTCAATTAAACCATCATAAATTTCTGGAACTTCCTGTATAAATAGTTTTTCCATAAACTTTGGATGTGCTCTAGATAAAAATATTTGTTGCCCCCTAGGTTCTCTTCTAACATCCAAACAATAAGCTTTAATTCTGTCGCCCGCTTTAATATTTTCTCTCGGAATCAACTCATTTTTTTGTATAATTGATTCAGTTCGACCTAGATCAACAATCACATTTCCAAATTCTAATCTTTTTACAATCCCACTTAAAATTGTATCTTTTTTATCTATAAAATCATTATATTGTCTTTCTCTTTCGGCTTCTCTAACATTAAAAGTTATTACTTGTTTTGCAGTTTGTGCTGCAATTCTACCAAAATCAAAAGAGGGCAAAGGTTGTAATATTTCGTCACCAATTTTTTTGTCTATATTAATTTCACCAAGCTTTAATGCATCTTCTAGACTTATCTCTACATTTATATTTTCAGGATTTTTTACTATCAATAATTTTCTAAAAATACCAATATCACCGTTATCTCTATTAATTTGAACCTTAATTTCATTTTCAGATCCAAACTTTGATTTGGCGGCTTTTGCTATTCCATTTTCCATGGAATCTATAATTAATTCTTTATCAATAGACTTTTCTAGCGCTACCGCTTCAGCAATTCTAATTAATTCTAATTTATCTGCTCTTCTATTTAACATTTAGCTTTCTCCAAAAAAAAATGGGCCGAGGCCCATTTTGAAATTTCAACAATGTACCTGGAATATAGGTATTTTTTTTAAATATTCAACTTTATTTACTGATTGAAAACGTCTGATTTATCTGTTTTTTCCCAAGAAAATGATCCATTAGAATCTGGTTCTCTACCAAAGTGTCCATAAGCAGCTGTTTTCTCATAAATTGGTTTATTTAAACCTAACATCTCTCTAATTCCTCTTGGGCTTAAATCAAAATTTTCATTTATCAACTTTTCAACATGTTTATTTTTTTCTTCATCGTTATCAAAAAGATCTACATAAATTGATAAAGGTTTTGAAACTCCAATAACATAAGCAAGCTGAATTAAACATTTTTCTGCAATTTTTGAGGCCACAACATTTTTCGCTAAATATCTTGATACATATGCGGCTGACCTATCAACTTTGGTAGGATCTTTTCCAGAAAAAGCTCCTCCTCCATGTGGTGCCGCACCTCCGTAAGTGTCTACAATAATTTTTCTTCCTGTTAATCCACTATCACCATCTGGACCACCGATAACGAAATTGCCTGTGGGATTAATATAAATTTCATTTTCATCAAGTCCATTAATAAGATTTTTTGGTATGGATCTTTCTATATATGGTTTTACTAATTCTCTAACTTGAGATTGATTTACATCAGCAGAGTGCTGGGTTGATATTACAACTGACTTAACTGAGGCAGGTTTTCCATCTTTATATTCTATTGTAATTTGACTCTTTGAATCTGGCTCAATGTTTTTTAATTTTCCTGATTTTCTATCTTCGGCCATAAGTTTTAAAATTTTATGTGAATAATGAATCGGTGCTGGCATTAAAACATCTGTTTCATTACACGCATAACCAAACATTATTCCTTGATCTCCTGCGCCTTCGTCTTTATTTCCCGATGAGTCTACTCCCATTGCTATATCTGCAGATTGAGAATGAAGATGACTTTCTATTTTTGTGGCTTCTTTCCATGTAAATCCTTTTTGATCATATCCAATATCCTTTATACAATCTCTAACATTTTGAATTAAATCATCTTTTTTAATTTCTGGTCCTCTAACTTCTCCAGCTAATATTACTTTGTTTGTTGTGGCCAGAGTCTCACAAGCTACTCTAGATTGAGGTTCTAAACCTAAATAAGTATCAACAACCATGTCTGAAATTCTGTCACAAACTTTATCTGGATGTCCCTCTGAAACTGACTCACTTGTAAATAAAAAATTTTTCTTCATTTATTCTTCTTTTTTTCAAAAAAAAAATTAAACTAATGTAAAAAATTAAAAAATAAAAGAAAATATTATTTCCATAAGAATTAAAAATAGTTTTTTTTGTTTTTTTAAAATTATTAATTTCTAAAAATCCCTTATCAGTTGATTTGAGTTTGCTAATTATTTTTCCGCTTGGGTCTATATATGCTGAAATACCATTGTTTGCTGAACGTATTAGATTTTTTCCTTCTTCTATTGATCTAAATATGGAATGAGAAAAATGCTGATGTGGACCAACAGAATCTCCAAACCATCCATCTTCCGATATATTAATTATAAAATCAAAATCTTCATTGTTTATATTAATATTTCCTGAATAAATTATTTCATAACAAATCAAAGGAATAAAACTAATATTATTAAAATTAATTACTTTTCTTTCATTATCGGAAGAAAAAGATTGGTATCCTTGAGTAATTTTCTTTAGGCCAAAATTAATTAATAATTTTTCATATGGTAAATATTCTCCAAAAGGAACTAATTTATTTTTATTGTATTTTGCTAAGATATTTACATCTTTGTCCAAAACTACCAGTGAATTGAATATCTTTGAATTTTCATAACTATTTATACCTAAAATTATTTTGTGTTTATCTGAAAAATTTTCTGAAAAGATATAGCTATAATTTTTTAAATCTTGTAAATAAATATTAGAAAGTACACCTTCTGGAAAAATAAAAACTGTATTTTCTAAATTATTAGGTTTGCTTAGTTTTATCAAATCTAAAATTGTTTCTTCGGGTTCTTCATTTTGAAAAAATCTTTTAATATCTATTTTTGGAGAAATAATTTTTATTACAAAATTCAACTTTGTTTTATCAATTTCTTCATTTTTTTTAATAATGAAGGAGCCGTAAAAAAAATTAATGGATAAAAGTAAAACAAAAAAGAATAATAAAAATATTTTTTTTTTTTTTTTATAATTAAAAAAAATTATAACTGGTATTAAAAATAAAGTGATACATAAAAGATTAAAAGCATATGTCCCAATAAATGAGAGAATTTGAATTAATTGTAAATAATCTGTAAAACTATAAGCAATCAAATTCCATGGAAATCCACCTAAAATAAAACTTCTTAAATATTCTATTAGTGAAAAAAAAAATGAAAAAATTAATATTGAGGAAAAATTTTTTTTTAATTTAAAAAAAGAACAACAAACTGTAATGAGGCCATAAAATAATCCCAAAAACAAAGGAATAAAAATTAATGAAAATGGTATTAAAGGTTTAAAAATTTCCTCAAAAGTAAGTGAATTTGAAATCCAATATAAATTAGAAATAAAATATCCAAAACCATATATCCATCCAATCTTAAAAGATATCCACTTTCCTTTTTGATAATTGGATAATAGATAATAAAACAATAAAGGAAATGTAATAAAATTTATGAAAAAAAAACTATAAGGTGGAAGGCTATAAGAAGTAAATAAACCAATTAAAAAAGGTATAATATAAATTAAAATTTTATTTTGTATCAATGAGGTCAAATTGCTTTGTGAAAATAATTTAATACTAAATTTTCTTTTTTAGTCATCTTTTTAAAATCTTTTATTTTTTTATGATCATATCCAATTAAATGAAAATATCCATGTATCCACATTTTATCGAATTCTAAAAAAAAATTTGAAGTTTTTGACCTTTGATTAACTATTTCAAATGAAATAGCTATATCCCCAATATATATACTTTTTTTTTCTATATGGTGAAATGGAAAAGACAATACATCCGTAGGTTTGTTTTTTTTTCTAAACTTAAAATTGAAACTTTTCATTTTTTTATTATTTGTCAAAAGAACAGAAAACTCATGTTTTTTTTTTTTAAAAGAACTAATTTTGTTTAATTTATTAAGTTTTTTTTTAAAATAATTACTTGGATTCTTAATCTTATTCTTCCACTTATAATGATCCAAAACTACATTGGCTTTGATCATTAATCAGTCTTTTGGTCTGAATATGCTTTAACAATTTTTGAAACTAAAGGATGTCTAACAACATCATTATGATCAAAATCAACAATAGAAATTTCTTTTAAGTGCCCAAGTAAATTTTTAGAACGATTAAGACCTGATAAAGATTTATTTGGTAAATCAATCTGTGAAGGGTCTCCATTTATTACAATCTTTGAGTTTTCGCCAATTCTTGTTAAAAACATTTTTATTTGCGTATCTGTTGCATTTTGAGCTTCATCAAGAATTGCAAAAGAATTTTTTAGTGTTCTTCCTCTCATAAAAGCTAATGGTGCTATTTCTATATCGCCTACTTCAATTTTCTTTTGGATTTTTTCAAAATATAATAAGTCATAAAGTGAATCATATAAAGGTCTAAGGTAAGGATCTACTTTTTCTCTCATGTCTCCTGGTAAAAATCCTAGTCTCTCACCTGCTTCAACTGCTGGCCTTGATAAAATAATTTTTTCTATTTTTTTATCCAAAAGCATTGTAAGAGCTACAGCAACAGCTAAGAATGTTTTTCCTGTGCCCGCAGGTCCAGTTGAAATTATTATTTCGCTTTCTTTAAGTGCTTTAACGTAGTTTTTTTGTTTTTCAGATCTTGGTATTACTGACTTTTTTGGAGTCTTAATAATATATTCTATATTATTTTCTGATGTTTTCAATTTTTCATCTATCATAAATTTATTTACTGAAGAAATTATATCTTTTTTTTCAATAGTTCCATTGTTTAAAAATTGGTTAGTTAGAAATTGAATGGCATTTTTTACTAAATCATTTTTTTCAGGATTACTTTTTACAAGAATAGAATTTCCTCTTGAATAGATCTTAGTTTCGGTAATTCTCTCTAATTCTTTTAAATTGTTATTAAATTCTCCAACAATTCCTATTAAAATATCATTGTTTTGAAAAATAATACTAAGTGCATTATTTTCGGAATATACAAATTTTAGTTCTGATTTTGAATTTTTGTAAGCTATATTGCTCAAATTAAGCTGCTTTCATATTTGTTTCAATTTCACCAAACAAAGTATTTTGATTACTATTATTAATTTTTACATCTACCAGCTTGCCAATATGATTTTCACTTCCTTTAAATACTACAGATGATAAATATTTATTTCTACCAAATAATTTATTTTGGTCAGAAAGTTTATTTTCTACCAATACTTCAATTTTTTTATCTTCCATAGATTTATTTAATTCTATTTGATTATTAAATAGTTTTTCTTGAATTATAATTAATCTTTTTTTTGCTATTTCATTATCAATCATTTCTAAATTGGCTGCCGTTGTTCCTGGTCTAGGACTAAATATAAATGAAAAAGAATTAATAAATCTAATTTTTTCTAATAATTCCAATGTATCTGAAAAATCTTTTTCTGTTTCTCCAGGATAACCTATTATAAAATCACTTGAAAACTCTACATCTGGATTTAATTTTTTTATTTTAAAATAAACATCTAAATAATCTTCAACTTTGTGTTTTCGATTCATTAATTTTAAAATTCTATCTGAGCCACTTTGTATTGGTAAATGAACAAGGGGCATAAGTTTTTCACTTTTTTTATAACATTCAATTAAATCATCTGTCATATCTTTAGGATGAGAAGTGGTATATCTTATTCTTTTAATTTCATTGAACTTATCAAGGTGATTTATCAAATCTGAAATTCTATATTCTTTACTATTTTCTTGGAAATAATAAGCATTAACATTCTGTCCTAACAAAGTAATTTCTTTTACTCCGTTTTTAACTAATTGTTCTGCTTCATTAACAATTTGATTAAATGGTCTGGAATATTCAGGTCCTCTTGTATAAGGTACAACACAAAAGTGACAAAACTTATCACAACCTTCTTGTATAGTTAAATAAGCTGATACACTATTATTTTTATTTTCTATTCCATCATAATATTTAAACTTAGAAACAGAATCAAATTCTGTTTCTTCAACTTTTTTTTCAGAAATATGGTTTTCTAAAAGATCATTCATTTTATGGTACGATTGTGGACCAATAACAATATCAATATAAGGATCTCTGCTAAATACTTCTTGATTTTCAGCTTGGGCCACACAACCTGCCATTACCATTATTGGTTTATTTTTTCCTCTATAAATTTTTTTTATTCTACCAATTTCGTGGAATACTTTTTCTTTTGCCTTGTCTCTAATGTGGCAAGTATTTAATATATAACAATCAACATTATTTTGATCATCACTTTTGTGGTAACCGATTTTGCTAATTGAATCATAAATGCGTTTTGAATCGTACTCATTCATCTGACATCCAAATGTTTTAATAAAAAAATTTTTTTTCATTAGCTATTTTTTTTTTTGCCATACAATTCAAGTTTATGATCAACCAATTTGTATCCATATTTGTCTGCAACTTTTTTTTGTAGCTTTTCAATTTCTTCATCAACAAATTCTATTATTTCTCCAGTTTTTATATCAATTAAATGATCATGATGACCTTCGTTTAGTTCTTCATATCTCGCTTTACCGCCTCTAAAGTCGTGCTTAGCAACTATTCCCGCTTCTTCAAAAAGCTTTACAGTCCTGTAGACAGTAGCAATACTAATTTTTGAATCTATTTTTGATGCCCTTTTGTATAATTCATCAACATCAGGATGATCTTGGGAATCGCTCATAATTTTTGCAATAATTTTTCTTTGGTCAGTTAGTTTTACTCCTTTTGCAGTGCATTTTTGTTCTATAGTTTCAGACATATTATATTTAACTCGAATAATGGGGCTTAATCAAATCTTTATTTAGTAAGTTTTTGTTCTCTAATTTCAATATTTTTTTATAATCCTTTCCATCAAAATCTTTTGAATTAAAACCAAATAAACTAATATTTTTTGATAGAGCTATTGCTTTTGCTATTGATATAGATGTTCTTATACTTGATAATTTTCCCGGTCCTTGATTAACAAATATTTTTTCAATATCTTTTAGTTCTATTTTATAATTTTTTAAAAAAATTAAAAGAAGATATATAAATTTATCAAAATTTTCTCTACTGTTTATATAAGTGGTAGTATATGATTGTGACTCAGTGATGACAGAAAAAAAAACTTCTTCTTTAGTTGCGTCAATTATTAAATTTTTCATATTTTATTTATTTTTTTTAAATGCTTATGGCGAAAGTGTAAACAAAAAATACCATCATAAAGAGCAGGGAATACTCTCTTTAATGTATCATAGATTCAATGAAAATAAATACCCATCGACAAATATTCAAATGGATATATTTAAAAGTCAAATTGATATAATTTATAATAATAATTTTAAATTCTATAATCCAGATAAATTTGAAATAGAATTTAATAAACCAAAAACTGAAAAAAAGTTTTTACTTACAATTGATGATGCATTTGCATCTTTTTATGAGAACGCATGGCCATACATAAAAGAAAATAAAATACCTTTTATATTATTTGTTTCTACTGATGCTATTGGAAAATTTGGATATATGACTTGGAGTCAAATAAAAGAAATTGAAAAGGAAGAATTTGTATTTTTAGGAAACCATTCTCATTCCCATGAATATCTAATTAATTATAACTTTAAAGAATTTAAAAATGATATAGATAAATCTATAAATTATTTTAATAAAAATATCGGCTACAATCCTAAATTTTTCTCTTATCCTTTTGGAGAATATTCTCTTGAGCAAAAAAATTATATTGCTAAAAACTTTAAATTTGCTTTTGGACAACATTCGGGTGTAATTGATTTAAATAAAGATAAATATGAACTGCCGAGATTTCCAATAAATAAAAAATATGGCAATCTAAGTAGATTTGAACGTTTAGTTAAATTTTTACCTTTACAGTATAATAATATTGTGCCTGAAGATAGGTTTGTGGACTCCGTAAATAATCCACCGGAAATGCATATTGAGTTTTTTGATAAACAAAAGAATTTAGATCTAATATCTTGTTACTCAAATGAAGGTGATGGTTGGCATAAAACAAATATAAAATTAGAAAATAATAAATTAAATATATTTTTCAGGGAAAAATTTAAAGAAAGAAGAGGTAGAATTAATTGTTCCATGAGAGATATAGAAGGTTGGAGATGGCTTGGTATTCAATTTTCTATAGAATTAAATTAAATTTTTAAGTTTTTTACTAGTAGGAAGAATTTTAACATCATCAAATTCTGTTAAAGAATTTTGTTTAATAATTTTTGATAAAATTTTGGTATATTCAATTCCTGTTTCGGCATACTTATCTAGATATTTTACTAATTCTAAACTATTTAATTTTCCATCATTATCTCTTTGAATGGCTCTTTCTTTTCTAAATTTTTTATAGCTCGAATGAGTGTTTATATTTCTCTGATAAGCTTTTACCGAAGCTTTTAGAACTTTAAAACTTGCAACTTTATGTGTTGAGTTACTGTCCGCTGCCGCTGGTTTAATTCCATTTCCTGTCCAAGTCCACTGACCAAATAATGCATTTCCCTTTTGAGCAAATCTTGAGGTACCCCATCCAGTTTCTTTGGCAGCTTGAGCTATAGCTAATGAAACTGGAATTTCATCCATTCTAATCTTTAATGTAGATAAATCATTTTTTACAACGCCATATTGTTTAAATTTCTTTTTTAGCCATTCAATATCAGACTTGGAATTATTACTTTTGTTCAATATTACAAAAAGCTTTTTTCTATCTAATTTAATTTTTGTATTTTCTTCAATTATTAAAGGTAGAACAATCTGAATAAATAAATTTTTCCTTTTTTTTACATTTTCAATACTTTTCATTTCTTTTGGTAGATGGTCCAAGGTATTGCCAATGTTGACTAACTTTGTTTTTTTAACTCGTTTTAAATTATAGTTTGTATCTTTAAATAACTGTTCTATTATTGAAGCACTTAATCGTGATGTGTTAGTATTTTCTTCATCTGATAAAAATACATCAATATCATCAAAAATATTTTCTAAATTACTACTTTCATCTATTTTTTTAATTTGATTATTTTTGTTATTAAGAGTTAATTCAAAATTCTTTTTGGAAACATTAATAATTGTTTTATTTTTAGCAAAATTATCATTAAAATAATTGACTATAATTGGTAAAGAAAAAAAAGAAAAAATTAAAATAATACTTGCTAATGAAAATATATAAAATTCTTTATACTCATTTTTATTTTTTTCAGTAAATGTGTTTAAAACTTTTTTTGATCTTTTAGTTTTTTCAGTTATAGGTTTTTTAAAAATTGCATCATTTCTAATTTTTTTCACCATGATATAATAATTTAAATTATAATTATTTTTTAATATTTTTATACTGCTAAAACTTCCTTAACCTCAGAAATATAATGGCAAAGTAAATTTTGCACACCTTGTTTTAACGTCAAGGTTGAAGATGGACAACCTGAACAACTGCCTTGTAGTTCTACTGTTACCTTGCCATCTTTGTATTCTTTAAATTTAATATCTCCACCATCTCTTGCAACGGCAGGTCGTACTTTTGTCTCTAATATACTAATAATTTTTTTTTCAATTTCATTATAACTACTATCATCAAGAGCATTTGTTTTATTATTAATTATAGATTCGTTGCCTTCGGCATAATATTCATTGATATGTGAAATCACTATATGTTTAATATTTTCCCAATCAATATCCTTTTCTTTATTCACAGATAGAAAGTCTTCACCCAAAAAAATTCCCGTTACACCGCTTATAGAAAGTATATTTCTAATTAAATAATTATTAGTTTCATTTTTATTTAAAATCTCATATGGACCATCTTCCGAAACTTTTTTCCCTGGTAAAAATTTTAAAGAATTTGGATTTGGTGTTTTTTCAGTTTGTACAAACATAAGTGAATTATATTTATTTTTTTATAAGTTATAATATATCAAAAACCAATTATTTTCTTCATTTCTTCAACTTTTTTTGAAGCAATTGAATTGGCTCTTTTTCCACCTTCTTTAAGAATTGTATCAATATAACTAGTATCTTTTTGTAGTTTATTAATTTCAACAGATATTGGTGAAATTTTTTCCACAACAAGTTCAGCCAATTTTTCTTTAAATTCTGAAAAATTTTTTCCACTAAATTCATTTATTGAATTTTTTAAACTTTGACCGCTTAAGCTAGAGTATATACCTAATAGATTTTCAACTTCAGGCCTTTGACTTAAATTTTCATCATCATCTGGCAATGGATCATTATCGGTTTTTGCTTTTTTTATTTTATTCATAATTTGATCTTTATGATCAGTTAAATTTATTCTACTTAAATCTGATGGATCAGATTTACTCATTTTATTTGTTCCGTCTTTTAAACTCATTATTCTTGAAAAATTCTTTTGTATTAGAGGCTCTGGAGCTCTAAGAAAATTTGGTGCGTTAAAATCTAAATTAAATTTTTGCGCAATATCTCTAGATAGTTCTAAATGCTGTTTTTGATCTTCTCCTACCGGAACATGAGTTGCATCATATAGTAAAATATCAGCCGTCATTAAAACTGGATATATATATAAACCTACACTCGCTTTTTCTTTATCTTTTCCCGCCTTTTCTTTGAATTGAGTCATTCTATTTAACCAACCCATGCGAGCTATACATCCTAAGATCCAAGATCCTTCGGAGTGAGCTGGCACCAGTGATTGATTAAATATAATACTTTTTTTAGAATCTATTCCGCTTGCCAAGAAAGTAGCGGTAGTTTCTCTTATGTTGTTTTTAAGAATTATTGGATCTTGTTTAGCTGTTATTGCATGTAAATCAACAACACAATAAACACACTCATTTCCTTCTTGATTTTGAAGATCAACAAAATTTTTTATTGCACCAATATAATTACCTAAATGAAGGTTTCCCGTTGGCTGAACTCCTGAAAAAATTTTTTTTCCCATTGTATTAATACTTTAATTTAATATCTGAAGTTTTAAAAGCTTTTGTAAGTATAGAAATTAAAATATAAATAAAAAATGTAACAATAACTAATAAAATAATAGTTATAAGTTTATATTCGCTGTTATAGGTTAAGTTCTCACTAAAAAATTTTATTAAATTATAAAAAATATAAGAAGTTAAAACTGTTGAAAAAACAATTTTTAAAAATGATTTAATAAATTTTAAATTTATTAAATAATATTTTTTATTAGTTAAATACATTAAAAGCATTATTGCATTAAACCATGATGATATAGTTGTTGCTATTGGTATAATTATAAATCCTATTTTATTAAAAAAATAAACACTAATTATAATATTTGTTATCACCGAAAGAACTGAAAAGTAAAAGGGTATCTTTGTATTATGCCTAGCAAATAAAAAACTTGAAAAAATTTTTATAAACGAAAACGCGGGTAGGCCTAGAGCAAAATAAAATAATGCATTAGCTGAATTTTTTACACTCAGATCATCAAATGAACCATATCCAAATAATGCAGACGTTATCTCTTCAGATGCTATTAGCAGTGCTATGGTTGCCGGCAAACTTAAAAACAAACTTAATTCTAGTGCTTTATTTTGAATAAAATCTATTTTTTTTTTATTTCTTGATTGAATATATTTGCTTAAATTTGGCAAGAGTACAGTTCCAATTGCAATACCAGCTATTGCTAAATTGATCTGATATATTCTATCTGCATAATAAAGATAAGAAACAGCACTTGCTTGAAAGGATGCTATAATTGTTCCTACTAAAATATTTATTTGTGTAACACCTGATGAAAATATGCTTGGTAAAAGTTTTTTAAAAAATAACTTAACTTTATTATCAATTTTAAAATTTAAAGTAATTATTGGAAAATAAAATTTTCTTATAAAAAAAAGTAAGAAAATAAGCTGTAAAATACCTGCAAATGTTACCGCATAGGAAAGATAGATTACGAGCTGGTCATTTAAATAACTTTGAAAAAACAAAATTAAAATTAAAAATATATTTAAAATAATCGGTGCTGCTGATGCAACTGCAAATTTATTATGTGAGTTTAATATAGCTGAAAAAAAAGAAGATAAACTAACAAACAGTAAAAATGGGAAGGTAATTCTTGTAAGAGAAATAGTCAGGTCAAGTTTGTCGGAATTATCGGAAAAGCCAGGGGCGATAATAAAAACAAAAGATGGCATAAATATTTCAATAATTAAAACAATCAATAGCAAACTAACTAAAAGTAAGTTAAATATTTTGTTTGCAAATTTTTGAGATCTATTTTTTCCTAAAACCATTTCAGATGAGTAACTTGGAACAAAAGCAGCATTAAAAGTTCCTTCTGAAAATAATCTTCTAAATGTATTTGGTATTCTAAACGCTACAAAAAAAGCATCTGCAATTGGACCAGAACCAAGATAAATTGCTATCAATACATCTCTTAAATATCCAAGAATTCTGCTAATTAAAGTAAAGAAACTAAATGTGCCTGTTGACTTAATCAGATTCATAAAACATACTAGTCATAAATTCGCTCTATTTGTATACCTATTTACACAAAATGAAGAAAAATAAAATTGAACATTATTCTGATAAAGAAGCTTTAGAATTTCATAATAGTAATAAATCTGGCAAGATTGAGATTATTTCATCAAAACCAATGACAACAAAAAGAGATTTAGCCTTGGCATATTCTCCGGGAGTTGCGGTTCCAGTAAAAGCAATTTCAAAAAATCCTGAACTCGCATATGATTATACCACAAAAGGAAACTTGGTTGCCGTTATAAGTAATGGATCTGCCATACTGGGGCTAGGAAATCTTGGAGCTTTAGCCTCTAAACCCGTAATGGAAGGTAAGGCAGTTTTATTCAAAAGATTTGCGGATATTGATGCTATTGATCTAGAAATAGAATCAAATGATCCAGATGAAATTATTAATAGTATAAAAAATTTTGCTGGTAGTTTTGGTGGTATAAATTTAGAAGACATTGCTGCTCCTGATTGTTTTATAATTGAAGAAAAACTAAAAAAAATTTTAGATATTCCTGTATTTCATGATGATCAGCATGGTACTGCCATAATAACTTGTGCGGCACTAATTAATGCAGTTGATATAGCCAAGAAAGAAATTAAAAAAATCAAAGTAGTAGTTAATGGAGCAGGAGCATCAGCTATGGCCTGCGCAAATCTTTTTAAAAAAACTGGAGTTCTTCAGAAAAATTTAACTATGATTGATCGAAAAGGAGTTATTCACAAGGGAAGAAAAGATCTAAGTAAATGGAAATTAAATCATGCAATAGAAACTAAAAATAGAACTTTAAATGATGCAATAAAAGGTGCCGATGTTTTTTTAGGTTTATCTTCTGCGGGTATTTTAAAAAAAGAAATGGTTAAAAAAATGGCAAAAAATCCAATTATATTTGCCTGTGCTAATCCTGATCCAGAAATAACTCCTGAAAAAGTTGAAGAAGTTAGAAGCGATGCAATAATTGCTACTGGTAGATCGGATTATCCAAATCAAGTAAATAATTTAATAGGCTTTCCATATATTTTTAGAGGAGCGCTAGATGCAAGGGCAAAAATTATAAATGAAGAAATGAAAATTGCCGCAGCAAATGCTATTGCGTCTTTGGCAAAAAAAAGAGTTCCGGATGAAGTTGTTGCTGCTATGGGAGGTGATAGACCCATATACGGAAAAGATTATATAATTCCATCTACATTCGATCCTAGATTAATAAGTGTTATACCTGTTGCTGTGGCTAAAGCCGCCTTAAAAAGTGGAGTTGCAAGAAAAAAAATTGAAAATTTTGAAATTTATTCTGACCAATTAAAACAAAGATTAGATCCTTCTGTAACTATAATGCAAGGTATAAATTCTCAAATAAAAAAAAATCAAAAAAAAGTTATTTTTACAGATGGAGAAGATGAAAATACATTAAAAGCTGCAATTGCTTTTAAAAATAGTGGACTGGGAATTCCTATAATTGTTGCAAAAGAAAAAGTTGTTAAACAAAGATTAAAAGAAATTGGTTATGGGGAAAATTTTGATATTCAAATCATAAATTCTACAGACAAAAAAAAGAGAGAGAAATATGTAAAATTTCTTTTTAAAAAACTTCATAGAGAACAAGGCTTGCTTGAAAGAGATTGTGATAGAATGGTTAGAAATGACAGAGTTATCTGGGGATCTTGCATGGTCTCTTCTGGTGATGCCGATGCCATGGTGACTGGAAATAGCAGAAGATATGCTCAATCATTAGAAAAAATTAAAAAAGTTGTCGAACCTAGGCCAGGTGAAATAATGTTTGGATTAAATATGATTGTAAATAAAGGTAAAACAGTTTTTATTGGGGATACTAGTGTACATGAATATCCTTCATCAGAACAATTGGCCGAAATTGCTATTTCTTCAGCAAGAGTTGCAAGATTATTCGGTTTTGATCCTAAGGTAGCTTTTTTATCTCATTCAACATTTGGACAACCTTTAACAAGTAGAACAAAACACATTAGAGATGCGGTTGATATGTTAAAAAAAAGAAAAGTTGATTTTAAATTTGATGGAGATATGCAACCAGATGTGGCATTAAACGATGAATACTCTGATTTATACCCATTTTCAGAAATAGTAGGTAATGCAAACATATTAATTATGCCAGGACAACATAGTGCGGCAATTTCATACAAAATAATGAAGACACTTGGCGGAGCAAAAGTCATAGGACCATTATTGATCGGATTAGGGCAAGCAATAGAAATCGCTCCTCTAAGATCTTCTGCTTCTGATATATTAAATTTAGCTTCTATAGCCGCTTACTCTGCTGAGGTTATAAATTACAATAAACCAAATTAATTTTTAACAACTCTTAAATCTTCAATTAATAAAATACTTGCAATTACATCTTTAACGTCAAGAATTTGTTTTGCTTCATTTATTACTTCCGCTCTTTCTTCTTCATCCTGAGATATTCCATATACATATATTTTCTTCTTATATGTATCTATATTGTAATTAGCCGATTTGATTTTTTTATTAGTAATCATAGCCGCTCGTAATTGTGAAGTTATCAAAATATCTTTTGCTGTTTGCTGGAAATTAAATTTTTCTTTAATTTGAAGATCGTTTTTTACTGATCTCGCACCCTTTATTTCCCATCCTAATTTTGTAATTTTTAATTTTTCTTCTATAGTATCTACTTTACCTGTAATAAAAATTCTTCCATCTAATACTTTAGACTTAACAGATAATATATAATTGGTATTCATGTTAATTAATTTTGCACTTAAATTTTTATGCATTATTGAATCATCAATCTGAGTTCCTATTGTTCTTGGATCAATTGCAATGGAAACTCCTGTACCAAAAACACCGGTTGAAGATGTTCCAACACAACTCGTTATAATAAATAATACTAATAATAATATTTTATTAATTTTCATTTTTTAATTTTAAACAATAATCATAAATTATTTTTTTTGGAAATTTTTTATCTTTATTAATTTCTCTTACAATATTTTTAATAGTCATTTTTTTTATCAATCTGCTAATTTTTTTTTTATCTGATTCTTCCAATTTAAGATAATTTTTTTTTAAATTACTATCTTCAGAAATAACAACAGTAGCTTCGCCTTTTGTTGAAATAGATATTTCTGACAAATTTTTTACTCTACTTCTTATATATTCTTCATGAAATTTAGTAATTTCTCTACAAATTAATATATTTCTATTAAAAAAATATTTTTTTATAAGATCAACAATTTTATTAATTTTTTTTGGTGAGATAAAAAAAACAATTGAACAATTAATATTTGTAATTGAATTAAATAATTTATTTAATTCAGTTTTTTTCTCCGGTAAAAATCCACAAAATAAATACTGATCTGAAAAACCACTTACTGATATAGCGGCACTAACAGCTGAAGGGCCTGGTACAGAATAAATATTAATATTTTTTTCTATACACTTGTTAATTAAAACTCTACCTGGATCTGAAATTGCAGGTGTACCAGCATCAGATATGATTGATATTATTTTATTATTTTCTAAATGTTCTATTATAAAGTTTAAATTTTTATTTTCATTAAATTTATGATTAGAAATTAATTTTTTACTAATTTTAAATTTACTTAACAATTTTTTTGAAACCCTTGTATCTTCACACAGAATTAAATCTGAATTTTTTATAATTTCTAAAGCTCTAAGCGTTATATCTCCCAGATTTCCTATTGGAGTTGCAACACAATATAGCCCAGGTTTTAAGTTATTTAAGTTTTCATCAACATGCATTAATTATGAAATTATATTATTAAATCTGAAATGAAAACTTTTATTAAATTTATAATTATATCAACTTTAAGTTTAATTATTTTTTTTCAAAACAGTTTTCCAAGTGAAAAAATTGAAATTGGTCTAATAGTGCCAACAAGTGGAAAACATTCAAAACTGGGTAATTCAATTATTAAATCTGTTAGATTGGCAATTAATAAAATTGACGACGATAGAATTGAAATAATTCCTAAAGATACTAAATCAAACCCCATAAACTCTTTGAGAGTTTCTAAAGAACTATATGATCAAGGGGTAAGAATTGTTATAGGTCCGGTATTTAACGAAAGCACAAAGTATCTTGATGAATTAAAAGATATGACATTTATATCTCTAACAAACAAAATTTATGGAAACCCTTCAAATGTAATCAGTGCAGGTGTGAATGCAATTTCACAAATAAACACAATAAAAAAATTTAAAAAAATAAATAATTTAGAAAGAAGTATATTTCTAATTCCAAAAACATTTTATAAAAAAGAAATTGATTTGGCGATTGATAAAACCAATATAAAACTTAAAGATAAATTTTATTATGACGCAGATCCAACTTTATTAACTGCACAAATTGAAAAAATAACTAGATACTCCCAAAGAAAACAAAGACTTAAAGATGAAATAAAAAGGTTAGAAAACTCTTTAGTTCAAAATAAAGAAAAAAAAATAGAAAATTTAAAAAAGAAAGACACTTTTGGAGGAATTAATTTTGATTCTGTAATTATCGCAGATTTTGATGAAAGTTTAAAAAGTGTAGCAACATCATTATTATATACCGATATATCATCAAAAAGAATTTCATATTTAACTTTAAATCAATGGTTTGATAAATCTTTATTAAAAGAAACTTCACTACATCCCATTTATTTTCCCTCTATAGATAAAGAAAACTACGACTTATTTATTGATGAATATAATAGTATTTACGAATCTAAAGCAAATCAAATATCTTTTTTAAGTTACGATCTAGTAGGATTAGTTTATTTTTTAATTTACAAAAATGACTTCAAGATTTCAAATAAAATTTTTTATAAGAAAAATAAATTTAAAGGGAAAATTGGCATATTTGAAATTAATAAAAATGTAATAACTCATCAATTAAATTTTTATAGTGTTGAAAACAATCAATTCAAAAAAATTTTTTAATTTTTTTGAATGCCATAAATCTATGATCAATTTTATATTTCTTACTAGGTTTCATTTGAGCAAAAGTTAGTGTTCTACTTTTTGGAATAAAAATCGGATCATAACCAAATCCATTTCTCCCTTTTTTTTTATTTGATATTGATCCTTGTACTATTCCTAACGAATGTATAGGTTTTTCTTTAAGACCACAAATTGTTAAAGCACAAACAAATCTGGCTACTATTTTCTTATTCCTCCATTCTTTATCTTTTTTATTTAATTCTCTAAAAACTTTTTTGATTGCAATGTTAAAATTGCCATTTCTTCCTCCCCATCTAGCAGAAAATATTCCTGGGGCTTTATCTAAATAATCTATTTCTAGTCCAGAATCATCCGCAATACAAATTTTACCAGATTTTATTGAATAGTATTTTGCTTTGATTAATGAATTTTCAACAAATGATTTACCATTCTCTTTTGGGTCTCTTAAATTAAAGTCATTTGGTGTAAATATTTTATAAGATTTAGGCAATAATTCTCTGATTTCCTTTATTTTTCCTGTGTTATTAGAACCTACAATTATCTCTCTATTTTTTTTTTTAAGCATCTAGAAATATAGGATTTACTTACCATATAGGTAACAATGGAAAAAGAAGATTCAAAATATAAAGAAGAAAATCAGGATAATTCTGAAAAAAAAGATATAGATACTAAAGAAAATAATTCTACAAATAATAACGAAAATTTAGAAGATAAAGAAGAAGAAAAAGAACTTTCCTTAGAAGAAGAAATTGATAACCTTAAAGATAAGTTGACAAGAACATTTGCTGAAATGGAAAATCAGAGAAGAAGATTTGAAAAAGAGAAAGAGGATGCTTTTGAATACGGTGGCTTTGCTTTTGCTAGAGAATCATTAAATTTATTAGATAATCTTGAAAGATCTAAATTATCTTTGGAAAATGACGAAAAATTAATAAATACCGAAACCTTAAAAAAAGTTACAGAACATCTTGATGTTATTAATAAAGATATTTTATCTATATTTAAAAAAAATAATATTGAACCTATAAAATCAATTAACAATAAACTTGACCCAAATCTTCATCAAGCAATGATGGAGATTGAAGATGAAACAAAAGAACCTGGAACTATAGTTCAAGAAATACAAAAAGGATTTATGATGAAAGATAGGTTATTGAGACCTTCTCTGGTTGGAGTTTCAAAGAAAAAATTAGAAAAAGAAACCAATAATAATAAAAAAAATGAGGAAAATAAGGAAAAACAAGAAGAAAAATAATTATTTCAGATGGTTGTAGTTGCAAAATTAACACTTATATGAGGCAGAGGTAAACAAATATGAGCAAAGTAATAGGAATAGATTTAGGAACAACAAACTCTTGTGTAGCCGTTATGGAAGGTACACAAGCAAAAGTTTTGGAAAATGCTGAAGGAACAAGAACAACTCCATCAGTTGTAGCATTTACAGACAATGAAGAAAAATTAATTGGGCAACCAGCAAAAAGACAAGCTGTAACAAATCCAGAAAATACAATTTTTGCAGTAAAAAGATTGGTGGGAAGAAACTTTGAAGACCCATCTGTTAAAAAAGATATTGAGACAGCTCCTTTTAAAATTATTAATTCAGAAAAGGGTGACGCATGGATAGAAGCAAAAGGAAACAAATATTCACCTTCTCAGATTTCAGCATTTATTTTACAAAAAATGAAAGAGACAGCTGAAAAATACTTAGGTTCAGAGGTTAAACAAGCAGTTATTACTGTGCCCGCGTATTTTAATGACGCTCAAAGACAAGCAACTAAAGATGCTGGAAAAATTGCAGGGTTAGAAGTTTTGAGAATCATAAATGAACCAACGGCTGCTTCTTTAGCTTATGGTCTAGATAAAAAAACAAATAAGAAGATTGCAGTTTATGATTTGGGGGGCGGTACGTTTGATGTATCTATCCTTGAATTGGGCGATGGTGTTTTCGAAGTGAAATCTACTAATGGAGATACATTCCTTGGTGGTGAAGACTTTGATAATACAATAGTTGAATATTTATTATCTGAATTCAAAAAAGAAAATGGTATTGATTTAAAATCGGACAAATTAGCTTTACAAAGATTAAAAGAAGCTGCGGAAAAAGCAAAAATAGAACTTTCTTCTGCTGCTCAAACAGAAATAAATCTTCCATTTATTACTGCTGATAAAACGGGTCCAAAACATATTAATTTAAAAATGACTAGAGCTAAACTTGAGGCTTTGGTTGAAGATTTAATTGCAAAAACATTGCCTCCTTGCAAAATAGCTCTTAAAGATGCGGGTCTATCCACAAGTGAAATAAATGAAATAATACTTGTCGGCGGCATGACAAGAATGCCAAAAGTTATTGAAGAAGTAAAAAACTTTTTTGGTAAAGAACCAAACAAATCTGTAAACCCCGATGAAGTTGTTGCAATGGGTGCGGCAATCCAAGCTGGGGTACTTCAAGGAGATGTTAAAGATGTTTTATTATTAGATGTTACTCCTTTATCTTTAGGTATTGAAACGCTTGGTGGAGTTTCAACAAAATTAATAGAAAAAAACACAACTATCCCAACTAAAAAAAGTCAAGTTTTTTCAACTGCTGAGGATAATCAACCAGCTGTATCGATAAGAGTTCTCCAAGGTGAAAGGGAGATGGCATCTGACAACAAGATTTTAGGTAACTTTGAATTAATTGGAATAGCTCCTGCTCAAAGAGGTGTTCCTCAAATCGAAGTAACTTTTGATATTGATGCCAATGGTATTGTGAATGTTTCGGCAAAAGATAAAGGGACAGGAAAAGAACAAAAAATTCAAATCCAAGCCTCAGGTGGACTAACCGACGAAGAAATTAGTCAAATGGTTAAAGATGCAGAATCAAATAAAGAAGCTGATAAAAAGAAAAGAGAATCTGTAGATTCTAGAAACCAAGCAGATACTTTGTTACATTCAACTGAAAAAAATCTAAAAGAGCATGGTGACAAAGTTACTGATGCTGATAAAAAAACTATAGAAGATGCATCGGCAACTCTTAGAAATGCGCTTAAAGGCACAGATGTAGAAGAAATTAAGAAAAAAACTCAAGATTTAGTCCAAGCTTCAATGAAATTAGGTGAAGCAATTTATAAATCACAACAAAGTGCTAAACCTGGTGATGCGCCAAAAGATGCTAAAAAAGAAGAAGGAAAAAAAGACGATAACGTTGTTGATGCAGACTTTGAAGAAGTAAAAGACGAGAATAAAGAAAAAAGCGCCTAAGCTAACAACTATTTGTCTATAATTAGTTATGGCAAAAAGAGATTATTATGACGTCTTAGGTATAAATAAAGGTTCTTCGGCAGATCAAATAAAATCAGCTTATAGAAAACAAGCAATCAAATATCATCCTGATAAAAATAAAGGTGATAAAACTGCTGAGGAAAAATTTAAAGAAGCATCTGAAGCTTATCACGTTCTATCTAATTCTGAGAGAAAACAAAATTACGATAATTTTGGTCACGCCGCCTTTGAAAATGGAGGTGGAGGGCGAGGAGGATTTGGTAATTTCGATTTCTCAAGTCATTTTTCAGATATTTTTGAAGACTTCTTTGGTGAAGGATTTGGTGGAGGGGAAAGAAAATCTAGACGATCAAATAATAGAGGTTCTGATTTAAGATATGATTTATCAATAAGTTTAGAAGAAGCTTATAACGGAAAAAAACAAGACATAAAATTTTCAACATCAGAGAAGTGCGATACTTGTAGTGGCTCAGGGTCTAAACCTGGTCATGAAGCTGGATCTTGTTCAATGTGTGGTGGACATGGTCAAGTGAGATCAAGTCAAGGCTTCTTTACCGTACAACAAACGTGTCCTCAATGTTCTGGATCAGGCGAAATGATAACTAATCCTTGTGGAAGTTGTGGAGGAGAAGGAAAGAAACAAGCATCAAAGAGGCTTTCAGTTACAATTCCAAAAGGAGTTGATGATGGCACAAGAATTAGATTAGCTGGAAAAGGTGAGGCTGGCTCAAGAGGAGCTGGTAACGGAGATTTGTATTTATTTATCAATGTTTATTCGCATGATCTTTTTAAAAGGTCAGATGAAAATCTCTTCTATGAATATCCAATATCAGTTGCAGATGCAGCATTAGGAACATCTATAGAAATTCCAACTATAGATGGTGGTAAGGCTAAAATAAAAATTCCTTCAGGTACACAAAGTGGTAAGCAGTTTAGATTGAAGAGTAAAGGAATGCCTCTAATGAGAGGAAGTGGAACTGGTGATTTATATGTTCAAGTAAACACCGAAGTTCCAGTATCGTTAAATAAAGAACAAAAAGAACTACTTGAAAAATTTAGAGAAATAGAAAACGAAAAGTCTAACCCAAGCATTAAAAAATTCTTTCAAAAAGCTAAAAGTTTTTGGAATAATTAAATGAATTGGGACCAAATTGTTCCAGCAATTTCCTTAATTGCAGTTTTAATATTAGTACTTCCGGCTTTTTTCAGAACTAATTCAAAATTAAAACAGTTTTTAAAAAATTTATCTATTTGGGCTATAATTGTTATAATTGTTATGATAGTTTTGTATCTTATCTTTTAATGAAAAAAATTAACTTAGCTATTACTGGATGTATGGGAAGAATGGGCCAGCAATTCATTAAATCGGTAAAATCAGATAAAAATTTTAATTTAGTAGCTCTTACAGAAAATAGAATTATTAATAAAAAAATTAGTGGAATTAGACCCGAACTTAACACTAAAAAAGCATTTAAAAATACAAGTGTTATAATAGATTTTACGGTTCCAAAATGTACATTTGAAGTATTAAAAATTGCATCAAAATTAAAAAAAAGAGTAGTTATAGGAACAACAGGATTTACTAAAAAAGAAGAAAACTTAATTAAAAAATACTCTAAAAAAATACCAATACTTAAAGCTGGAAATATGAGTTTAGGAATAAACTTACTAATGTATTTAGTTGAAATTTCTTCAAAATCTCTTGGAAATAATTACTTAAGTAAAGTTTTTGAAATTCACCACAAACATAAAAAAGATTATCCATCAGGTACAGCTTTAATGCTCGGAAAAGGTATAGCGGTTGGAAAGAATAAAAATTTCTATAAATTATTAGGCAAGAAATATTTAAACAAAAAATCTTTTCCTTATGGAAAAAAAATAAACTTTAATTCAATTAGAAAAGGCGAAATTATTGGAGAACATGAAGTAACTTTTTCAAGTGGTAAAGAAGTTATTACTCTAAATCATGAAGCGTTTGATAGAGCTCTTTATTCTGAAGGAGCATTTACAGCTGCTAAATGGTTAATGAATAAAAAGCCTGGACTTTACTCTATGAGAGATGTTCTAAGTTTTTAATGAATGAAGTTCAAAGATCTAAAACAATATTAAAAATTCTTAATAAATATTATCCAAAAACACCAATTCCTTTAAAACATAGAAATAAGTTTACTCTATTAGTTTCTGTTTTGTTATCCGCTCAAACAACTGATGTTAATGTTAATAATGTAACCAAAAATATTTATCCAAAATATAACAAACCAGAACACTTTGTAAAATTAGGTAGGAAGAAAATTGAGAAATTAATCAAAAGTATAGGTATTTTTAGAATGAAAGCTAAAAGTGTTTATTTACTCTCAAAACAACTGATTGAAAAACACAGCGGAAAGGTTCCTAGAACTTTTGAGGAACTTGAAAAACTTCCAGGAGTTGGTCATAAAACTGCTAGTGTAGTTATTTCGCAAGGATTTGGATATCCCGCATTTCCTGTTGATACACATATTCATCGATTAGCACAAAGATGGGGTCTTAGTAATGGTAAAAATGTTGTACAAACTGAGAAAGATTTAAAAAGACTATTTCCTAAAAAATCTTGGAACAAACTTCATCTTCAAATAATTTACTACGGAAGAGAATATTGCAAGGCAAGAGAATGTTATGGTTTAACTTGTAAAATTTGTACTACTTGTTATCCTAATAGAAAATCACCAATAAAAACGAAGAAAGCTTAATTATGAAAATTTTAGGAATAGGAAATGCAATTGTAGATGTAATTTGTAAAGTTGATGAAAGTTTCATAACAGAAAATGAGTTAACTAAGAGTACAATGAAATTAATTTTTGAAGAAAATGAGTTTAAAAAATTATTATCCAGTCTTAAAATTGAAAAAACTGTTTCGGGAGGATCTGTTGCCAATTCAATTGTAGGATTATCTCAACTTGGGGATAAAGTTGGATTTATTGGAAAAGTAAATGATGATGACTTAGGTATAAAATATGAAGAAGGTTTAAAAAAAGAAAACGTAGAATATTTTTATTCAAAGAAAAAAGAAGAGCTGCCGACTGGTACTTGCTTAATATTGATTACACCAGATTCAGAAAGAACTATGTGTACTTTTTTAGGAACAGCAGGAAAAATTAATGAAAATGATGTAAATGTAAATGCGGTTAAAAATTCTGAAATAACTTTTTTAGAAGGATATTTGTGGGATGAAGGAGATCCAAAATCAGCATTTGATAAAGCAATCCAAAATTCAAATAAAGTTGCAATGTCACTATCTGATTTATTTTGTGTTGAAAGACATAAATCACATTTTTTAGATTTAGTAAAAAATAAATTAGATATTACATTTGCAAATGAACAAGAAATAATGTCATTAATTGATGCAAAAAATTTTGATGAAGTAATTTCATTTTCAAAAAATTTAGGAAAACTAATTGTTTTAACTCGAGGTGAAAAAGGAAGTGTAGCAATAAATGGGGATGAAGTCGTAGAATGTGATGTGCAAAAAAATCTAAAAATTGTTGACTTAACAGGTGCTGGGGATTTATTTGCCGCAGGTTTTTTACATGGAGTTATAAATAATTTATCTACAAAAGAAAGTTTAGGAAAAGGAACTAAAATGTCTTCTAAGGTTATCCAACAAATTGGGGCTAGACTTTAGTATATTTTTTTTTTCTTTTAAAACTGCCTTTTCCTTTTTTGGGTTTTACTATTCTTGGTTTATATTTTTTTGTAAGAAGATCTTTAGCAATTATATTCCGTTTTTTCACTTAATATTGTAACCCAATTTAGTACTTTTAATAAAATCATCATTGTTAAATTTATTACTTATTTTTTTTC
>CAJWPG010000004.1 GCA_913045275.1 uncultured Pelagibacteraceae bacterium
TATTGAAGTGTGTACGACAAATTTTGGTAACCTTAACCGTCCACACTTCTCTTCTTAAAATTTTAACAAATTAAATAGCTAATTAGGCTTATAAAGCCTAATAAATAACATTTTTTCTTATGTTGAGTGCACCGCTTATATTAGAAAAAATTAATAAATCAAGTTATTAGATTTGAAAAAAATATGCTAAAAAACCTTATAAATCAATGCATTTTTAACCAAGTTATTAATGACAATAAAAAAAAAAATTAAATTAATTGGTCAATATAGTTATTTTATTTGGCTTATATTTCTAATTTTTTCTACAGTATTAGTTACTTACTTTTATGATCTTAATAAAAAAAATCAAATCAATTATCTAAATAGGTCTTTAAAAAATATTTATCTTAACAGTTCATTAAAAAGAATAACTTCTGAACTAAAACCAAGATACATTTATATAGAACATAAGGTAAAAGAAGGTGACACTTATGAGAGTATTATAAATAATCTCAATATCCAAAAAAAAGAAAAAAAATTATTTTTGAATTCGGTTACTAATAATAAAAATATTAATATTTTAAAATTAAATCAAAAAATTTTTTTTAAAATTGACAAAAAAAATAATACAAAAATTGTAAATTTTACTATCGAAATAGATAAAAAAAAAAATATTTTCTTTGAAAAAATTGACAATGATGAAACTTTTGTTTCAAAAATTATTGAAAAAAATTTAACAAAAACAATAGCTTTTCAAGAAGGTATTATAAAAAGTAGTTTATACAATGCGGCTCTAAAACTTGGAATTAAACCAAATACAATAGTTGAATTTGCAAGATTATATGGTTTCCAAATAGATTTTCAAAGAGATATTTGGAAAAACGATTCTTTTCAAATAATCTATGAAGAATTCAAAAACGAAGATGGTTCTGTAGTAGAAGTAGGAAACATTATTTATGCAAATTTAAATACCCAAAATACAGATCTTCAACTTTATAAATTTGAATATGAAAAAAATAAAATTGATTATTTTGACGAAAGTGGAAAAAGCATTAGAAAAACTTTAATGAAAACTCCAATTAACGGTGCCAGACTTTCTTCATCTTTTGGTAAAAGAAAACACCCAATACTTGGTTTTACTAAAATGCATACTGGAACAGACTTTGCTGCTCCAAAAGGAACTCCAATAATGGCTTCGGGTCATGGAATTGTTGTTAAATCAAGCTGGTGTGGAGGAGGAGGAAATTGCGTAAAAATAAAACATAATTCTTCTTATCAAACTGTTTATGCTCATTTATCAAAATTTGGAAGAGGAATCAAAAAAGGAGTTAGAGTAAAACAAGGACAAATTATTGGATATGTTGGATCTACAGGTTTATCTACTGGTCCACACTTACATTATGAAGTTATTGAAAATGGTAGAAAGATAAATTCTCAAAAATTAAAATTACCATCAGGAAAAATCCTTAAAGGAAATTTGAGAAAGAAATTTGAAGTAAATAAAATTAAAATAGACGTATTAAAATCAGAGTTAATTTCAAAAATAAACTAATCTGAAGTATTTAATTCAGGAGAAGGTTTTTTTTCCGCATCATTTTCGTTATAGTTATTGTTTTTAGAAGTTGTTTTATCTGTATTTGATAAATTTAAATTCAGTTCTTTGGCTAACTCGCGACTCTTTAAAATTCTTGCAAAATGGTCTGCATGTTGTAAATAATTTTCTGATAAAATCTTATCACCATTCGTAAGAGCTTCTCTTGCAAGATCATTATATTTATCTATTAATTTAGATGCATTTTGATTATTTCTACCTGGATTTTTTCTTTTAAAATCTAAATTGTTATTAAATTCTCCATTAATTTTGTGTCCATTTCTTTTTCTAAAATTTCTATCTCCATTAGGTTTAAATCTACTTCTTCTAAAATTATTTTTATAATTATTCATTAATTAATTTTTGTATTTACTAAACACCTGTCTTTTCCTGAAAAATCTTTACATATTTTGTTAACATAAAATCCATTTTTTAGTAAAATTTTTATTGTATAGTCTTTTTGCTTCTCTCCAATTTCTATGAGCAGTTTGCCGCTATATTTTAATAATTTAGAACTCTTCTCAATTATTTTTTTTATTTCTTCGAAACCTGTAATCCCTCCATACAACGCTAATCTTGGTTCATACAGCCTAACATCATCATCTAATCTATTTAAATCTACTTTATTTATATATGGAGGATTAGATATGATTAAATCATATTTTTTTGAATTAAACTTGTCAATATCGATATTAAAAAATTTAATTTTATTTTCTAAGTGATGCAATTTTGCATTAAATTTTGCTACTTTTAATGCTTCTATTGATATATCTATGGCTGTAGCAAGACAATTAGGTCTTTCTTTTAATAAGGAAACTATTAAACAACCAGAGCCAGTCCCAATATCTAAAATATTCATTGATTTGCCAATTGGCATATATTTTAAGGTTTGCTCTACAAGATGTTCGGATTCTGGCCTAGGTATAAGAGTTGATTTATTGATATAAAATTTATATTTCCAAAAAAATTTAAAACCCAAGATATAGGAAATTGGATTTTTATTTCTTCTTTTGTTTAAATAAAAAACAAATTCATTCTTTTGGTTCTTGTTAATTTTATTATTTAAATTAATTAAAATTTCTTCTCTTGTTTTTTTTAAAACTTTTGACAAAATTAGTTCACAATCTAAATTCGAACTTTTTATATTGTTAGCTCTTAATATTTGATTTCCTTTATTTAATATTTCTTGATATTTCATTTAGCTTAAATTTCTTAGCTCTTCTTGTTGTGCTTGAATGCTTAAATTTTCAATCATTTCATCAAATATTTCGCCTTGCATAAATTCTTCCAATTTATGCAAAGTTAAGTTTATTCTATGATCGGTGACTCTTCCTTGTGGAAAATTATATGTTCTAATCCTTTCCGACCTATCTCCTGTTCCAATTTTGCTCTTCCTGTCTTGAGATCTTTCAGCGTCTCTTTTTTGCCTTTCCTTCTCATAAATTCTTGATCTTAATATTTTAAGTCCTTTTTCTTTATTTCTGATTTGTGATTTTTCATCTTGTTGGCTAACTACTATTCCAGTTGGCAAATGAGTAATTCTTACCGCAGAGTCGGTTGTGTTTACACTTTGTCCACCTGGTCCACTACTTCTAAAAACATCAATTCTTAAATCTTTATCTTCAATTTTTACATCCACCTCTTCTGCTTCTGGTAAAACTGCTACTGTTGCTGCCGAAGTATGAACTCTACCTTGTGTTTCGGTATCAGGAACTCTTTGAACTCTATGAACTCCGCTTTCATACTTCAAAGAAGAATAAATATTTTTTCCTTTTATTGTTGCTATCACTTCTTTTAATCCTCCCGCATCGCTTTTTGATATAGTTATAACTTCCATCAACCATTTTTTTTTGTGACTAACTTTTTCATACATTTTAAAAAGATCTGAAGCAAAAAGACTTGCTTCTAGCCCTCCGGTTCCTGCTCTTATTTCTATAATCGCATTTTTTGTATCAGCTTCATCTTTAGGAAGTAAAAACAACTTAATTTTATTTTCATTATTATCATTATTTTTTATTAGATCTTCTAATTCTAATTCTGCCAAATCTTTTATATCTTTTTCACTTTGTGTATCATTAATTATTTTTTCTAATTCTTCTTTGTTTTTTTCAAATAAGACATATTCTTTTGCTTCATGAATTATTTCATTTAATTCTGAGTATTCTTTTGATTTTTCAGCAAAACTTTTTTTATCAACTTCTCCTGAAGAAAGTTCTTTTTCTAATTCAGCGTGCTTACTGATTAAATTTTGAACTTTTTTATTTGGTAACATTAGTTATTTTTTTCAATTTCTTTGGCTTTTTTTTCAACTAAATTTATAACTTTAGAAATAATACTTTCGCTCGCTATTTTTTCTGTCTCAATGCCTTTTAAATAAAGCATATTGCTACCCTTTCCGCCACCTGTTATGCCAATATCGGTTTGCGATGCTTCGCCTGGTCCATTAACTACACACCCAATAATTGATAATGTTATTGGTGTTTTAATGTATGACAATTTCTCCTCCAGTATTTTTACTGTATCAATAACTTGAAATGCTTGCCTTGCGCAAGATGGGCATGAAATTATTTTTACTCCGCGTTTTCTAAGATTCAATGATTTTAATATTTCGTTCCCAACTTTTACTTCCTCAATCGGATTGTCAGATAAAGAAACTCTAATTGTATCTCCAATACCATCTAGCAATAATGTGCCAAATCCTATAGATGATTTAATACTTCCTGGCAAAAAACTCCCTGCCTCTGTAATTCCTAGGTGTAAAGGATAATTAGTTTTTGATGATAATTGTTTATATGCGGCTATAGATAAAAAAACATCAGAGGATTTTACGCTTACTTTAAAGTTAAAAAAATCCTCATTTTCAATAATATCAATATTTCTTAATGCACTTTCAACAAGTGCTTCTGGGCAAGGTTCTTTATATTTTTCTAATATATCCCTTTCAAGAGATCCTGCATTTACACCAATTCTTATTGAACAGTTATTGTTCTTTGCAGCATTAATTACTTCTTTGATTTTCTTTTCATCACCAATATTTCCAGGATTTATTCTTAAACATTTTGCTCCATTATCTGCTGCTTCAATTGCTCTTCTATAGTGAAAATGAATATCAGCCACTATTGGTACCGAAACATGTTTAACTATTTCTTTTAAAGCTTTGGTAGAATCTTCATCGGGACATGAAACTCTTACAATGTCTGCGCCTACTTCTGAAATTTGATTTATTTGATTTACAGTTTTTTTAACATCTTTAGTAATAGTATTGGTCATTGATTGGACAGAAATAGGATTGTTCCCACCAATTTTTACTTCTCCAACATTTATTTCTTTTGTTATTTTTCTTTTAATATCTCTAAATGACCTAATGCTCATTTCTTTATACTTCTAATTTAAATTCTTTGTGTAGAGCGACAATTGCTTTCTTAATATTTTTTTTATCAATTAAAACTGATATTTTTATTTCCGATGTAGAAATGACTTGAATATTAATTTTATGCTTTGCCAATGCCTGAAACATTCTATAGGTTACCCCTGGAGTTGTTATCATTCCAACACCAATTATTGAAACTTTTGACACATTTTTATCAAATAATAACTTTTTATATTTAATTTTTTTATTAGAATTAGTTATTTTTCTTGTTTTGCTTAAATCATCACTTTTAATTGTAAATGTTAAATCAGTTTCTTTTCCATTCGCTGAAATATTTTGAACCACCATATCAACATTTATTGAACTTTCGGAAAGAGGCTTGAATATTGAAGCGGCAACTCCAGGTTTATCTTTTATTCCTACCAAGGTAACTTTTGCATCATTTTGTGTAGAAGAGATTCCAGTAATAATACTATGATTAATTATATTTTTTCTTTTTGTTATTAAAGTTCCAGATTTATTTTTAAAAGAAGATTTAACTTCAATATCTATTCTGCTCAATCGAGCATCTTGAATAGAAGTTGGTTGCATTACTTTTGCACCTAATGATGCCATTTCCAACATCTCTTCATAGGATATTACTCTTATTTTTTTAGCTTTCTTTAATTTTTTTGGATCTGTAGTATATACTCCTTCCACATCAGTATAAATTATACACTTTTCTGCTTTAAAGAATTTTGCCATTATAATTGCGCTTGCATCTGATCCACCTCTGCCTATTGTTGTGACTCTTCCTTCTCCATTTATTCCTTGAAAACCTGTAACAATTGGTATGCCACCAGACTTTAAATATTTAATTATATTTCTTCTATAAACTTGATTAATTATTGAGTATTTGTGATTATTATCGGTAATAATAGGAATTTGCCAACCCATCCATGATCGTGATTTGTAACCTTTGTGTATTAATCTTCCTGCAATTAATGCACAAGCCACCTGTTCTCCCGAAGAAACTAATACATCATATTCTGCATTGGAAAAATTATTGCTTATATTCTTTGATTTATTTACCAAATCATTTGTTGCTCCACTCATTGCTGAAGAAACGACAATTACCTTGTATTTTTTTTTTACATACTTAGTTATTATATTTGTTACTTTTTTTATTCTATCAATAGTACCTACTGATGTGCCTCCAAATTTTAAAACTACAATTTTCATTAAATTAATTTTTTTAATAAGTTAAAATATATTGATAAAATACATCTTGATTATAAAGTCAATTAAGAATGAAAAATAACACATTAGATAAAAAAGAAATAGAAAAATTTTCAAAAATTGCAGAAGAATGGTGGAATCCAACTGGTAAATTTAGACCTTTACATAAATTTAACCCAATTAGAATAAAATATATAAAAGATAATTTAATTAATGATTTTGATCTAATAAATAATAAAAAACCTCTCGATGGTTTAAAAATATTAGATATAGGATGTGGCGGAGGCTTATTGTCAGAACCAATGGCAAGACTTGGAGCGAAAGTTACTGGGATAGATCCTATAAAAAGAAACATAGAAATTGCAAAACATCATTTAAATAAGAGCAAGCTTAACATTAAATATTACAACTTTTCTCCTGAGAAATTTAAATCAAATAATAAATATGATGTAATTTTAAATATGGAAATTGTAGAACATGTTGAAAACGTTGATATTTTTATAAAACAAAGTGCAAAGTTTTTAAAAAAATCAGGAATTATGTTTATTGCAACATTAAATCAAACATTAAAATCTTATCTTTTTGCAATAGTCGGCGCTGAGTATATTTTAAAATGGCTGCCTATTGGCACGCATGATTGGCAAAAATTTATTAAACCCGCTGAACTTATTACAATATGTAAAAAAAATTCACTAAACTTAAAAACTGTTGATGGAATAAGTTTTAATCCAATAATAGATAAATGGAATATTTCTATTGATAAATCTGTAAACTATATTGCTAAATTTAAAAAAAATTAATTTTCCTTATCATTAAACCAAGGAATAATCTCTGTTTCAATTCCTTCATTTTTTAACTCTTTTACTTCTTCCGATGAGGCTTTACCATAAATTCCTTTTTTTTCTTTTTTCTTGTTATAATGAATTGACCTTGCCTCATATGCAAAATTATCACCAACAAATTCAAAATTGTCCTTAATAAATTTTTGGTAATTTTTAAGTTTATTTTTTACTTCTCTAAGTTTTTGTTCATTTTGTTCAAAAGTTTTCTTTTTAGCGTTTGTGAGATTTGGTGACATAGGGGATTTTTCTATTTTTATAGAATTACAATTCTGGCAGTTAAGATGCTTAAGTTTTTTTAAACGGTCAAATTCTTTCGATGAGCTAAACCAGCTTACAAATTCTAATGAGCAATTTTTACATTTTAAACAATACTTGATCATAAAATTATCTAATTAAATATTTTATAAAATTCAATGCCTTCAAGATCTATAATCTGCATTAATTTCTATATATTTTTTTGTTAAATCCATTGTGTATGCAGTAAAATCTTTTTTTCCTAAACCAATATCTACAGTAATATCTATTAATTCATTTTTCATATATTCACCTACTATTTTTTCATCATAATCTTGACGTAGATTTCCTTTAACTAAAACTTTATAAGGTCCTATGTTAATTGACAACTTTTTTTCATCAATCTTTGCATTGCTTTTTCCTATCGCCATTGCAATTCTTCCCCAATTGGGATCTTCACCGGCAATTGCGGTTTTAACTAGAGGAGAGTTGGCTATAGAAAAACATATATTTTTTGCATCCTCTTCTGTTTTGGTATTCTTGCATTTTATACTAATAAATTTAGAAGAGCCTTCTCCATCTGCAGCAATTCTTTTTGCCAAATTTAACAATACATCTTTTAAAGATTGACGAAAATTTTTTAGCCTTGAGTCTTTGAAGTCTTTTATATTTAGATTATTTGCTTTATTGGTTGAAAAAAGTGAAACCATATCATTAGTGCTTGTGTCTCCATCACAAGAGATGGCATTAAATGTAGTTTTTATACTTTCATTAAGAATTTTTTGTAAAATTGAAGAAGATAAGCTGGCATCAGTAAAAACAAAACCAAGTGCTGTTGCCATATTTGGATGGATCATGCCTGAACCTTTGGCAATTCCGTAGATTTTTATATTTGTAGATCCAATTTTACATTCTGACATTGTAAGTTTTGGTTTCGTGTCTGTGGTAATTATTCCCATGGCCGCTTTAATCCAAATTAGTTTGTTTTGTGTATATTTTATATTGTTAACTAGCTTGGATATTGTATTTTTAATTTTATTAAGAGGAAATTTTTCTCCTATAGTTCCTGTGCATGCAAATAATATTTCATTTGAATTAATTTTTTTAGGATGTTCCTCATCTAATTTTTGCTTTTCCGTTAATTTTTTAGATAAATCATTAGCAAGTTCTTTGATAGCAATAAAACCCGTTGATCCAGTCAAAGCGTTTGCGTTTCTTGTATTTATTAGTAAGGCACTTAATTTTTTAGATTTTACTTTTTGATTCCATTTTATATTCTCAGAAACTATCTTTGATTGGGTAAAAACTGAGGCATAGCTGGCTCCATCTCTAAAATAAAATAAAACTAAATCATCTCTTTTTTGGTCATATAAATTAGCGCTAACTGTTGAAATAGAAACTCCATCTATATGTTCTAAATCTTGAAAATCAGCTATTTTTGACTTTCTATTTCTATCATCAAAAAAGTTGTTTATGTTAAAAACCATGATATTTAAATTAATAAAATAATTACTATATAATCATAATAATTAATTTACATCAAAATGTTTAATCCACTAAATCTAATTTCAAAAATAATTAAAAGCAGTAATCAAAAAGAGTTAGATCGAATTCAAAAAATAGTAAAAAATATAAATCTTTTTGAAAAAGATTTGGAAAAATTAGACAAAACAGAATTTCCAAAAAAAACAAATGAATTAATTGAACAAATAAAAAATGGAAAAAAGCTTATTGAAATTTTACCAGAAGCTTTTGCTTTAGTTAGAGAAGCTTCAAAAAGAACAAACAATGAAAGACATTTTGATGTTCAGTTAATTGGAGGTGTTGTGCTTTACGAAAATAAAATAGCAGAAATGAAAACTGGTGAAGGTAAAACTTTAACTATTGCACTTTCGGCTTATTTAAATGCTCTAGAAAAAAAAGGAGTACATATAGTAACTGTCAATGATTATCTTGCAAAAAGAGATAGTCAAAATATGGGAAAAATTTATAATTTTTTGGGCTTGGAATGCGGCTACATTAATACAGGTCAATCTGACGAAGAAAGAAAAGAAAATTATTCTAAAGACATAACTTACGCAACAAATAGCGAATTAGGATTTGATTACCTTAGAGATAATATGAAATTTTCTGAAGAAGATATGGTTCTGAGAAAACATAATTATGCAATTGTTGATGAAATTGATTCTTGTTTAATTGATGAGGCAAGAACACCTTTAATAATATCTGGTGCCGCGGAAGACAAAACTAGCCAATATATTGCAATAAATAAATTAGTTAATAACTTAAATCACAATGATTTTGAAATAGATGAAAAAGACAAAAATATTCTATTAACAAATGAAGGCATAGACAATATAGAAAAAATGTTTTCAAATGCTGGAATTTTAAAAAATGACAATTTTTATGATCCTGAAAATTTACATTTAGTTCATCATGTTAACCAAGCGCTAAGAGCTAATCATCTTTTTAAAAGTGGAAGAGATTATATTGTAAAAGATGATCAAATTATAATAATTGATGAACAAACTGGCAGACAATTGCCGGGAAGAAGATTTGGAGATGGATTACATCAAAGTTTAGAAGCAAAAGAAAAATTATTTGTAAATGCAGAAAATCAAACACTCGCCTCAATCACTTACCAAAATTTTTTTAAACTATACTCCAAACTTTCAGGATGTACTGGTACTGCTCAAACAGAATCTCAAGAATTTTTTGAAATATATAATCTTCCAGTAGTCTCAATTCCAACAAACAAAAAAATGATTAGAAAAGATTGGAATGATCAAATATTCCGAACTATTAAAGAAAAAGATGAGGCGATTGTTAATAAAATTGTTGAATGCAATAAATTAGGACAACCACTTCTTGTCTTTACAGCAAGTATTAATAAATCTGAACATTATTCAAAGTTATTAGAAAAAAAATCAATAAAGCACATAGTGCTTAATGCAAAAAATCATGAAAAAGAAGCTGAAATAATTGAAAACGCAGGAAGAAAAAATTCTATAATTATAACAACAAGTATTTCGGGAAGAGGTGTTGATATAAAATTAGGTGGACAAGACCAAAGCCAAAAAGAAGAAGTAAAAAAAATTGGTGGATTGTTTGTGATAGGAACCGAAAGAATGGAAAGCAGAAGAGTAGATAATCAAGCACGAGGAAGATCTGGAAGGCAAGGAGATGAAGGTAGTTCAATTTTTTTTGTAAGTATTGAAGACGATTTAATGAGGATTTTTGGAACTGAATCCATGAATAATATTCTAGAAAAACTTGGCTTAAAAGATGGAGAAAGTATTGACCACCCATGGATAAATAAGGCTCTGGAGAGAGCTCAACAAAAAGTTGAATCTAGAAATTTTGACATTAGAAAAACCTTATTGAAATTTGACAACGTATTGAATGATCAAAGACAAGTAATTTTTGGACAAAGAAATAATGTTATTAATAATGATAATGTAAATACACTCTCAGATGATTTTTTGAATGAAATTATTAATGATTTAAAAAAAACTAAATCAAAATATCTTGCAAAACCAAACTCTAATGAATTTGTAAATCAATTTAAATCTTTATTTGGAAAATCTTTTAATCAGGATGAAATTGAGAGCTTAAGAAATGCAAAAGATAATGATTTTGAAAAATTAATCAAAGAAAAATTTTTAGATAAGAGAAATGAAAGAATAAAATTGATTGGGGAAAATAAAGCAAAAGAAATTGAAAAAAGAATTTTTTTACAAGTAATCGATGAAAATTGGAAAATGCACATACAATATCTTGAACAACTTAGACAGGTTATTGGATTAAGATCTTTTGGTCAAAGAGATCCTTTGGTTGAATACAAAAAAGAAGCTTTTGTTTTATTCGAAAATTTACTTAGCAAACTTAAGTTTGGTTTAATTACTTTTTTAATTAATATGAAAATAGTAGATAGTTCTGAAAATGAAGATAGTTTTAAAAAGAAGCAAAATAATAAGTTTGAAGAATTTTCAGCAAAAAAAATTGGGAGAAATGAGCCATGCCCCTGTAACTCAGGAAAAAAATACAAACACTGTCATGGATCTTTATAATAAAATAATTATTATTGATAAAAGTAAGATTATTGCGCTAGTAATATAAATAATTTTTCGATTGTTAATTAATTTTTCTAGTACACTTTTTTTCATCGATAGTTTTTCTGAATCAGTTTGCATAGCAAATCCTTTGCTTCTTCCTATTGACAAAAATTTATTTTTTCTATGATTTATAATTTCATTTTTATCCATTGTTGAAAAAAATTCAAAATTTTTTTTTATTGAATCTCTTACATTGTCTAAAATTAAATCTTTGTCTCTATGAGCTCCACCAATTGGTTCTGGTATAATCTCATCAATAATATTAAGACTTAAAAGATCTTTCGAAGAAAGCTTCATTGCTTTTGATGCTTCTAAAGTTTTTTTTGGATCTCTCCAAAGAATTGTTGCACACCCTTCTGGAGAAATTACTGAATAAATAGCATTTTGAAACATTAAAACTTTATTTGAAGATGCTAAAGCAATTGCGCCTCCTGAACCACCTTCTCCTATAATTATAGATATTGTTGGCACAGAAAGTTCCATGCAGCATTCTATAGATTTTGCAATTGCTTCTGCTTGACCTCTTTCTTCTGCCCCAACTCCTGGGTATGCTCCGGGAGTATCTATAAAAGATATTATTGGAATTCCAAATTTATCTGCAAGCTTCATTAGTCTAATTGATTTCCGATAACCTTCTGGCCTCATCATCCCAAAATTTCTTTCAATTCTTGAATCTAAATTATCGCCTTTTTCTTGACCAATAACTAAAACTGAATTGCTATTAAATTTTCCAAAACCTGCAATCACAGATTTATCCTCTCCATAAAATCGATCACCTGAAAGAGGCATAAAATCTTCAAATAAATGATCGATAAAAAATTTTGCTTTTGGTCTTTCTTCGTGTCTAGCAACCAATGCGGTTTGCCAAGGATCTAGATTGGAATAAATATCTTTAAGCTTTTCATCTATTTCATTTTGAACTTTGGATATATTCTTTGTATCAACTTCGGATAAACCTTCTTGATTATATGGATCTTTTAATTGTTCTAATTCTTTTTCAAGATTTTTTACTTCTGCTTCAAAATTTAAATAATTTTTCATATATATTTTTTATTATAGTTGTTTATCAACTTAAAATAGGCAATAAAATGTTAAAATTATTATTTTACATCTAAATGAAAAAAAAAGAACAATATATAAAAATTAAAAACCTTTCTGTTTCAAAAATTCTATTTGATTTTATAAATAACGAACTTTTGAAAGGAATTCATGTAAAAAAAGATAAATTTTGGGACGGTTTTGACAAAGCAATAGGCAAATTAGTACCAATAAATAAGAAACTATTAGAAACAAGAGAAAAATTACAAAAATCAATTGATACTTTTCATTTAGAAAGAAAGAATAAAAAATTAGATCTTAAAACTTATAAAAATTTCTTAAAAAAAATTGGTTATTTAAAAAAACCTGGTCCAAATTTTAAAATTACGACAAAAAATGTTGATATTGAAATATCAAGTATTTGTGGTCCTCAATTAGTTTGTCCAATTTCTAACGTTAGATTTTTATTAAATGCTGCAAATGCAAGATGGATTAGTTTATACGATAGTTTATATGGTACAGATATAATTCCGGAAACTCATGGAGCTTTAAAAGGAAAAACTTACAATCCAATTAGAGGTAAAAAAGTTATTGAGTATGCACGAAATCTTCTCGATAAATATATACCTTTGAAAAACAATAGTTGGAAAGATTTAAAAAAAATTCCTGAAATCAATAATAATAAATTAAATTTAAAACTAAAAAATCCCAATCAATTTGTGGGCTATAATAAAAAATTAAATCAACTATCTTCGTTATTATTTGTTAATAATAACCTTCACATTGATATTTTATTTGACCAGTCTGGTAGTATGGAAATTAATAATCCTGATGGCAATCAAGATAAAATAAAAATACACGACATTTTTTTAGAATCTGCAATTTCGACTATTTGTGATCATGAGGACAGTGTTGCGGCTGTAGATGCTGAAGATAAAGTTATTGGATATCGAAATTGGTTAGGATTAATGAAGGGAAACCTAAAAGTTGAATTTTCGAAAAATGGAAAGAAAATTTTTAGAAAACCAAATAATGATAGAAAATATATATCAAAAAACGGTAAAAAATTTAAATTACATGGTAGATCTCTACTATTAAATAGAAATGTTGGTCATCTTATGACCAATCCAGCTATACTTTTAAAAGATGGTTCTGAATGTCCTGAAGGAATTCTTGATGCTTTTGTAACTTCACTTGCGTGTATTCATGACTTTAAAATAAAAGGAAATTCAAGAACTAGTTCGATTTATATTGTTAAACCAAAAATGCATGGTCCTGAAGAATGTGCCTTTACAGATTTAATTTTTCAAAAAGTTGAAAAAGTTTTAAATTTAAAAAGAAATCAAATACTTTGCGGTATTATGGACGAAGAAAGAAGAACCACTGTTAATCTGAAAGAATGTATTAGAGTTTTAAAAAAAAGAGTATTCTTCATAAATACTGGATTTTTAGACAGAACTGGAGATGAAATTCACACATCAATGGAAGTTGGCCCAATGATTTTTAAGGGAGATATGAAATCTTCAAAATGGATCTCTGCTTATGAAAATAATAATGTTGATGTGGGAATTTCTTGCAGTTTTTCAGGAAAAGCTCAAATAGGAAAAGGCATGTGGGCGATGCCAGATTTAATGAAAGAAATGATGAAACAAAAAATAACACATCCATTAGCAGGTGCTAATTGTGCTTGGGTACCTTCACCTACGGCCGCATCATTGCATGCACTCCATTATCATGAGGTTAATGTCTTTACAAAACAAAAAGAATTATTAAAAAGAAAACCTGCAAAACTTTCTGATTTATTAACTATTCCAGCTGCAAAAAAACCTAACTGGTCAATTGACAAAATAAATCAAGAACTGAAAAATAATGCGCAGGGAATTTTGGGATATGTTGTTAGATGGATTGATCAGTCAGTTGGTTGCTCAAAAGTTCCTGATATAAACGGGATTGGCTTGATGGAGGATAGGGCAACCTGCAGGATAAGCAGTCAACACATTGCTAATTGGTTAAATCATGGTGTTTGTAGCAAAAAACAAGTTTTAGAAATTATGAAAAAGATGGCTAAAGTTGTAGATAGACAAAACCTAAAAGACCCGACTATGAAAGGGCAATCTCCATACAAACCTATGGCTGGAAACTTTGATAAATCTATAGCATTTCGAGTTGCATGTGATTTAGTTTTTCATGGCAAGTTTCAGCCATCGGGCTACACTGAGCCCTTGCTTCATTTTAATAGATTAATAAAAAAATCAGTCTGATCCCGAATTTAATCCTTTTCTATTTTTAAATGCCGAAATTAAAGTGCCATCGTCTAAACTTTCAATTTCTCCACCCACGGGTAAACCTTGAGCAAGTTTTGAAACTTTAATATTAATATTTTTTAAACTATCTAGAATATAAAATGCTGTTGTTTGACCTTCTACTGTAGCACTGGTTGCTAAAATAACTTCATCTATATTATTTTTTTTTACTCTTTCAATTAATGAATCTAAAAGCAAATCTTCTTTCCTTTGAGAATTTGAATTAGGCAATGTTCCTCCAAGAATATGAAAATAACCTTTGAAAATACTTGAACTTTCAATAGTCCATTGATCTGCTATATTTTCTACCACACAAATTTTATTATATTTTTTTGAATTATTCTGACAATTTTCGCAATTTGAATTATTGGATTTTAAAGAACCACAATTTTTACATCTAGCTACATTTTTATATGCTTCGCTTAATGTTTGGGCTAGTGGTTTCATTAATTCTTGACGATTGTTAATTAATTTTAAAATAATTCTCTTTGCGGATTTTGGGCCTAATCCAGGTAATTTTGAAATAAGTTTAATTAAGTTATAGATTTCTGAAATATTCTGCATTAAATCAAAGTGGCCATTTAAATCCTGGAATGCCAAAGCCACCTGCTGCTTTAGAAATTTCATCAGAAGTTTTTGACTTTAGTTGATTTTTTGCATTTGAATGGGCTGCTCTTATTAAATCAACAACAATACCTTTTTCTTCTTTTATTACTTCATCACTAAGTTCTAAATTAATCATTTCACCTTCACCATTCAATGTTACTTTTACAGCATCACCTCCTGAAACACCTATAACCTCGATTTGTTTAATTTTTTCTTGGCTCTCCTTCATTTTTGCTTCTACTTCTTTGGCTTTTTCTAATATTTTACTAAAATCAGTCATCTTTATGTTCATTTTTTTTAAATTCTACCAATTCAGCATCAGGTAAAATTTCTAAAACTGTATTATATATTTTGTTTTTTTTGACATTGTCAAAAATTTTATCTTTATTTGTTTTTTCCTCTTGTTTTTTTGAAATTAATCCTTTTTTTTTTGAAAGCGAAATAATCCATCTTGTATTGGTCCATTCATATAACTTATTAGATAATTCTTTTATAAAATCTTTATCTAAATTTTCATTAAAAGCTATTTCAATTCTACCTTCAACAAAAGTTACAAGATTAACATTAGATTCTAATTCGTATTTTAATTTAATTTCTTTTTTTTTTATGCACAATTCAATTAATTCTTCAAAATTATTTATAAATAATTTACTAGTAGTTTCTTGAGATTTTATTTTTGGTTTTATTTCATCTTGTTGAGCTATATTTTTAATTTGATCAACAATTTTATTACTAGCTGATGTTTTTTTTTCATTATTTGTATTATCTAATTTATCTTTAGTAATTACTGAATCTTTAAAATCTTTTAAATACATAAGTCTAACTAAGAACATTTCTACACATAAATTCGGATTTGCAACAATATCCAATTCATCAATAGTATCTATCGTAAATTGCCAAAATAAAATTATATCTTTTGGATTTATTGTTCTTGAAATTTTGTCAATTGCATTAAATTCATCATCATTTAGTGAAAAATTAGTTCCATCCAATTTTATAGATGAAATATTTTTTATAAAATATAAAATTTCTAAAAAGTCATTTAAAAATATTTTAGGCTCAACACCAGCCTCATATATTTTTCTATAAATATTAATAACTTTATTTTCATCTCCTTTAAATAAATTTTGAAATAATTCAATTAATGAACTTTTATCAAAATAACCATAAATTTTTTGGGCTTTAATTAAATCTAATTCTTCTCCTTGAGAATTGCTTAATAGTCCTCGATCTAATAAGGATAGAGCGTCTCTAACAGACCCTTCTGAAAGTTTAACAATTAATTTTAAAGCCTCATCGGTTACTCTTCCTTTTTCTTTTTCAGTAATTTTTTTTATAAATTGAAATAATTGATCTGATTTTATTCTAGACAAATCAAATCTTTGACATCTCGAAACAATTGTTATTGGTACTTTTCTGATTTCAGTTGTTGCGAATATAAATTTTAAATATTCTGGTGGTTCTTCCAAAGTTTTAAGCAAGGAAGCCCAGGCCTGTTTCGATAACATATGGCACTCATCTAAAATATATATTTTATACTTAGATGATGTAGGGGCATATCGAGAAAATTCTATAAGTTCACGTGTGTTTTCTACAGAAGATTGACTTGCTGCATCAAGTTCGAATATATCTATATGATTTGAGTTGGTAATTGCTTCGCAGTTTTCACAAAAATTATCTTTGCATAAATTTTCAAAACCATTTTTACAATTTAATACTTTTGCAATTATTCTGGCAATTGACGTCTTGCCTGTACCTCTTATGCCAGTTAATAGATAAGCGTTTGGAACTTTATTTAGTTTTATAGAATTGTATATTGTTTCACCGATTAATTCTTGACCTATCAATTGATCAAAATTAACAGGTCTGTATTTTAAAGCCAATACTGTTGAGTTATTTGTCATTATCTAAGGAGACCAACCAACCTAGAAAATACTCATTACCCTTGCTCTCTTTCGAGTCTGGGGGAGTTCATGGTAACACCACCTGATTGGCCTCCAGATTTATTATATCAATAATGTTTTCTAATCTACAGTAAACTTAAAAATTATTTTTGTCTTAATTTATCTGAATTAAAAACACCTAGTACGTGCATATCTTCACAATGGAGTCCCAAATCTTTCAAAGAATTTTTAATTTTTTGATCTTCAATATGTCCTTCGATGTCGCAAAGGAAAAAATAAGAAGAAAATGAATTTTTTTCAGGAAAACTTTGTAGTTTGGTCATGTTAACGCCATTATAGGCCAGTCCTGATAGAGCTTGTACTAGTGCTCCATGTTTGCTTTTTAGCTTAAATAAAATAGATGTAATATACATTTCGTTTTTAAATTCTGGTTGATAAATTTCTTTTCCCATCAATAAAAATCTAGTTACATTATTTTTGTCATTTTGAATTTTTTCTTTTATAATTTCAAGACCATAAATATCTGCGCTTAGACTTGATGCAATTGCTGCTTTAGTTTTGTCTTTTGACTCGGAAACATACTTGGCAGATCCTGCTGTATCTGCTCTTACATTTTCAATTAAATTATTTTTTTTTATAAAATCTGATGATTGACTTAAGGCTTGAGCATGAGAATAAACATCTTTTAAATCTGACAATTTTGATCCTTTTATTCCTAATAAATTATGTTTTATTGGAAAAAAATGCTCAGCATAAATATTTAATCTGTATTTAAATATTAAATATTCAACACCTATATTGCCTGTTGTTTTGTTTGACTCAGGTATGATGCTTCTTATAGAATTATCTTTACTTGCTTTTTCAAAACATTCATCAAATGTTTTGCAAGATATTGTTTCGCAGTCAGGATACATTTTTTTTGCACAACTTTCGCTGTAACTGCCTGGTATACCTTGATATGCTATTTTCATAATTTTAATTCTTATATTCCATTAATTTTTTAATTTCCATATAATCCTCATGGGTATCAACACCAATTGGTGATGAATTTGCTAAAATTACATCAATTAAAATATTATTTTCCATGGCCCTTAACTGTTCTAATTTTTGTGAAATTTCATTTTCAGTTTGTTTTAAATTAACGAATTTTTCTAAAATTGAAACTTTATATAAATATATTCCAATATGATGATAAACATTTTCTTGATTATTTTGCAAAACTTTTCTTAAAAATTTTTTTGCCTTGGTAATACTATCTTTCGATATTTTTTCCTCAGAAATTACTTTCACAATATGATTTTTACTGAACATTATTTCATTTTTTATTTCGCATGCCAATGTTGCTATTTCAGATTTATTATTAATTGCTTGTTTATGAAGATTTTTAACATCCTCAATATCTATCATTGGTTCATCACCTTGAAGATTGATTACATAGTCGACTTTTTTATTATTAAGTTTTTGTAAAGCCTCAAAAATCCTATCTGTTCCAGTTTTGTGATTTTTTTCTGTCAAAATACATTTGCCACCATTTTTAGTAACTTCTTCGTAAATTCTTTCATCTCCAGTAGCTACATAGGTGTCTCCAATTTCAGCTGATTCAGCTTTTTGATAAACATGATTAATAATTGATAAACCATTAATTTTTAAAAGAGGTTTATTGGGTAATCTTGTTGCCGCTAACCTTGAAGGTATTAAAATTATTGTTTTAGTCATAAATTTAAGCTTTTATGCGTCTTTCAGACGCAATAATTGAAATTAAATTTAGTATTTTTTTTGTTTAACATGTTATACGACCATAATAATAAAAAATCATGGATTCCTTTGAAATAAACAAAATAGTTGCAGCAGTTCTCGTTGTTTTTTTAGTGGTTTTTGGAATAGGTAAAATTTCAGATATGGTTTTCCATGTCGAAAAACCGAATACTAGCGCCTATAAAGTTGAAATTTCAACGGCAAGTTCAACTGAGGATTCAAATACAGAGCAGCTTGTTGATGTTACAACATTATTAGCTATGGGCAATCTAGATGAAGCTAAGAAAGTGTGGAAAAAATGCTCCGCGTGCCATTCAATAAAAAAAGATGGAAAAAATAAAATTGGACCTGCGCTTTACAATGTGCTTGGTAGGAATGTTGCTGCTCTAAATGACTATAAATATTCTAAAGCTTTTGAGACTTATGGAAAATCTTGGACATTCGAAGAAATGAACGGATTTTTAACAAAACCACAAGCTTATATTAAAGGAACAAAGATGGCTTTTGCTGGATTAAAAAAAGAAAAAGACAGAGCTTCAATTATTCTGTTTTTGAATCAAAATTCTGACAATCCACTGCCTCTACCTTAATTTTCCAAAACAATATAGTAAAATACTTTTTTGAACATAAACTCTATTTAAGGCTTGTTGCCATACTTTAGATTGTTTTCCTAAAAAAACTTCATTTGAAACTTCTGAGCCTCTTGGCAAACAATGAAGAAAGATTCCATTTGGTTTTAAAAAACTCATAACTTTTGAATTCACTTTAAATTTGTTAAAATCTTTTAGTTTTTTAGATTTATTTACTTTATCGTTCATACTTATTACTTTATCTGTAAATAACACATCGCTACCTATTGTGGCTTGTTTAACATCATTAAATATTTTAATTTTTCCTTTATTTTTTTTTGACCAGTTTATTAACTTTTTGTTAGGTGCATATTTTTTTGGACAACCAATATTTAATTTAAAAGAAAATTTTACAGAAGCTTCAATTAAACTATTAATGACATTATTATTACCATCTCCAATCCAGCAAATTTGTAACTTTGAAATGGGTTTCTTCTTAATTTCTTCAATAGTAAAAACATCACTCAAAACTTGACTTGGATGTGAAGAGGGGCTTAATCCATTTATTATCGGAATAACCATATGCTTTTTAAATTCTTCTAATTTTTTGTCACTATCTGTTCTAAGCATAAATGCATTTCCAAAAGTAGATAGAATTTTTGCAGTGTCTGCTATACTTTCGCTTCCTTTTGATAGATGCAACTCATCAGACCTTAAAGTTAAAGCACTTCCGCCAAGTTGTTTTATAGCAAGATAAAAACTTAATCTTGTTCTTAAACTAGATTTTTCAAACATTTGAATTAACATTTTTCCTTTAAGAGGAGAATCTTTGTCTAATTCAAGAACATTAGATTTTTTTCTTTTATTCTTTCTTTTTTTTGCATCTAAAATTATTTTTTTTAAATCCTTAGATGAAATATCTCTTATATTAATAAAGTTTTTCATTTTACATTAAATTCTTTGCAAACTTTTCTTACAATTTTAATCGCAAGATCTATTTCTGATTTTTTAACATTAAGAGGGGGCAATATCCTTACTACATTTTCTGCCGCTCTTATCGTGAGCAACTTATTATCCTCTAATTTTTTAATAAATTTTGCTTGATCATTATAAAGCTGTAATCCTATTAACAATCCAACTCCTCTAACCTCCTTAATTAATTCTTTATAATCATTTTTGATTTTATTTAGTTCATAGTAAAAATATTTAGATATTTTTTCCACATTTTTTAGAAATCCTTTTTTATAAATTTGATCAAGTACAGCATTTCCAACGCTCATTGCAAGTGGGTTTCCTCCAAAAGTTGAACCATGTGTACCCGCAATATTTATTCCTGAAGCAGCTTTTTTTGTCATTAAAACTGCTCCTATTGGAAATCCACCCCCTATACCTTTTGCTATTGGGACTATATCTGGTCTAATTTTTGCCTGTTCAAAATAAAAAAGAGTTGATGATCTGCCAATTCCGGATTGAATCTCATCACAAATTAACAATATTTTTTTTTCATTACATATTTTTCTTAATTTTTTTAAAAAACTATTGCTATGAACTTTAATGCCACCTTCTCCCATAATTGGTTCTATCATTATGGCCGCTGTATTTTTAGTTATAGATTTTTTTAGTGATTTAAGATTGTTAAATTCAAAGTGATCAAAACCTCCTGCTTTTGGACCAAATCCTTCGATCATTTTTTTTGATCCACTTGCATGAATTGCTGCAATTGTTCTTCCGTGAAATGAATTTTTTATACAAAGAATTCTATTTTTTTTTGATTTGCCGATAGAATAAAAATATCTTCTAGCAATTTTTATTGCTGCTTCTGTAGCTTCCGCTCCTGAGTTCTGGAAAATAACATAGTCAGCAAAAGTTTTTTGAGCAAGTCTTTTGGCAAGCTTTTCTCCTTCGGGTATTAAAAATGCATTTGAAACATGCCAAACTTTTTTAGATTGTTTATTAATTGCTTTAATTAAATATGGATTAGCATGCCCTAAGGAGTTTACAGCTATACCTTGCACAAAGTCTAAATATTTTTTACCATTAGTTGAATATAAAAAACTTCCCTTGCCTCTTTTAAAAGCAATTTTTCTTCTGTTATAATTTTTTGCTAAAGCGCTCATCATCAAGATTTAATTTTATATCCTTTTCTAAATAACAAATAAGAAATATACCATGTAATAAAAGATATAATTAATAGAAACATTATTCCAAATTTTATAGAACCATCCGATTGGCCAATAAATGAATATCTGAAACCATTAATCATATGAAAAAATGGATTATAATAACTCAAACTTTTTAAAATATCTGGTAATTTTTCAATACTATAAAAAGTTCCTGATAAAAAAGATAATGGCACTATTACAAAATTTGTTACTGTTGCCATTTGATCAAACTTATCCGCATAAAGACCGGCAATAATTCCGGCAGAGCCTAAAAAAAAACCAGCAAGAAATAGATACAAAAACCAAAGGAAATAGTTTTGTACGCTTAAATCTAAAAAAATTATAAATATATATGTTGATATAGAAGCTATACATAATCCTCTTGTTATTGAAGCAAGAACTAACGAAATTGTTACTTCTGCTGCTGATAATGGGCTATTTACTATATCAACAATTGTTCCCATTATCTTGCTCATCATAATAGATGAACTGGAATGAGAAAAACTTTGTTGAATTACCTGCATCATAATTAAACCATTCGCTAGAAACTCGATGTATGGAACGCCTAGTACATCTGGTCTTTCATCCCCTATTGCTAAAGAAATTACAACTAGAAATAAAATTGACGTTAGTATTGGTCCTACAAGTGTTTGTCCTGATACAATTAAAAATCGCAATACTTCTTTTTTGTAAAGGCTAAAGGCGCCTACCCAGTTAATTAAGCCGAAACGACGCACACCAATTTTATATTTATTTTCTAATTCAACCATTAATAATTACTCTTAAACTTTTTTTTTAAAAATTGTTAAAAAACAAAAAAAAAAGCTTGTTATTAATTAGTATTTATGCTCTCAAGATAGTGTTGTATAAAAACTAATATATACTAAATATTGTGTTATGAGCTGGACTGATGAAAAAGTTAATAAATTAAAAGAGCTGTGGGGCAAAGGTCAAACAGCGAGTCAAATTGCTGAAATTATTGGTGGATTAAGTAGAAATGCAGTTATAGGAAAAGCACATAGATTAAGCCTATCTGCAAAAATAAAAATAAGATCAACCATTACACGAAACAAAGAAAATTTTAAATATACAAATCAGGAAACTCAAAAAAAAGGAAGAAGAAGCAAGTTTAGATCGCTAATATTAAATAAAGACTTTGAGCCGGCAAAAAATTTACAGCTGGAAGAATTAACTGATAATACTTGTAAATATATGGAAGGACATCCCGATGATAAAGAATCGTCTTTTTGTGGAAGAAAAAATGTCGAAAAATTTTCTTACTGCCCCCTTCATTTAATGATTGTATTCCAGCCTAAAGGCAAAAAAGAAAATGTTGTAGAAAAAGAAGATGAAGTTCCTCAATTTATTGAAAAAAAAATAAAATCAGCTTAAAGTAGAATTTTTCATTTAACTCTTTTGAAATCTTTATTGCTTAATATTCCTTGTAATGAATTTTTTCTAATTTATTTTCCATACTACATTTAATCTTTTTCATTAATATTTTTTTTACTTTTGTATTTATTATAATCATAATCTTTAATTAAATTTTGTTTTGCTTTTATCCCTCTATTGATTGATTTTATTGCTATAACAGATACAAAAAATAATATTATTAGTATAATAATATAAACTATATAATTTATCATTAATTTGTATTTGAAAATTTATTTCTAGAAAATTGACCACCAGTTCTCCAATTAAAACTATATTTCTCTATTTCTTCATCAAAAATTCTATTTGCCTTGAGACCTAAGTCAAAATTAGTTTTGTATTTTCCTGAAGAAATATTATCGCACTTTAATAAATTTATTTGATCTACTGTTATTAATGGATTAGGCATTATTTCAAAAATTTTTGCCATCATTTTGGCTATTACCAAAGGTAAGGGGATTAATAATCTTTTTTTATCTATGGTTTTTAATATTTTTAAAATAATTTCTTTAAAAGAAAAAATTTCTGGCCCGATGCACTCTATAGTTTGTTCATTTGTTTTTCCCTGAACTACATCAAAAATTATTTGAACTAAATCCGTAACATGTATGGGTGCAAATTTAGTCTTGCCTTCATAATATATGGGTATAATTGGTAAGCGATTTAATAAAGTCATGAAATTTGTAGTAAATTTATCATCTACAGAATAAACTATAGAAGGTTTCAGCACTACAGCTCTATCAAAATTATTTTTAATTTTATTTTCTCCATCAAGTTTACTAATAGCGTAATTGCTATCTAGAGATTTTTCAATTCCAAGAGAAGAAATATGAATTAATTTTTCAATATTTTGTTTGGCAGATAATTTTGATAGAAGATCTGGAAAGTCTGTATGAATATTTTTAAAAAAATTTTTTCTTTTTTCAAATAATATTCCAATTAAGTTAATACATATTGAGCATTCCTTCACTAAATTCTTTATCTTTTCTATATTAAAGTAAGTTAATTCTACAATCTCAAGATATCCAGGATTTGCTTGGGTTTTTAAGATATATCCTTTTTGATGAATATTTCTTGTAACGGCAACAACTTTATAGTTATTTTTCGTTAACTTTCTTATTAAGTGTCTGCCTATTTGGCCAGTAGCACCGAAAACTAGAATTTCTTTAGGTTTCATATATATATTCCATCAATGGATTTAGATATTAAATTACATAAAGAAGATTTACCAGACCAAATACATTTTAGTGACAATATTGCAATAGATTGTGAGTTCATGGGTTTAAACGTTGAAAGAGATAGGCTGTGCTTAGTTCAAATTTCATCTGGAAATAATGATGCTCATATAATTCAGCTAAATAAAGATAAATACAATGCTCCCAACCTTAAGAAGTTATTGGTCGACGAAAAAATAAATAAAATATTTCATTACGCAAGAGCCGACCTGTTGTTTATAAAAAAATATTTAAATATTAATGTTAACAAAATTGCTTGTACTAAAATAATGAGCAAAATTGCTAGAAGTTATTCTGATAAACATGGTCTAAAGGATTTAATTAAAGAATTTATGAGTATTGATGTAAGTAAACAATTACAAACTTCAGATTTTGGTGGAGATCTATCAAAAAAACAACTTCAATATTGTGCTAACGATGTTGTTTATCTTCATAAAATTTACGAAGGTCTTTATAAAATTTTAATCAGAGAAAATCGGTTAGATTTATATAACAAAACTATAAAATTTCTTCCAACAAGAGTTGAACTAGATTTTGCCTCTTTCAAAGAAGATATTTGGTCTCATTAAATGAAAAATAAAAAGATCCAATTAATCGCAAAAAATGTAATTCAAGATGAAATTTATGCTTTAAAAAAATTAAAATCATCTATTGGAAATTCTTTTAATCAAATAGTAAAAACAATTTTAAATTGTAGAAATGGCAAAATAATAATATCTGGAGTTGGTAAAAGTGGAATTATAGGCAAAAAGTGGGCCGCAATGAATTCATCAATAGGAATTCCATCTTTTTTCTTAGATGCTTCCAATGCTAGCCATGGAGATATGGGACAAATAACTTCTAATGATATTGTAATATTAATAAGTTTAAGTGGACAAAGTGAAGAACTTAAAAATATAATTCAGTATACATCTAGAAATAAAAATATTAAATTAATTGGTATTACATCAAAAAAAAAATCTATTCTTTACAAAAACTCAGATATTAAATTTTTATTACCATCTGTAAAAGAGGCAGACCTGGGAAATATAGTTCCTACTTCTACAACTGCAATACAACTGGCCTTAGGTGACGCAATTGCAATTACTTGTATGAGATATAATAATTTTGGAGAACTAGATTTTAAAAAATTTCATCCAGGAGGATCTCTTTCGGTAAAACTTAAAACTGTAAACGATTTGATGTTTACAGGAAATAAAATTCCTTTTGTTAAAGAAAATACCACGATGAAAGATGCTCTTAACACAATAACAAGTAAAGGTTTAGGGGTGCTATTAATAAAAAAAAGAAACATCACAACAGGAATTTTAACTGATGGCGACTTAAAAAGATTAAGTCAAAAATATGAAAATTTTCAAAAATTAACAATAAAAAAAGTAATGAAAAAAAACCCAGTTAGTGTTGATAAAAATACACTTGCAGCTCAAGCACTTTCAATTATGAATGCAAAAAAAATTACAAGTCTATGCGTTCATAAAGAAAATCAAAAAAATAAAACTATTGGAATAATTCATATACATAATATTTTAAAGGCAAATATAAGCTAAATGTCCTTAAAATCTCTAATTCAAGTTATTATAATATTAATAATCGTAATTATTTTAGGTGGTGTTTATTTTAATTATTTTGCAAATAACAACAAAATTTCTTTAGAAAATAATGAAAAAAAAATTCAAACAGAAATAGATATAAACAAGCCTAAAAAAAAAGAAACTAAGACTTTATCTGATGAACCAAGTGTGAAAACAGAAATAAATATGAGTAAAGAAGTAAAAGAAGTAAAAGAAGTAAAAGAAGTAATAAAAGAAAACGTTAATCTCAAAAAAAAAATAAAACCAAATAAACCTAAAATCAATAACATGATAAAAGATATTGAGTATTTAACAACTGATAAAAGTGGAAATAAATATAAAATATTAGCCACCTCCGGAAGAACAAATTCAGAAGATAATAATATATTAGGTCTCAACAATGTTAGAGGCATTATAACATCTAATGTAAGATCAACAATCTATATAGTATCTGACTTTGCTGAATATAACTCTTCTAATTTAAGCTCAAATTTTTATCAGAATGTAGTGATTAATTACGAAGATAAAGAAATCACTTGCGACTATTTTGATGTAGATATGCAAACAAATATTGCAATAGCATACAATAATGTTGTAGTAACAGATCCACAGTCTATAATGAAAGCAGGAAAAATTATTCTAAACATTAATACAAAAGTTATCAATATTAATCCGGACAATAAAAAAAACAAAGTAACAGTAAAAATAAATTAATGGCAGTTATAAAGAAATTTAGAATTAAAAACTTTAAGGAACAAGAAACTTTACTTCAATTAGATAAAATTTCTATGTTCTATGATAAGAGAAGAATTCTAAATGATATATCATTTAAAGTTAATCGTTCAGAAGTATTAGGATTACTAGGTCCAAACGGGGTTGGTAAGAGCACAATATTTAAAATAATCATGAATATTGAACAACCAAAAAGTGGAAAAATATTATTGAATGGTATTGACTGCACAAATTTTCCAATTCATGAAAGATCAAGCAAATTTCATTTATCATATTGTCCTCAATATGGTGGATATTTTTATGATTTAACTGTTTTGGAAAATTTAACAGCAGTCGCTGAAATACATATAAAAGAAAAAAATTTGAGGACTTCTAAGATTGATAAAATTGTAGGTCATTTTGGATTTGATTCAATTTTTAATGTAAAAGCAAAACATCTATCCGGGGGTGAGAGAAGAAAGTTGGCAATAGGAATGGCTATAATTAATGATCCTGAGATATTATTGCTGGATGAACCTTACGCAGCTTTAGACATTTTATCAATAAAGATGATACAAGAAATTATTGTAAACTTACAATCAATAGAAAAAATGTCAATTATTGTATGTGATCACAACGCACGAGATTTATTAACATGCGTTGATAGAGCAATAGTTTTGTCAAATGGAAAAATTATTGCATCTGGAAGCCCGCATGAAATAATAAATAATACACAGGCTCGATCGGTATATTTTGGTGAAGAATTTAAAATAAATTAATTTCTAAATGCAAAAACATATTTGTATTGATAAAAAAATACCTCCGTATAATAAAATAATCCAAGTTAGTTCAGACAAAAGCTTATCAATAAGAACTGTTTTGCTAGCTTCTCAAGCTGTAGGTATTTCAAAAATTTCAAATCTTCTTGAGTCTGAGGATGTTTTAAACACACTAAAGACCATTAAAAAGCTTGGAATAAATTATAAAAAAAAAAAAAATTGTTATGAAATTTATGGTTTTGGCTTAAATGGTTTTAATCCTAAAAATAATACAGTAATTAATGCTGGAAATTCTGGAACACTTGGTAGACTTATACTTTCTTTGCTTATTAAAACTGATAAAAAAATTAAATTGATTGGCGATAAAAGCTTATCAAAAAGAGACTTTTCTAGAGTTGTAAAACCTTTAAGACTTTTTGGAGCCAATATAAAATCAAAAAACAATTGCTTGCCGGTAAAAATTCAAGGAACTGAATTTCTTAGACCTATAAATTATGTAGAAAATATTGGTTCCGCTCAAATAAAAACAGCCTGTTGTTTTGCTGCATTGAATACTCCTGGAACAACATTTATACGTGCTAAAAAAAGTAGAAACCACACGGAACTGCTATTTAAATATTTGAAGATTCCAATTAAAGTAAAATCAAATAAAGAGTTTGATTTAATTGAGGTAAAAGGGTTACAGCAATACAATGCTTTTAACTACTCAATTCCTGGGGATATCAGTTCAAGTGCTTTTTTTATTGTTCTAACTTTACTTTCAAAAAATTCAGAAATTACAATTCAAAATGTAAATATAAATAAAAGTAGAATTGGTCTTATAATAATTTTAAAAATAATGAGCGCCAAAATAACTTTTAAAAATAAAAGAATTTATAAAGGTGAAACGACTGCAGATATTTTTGTAAAAAGTTCAAAAATATTAAAACCAATCAATTGTCCCTCGAGCTTAAACAGCTTTGCTATAGATGAATTATTATTAGTTTTTCTTGTTGTAGGCACAAAAACAAAAGGAATATCAACTTTTAAAAAATTGGGAGAATTAAACAAAAAAGAAAGTCCTAGATTAAATATAGCAATCAAATTTTTAAGAATGATTGGAATAAAAGTTTTAAGAAATAAAGATGATATTAAAATATACGGGAAACCTAATCTAGATTTAAAAAGAAACTTTCACGTAAAAAATTTTTTAAAAGACCACAGAATTTTTATGATGTCGTGTATTGCCGCCCTAACATTGGGCGGAAATTGGAAAATAAATGATAAAGATTCTATTAATACATCTTTTCCAAAATTTCTAAATGTTTTAAAAAATCTTGGGGCAAATATAAAATGAAAAAACGAAAAGATATTATTACTGTCGCAATCGACTCTCCTGCTGCCGCTGGAGGAGGTACTCAAGCCAAGTTAATAGCCAAACATTACAACCTTCAACATCTTGACACCGGTCGCATATATAGGCTTATTGGTAAACTGAAATTGGAAAATCCTAAAAAATTCAACTATTCTTTAATTAGAAAAAAAATCAAAAATTTAAATATGAGTAGTTTACAAAATAAAAACTTATTATCTGATAAAGTGGCAACTTCAGCATCAATTATTGCTAAAGATAAAAAAATAAGAGATATAGTTCATCAATTTCAAAAAAAATGTGCTTATGCTCCTCCGTTGAAATATGCGGGCTCTGTACTTGACGGAAGAGACATAATTACTGTTCAAGTTAGAGATGCAATGTTTAAGTTTTTTATAACAGCAAGTCTTAAAGAGCGTACGAAAAGGAGATATAAGGAATTAAAAAATCTAAATAAAAAAATTAATTTAAATATTGTGCTTAAAAGCCTTAAAAATAGGGATAAATCTGATCGCGAAAGAAAACATGGTCCTCTAAAAAAAACAAAAGATTCAATCTTGATTAATACAACTAAATTAAGTAAGAAAGCGTGCTTTATGAAAATTAAAGATATTATGGATAGGAAATTAAAAGCTTAATGGAAATTTACAAAGACTTATCTTCTCCAGCTAGTCAGCAATTCGAAAAATTACTAAACTCTCAATTATCAAAGAACAAAATAGAAGAAGGAAAGGTAATTGAAGGTAAAATCACTAAAATTACAGAAAAATATATTTTCTTATTTATTCCAGGTTTAAAAAGTGAGCCTGTAATAGATATTAATGAAATGAAAATGATTGGTATGCAAAATAAAATTGCAGAAGGAAAAATAATTTCGGTCTTATTGGAAAAGATTGAAGACAAAAATGGTGATGTAATAGTGTCTGCACAAAAAGCAAAAAAAATTAAAGGTTGGTATGAATTGGAAAAAGCATATGATGACAACGAATCTATTAATGGAAAAATAATCTCAAAGTGTAAAGGTGGGGTTATTGTAGAACACGTTGAAACAGAATCATTAATGTTTTGCCCAGGTTCACAAATATCAGATAAACCAATGAAAAATATTGATCATTTAATTGGGGTAGAACAAAAATTTGCAATTATTAAATTAGACAAATTAAGAGGAAATGCCTGTGTATCTAGAAGACAAATTGTTTCTTCAAGTAAAAAAGAAGATAAAGCAAAAATAGTAGCAAAATTTAAAGTTGGAGACATCATTAAAGATGCGGTTGTCAAAGGCTACTCTTCTTTTGGGTGTTTTTTTGAAGTTAATAATGAAATTGATGTCTTGGTTCATCTTCAAGAAATTTCATACTCTAGAGTAAACCACCCAGATGAAATTTTTAATATTGGCGAAAAGCACGATTTAAAAGTAATTTCAATTGATGAATCAAAACTACAAATAGGATGTTCAATTAAACAACTTTCACCTGATCCATTTGAGCATATCTCAAATTACGAACAGGGGAAAAAATATAAGGTAAAAGTTGTTAAGATTGCGGATTATGGGTGTTTTTGTGAACTTGAACCAGGTCTAAGCACCTTACTTCATTCAAGCGAAATTAGTTGGACAAAAAAAAATATATCTGCAAAAAAAATATTTAAAGTAGGTGATCTTGTCGATTGTATTATTACAGAAATTGATAAAGAAAAAAGAAGAGTGGCAATTTCACATAAACTAACAATTGAAAATCCTTATTCATCTCTAGAAAAAAAACATCCAGTTGGATCGAAAATAGAAGGTATAGTTACAAACACAAATGAATATGCTGTTTACGTAAAACTAGGAAATTATGATATAGACGGATTTTTACATGCTAATGATCTTTCTTATGCTGATAAACCAGAAGAAGAACTAAAAAAATATAAAAAAGGTATTAAATTAATAGTTAAAATTTTAGAAATAAACAAAGACGAGTCAAAAATTAGAGTTGGATTGAAACAATTAGAAAAAGATCCATTTGATTGGTTTAAGGATAAGAAAGTAAATGATACTATAACTATCCAGGTAATATCATCAGACAATAAAGGTTTAATGGTAAAACCAGAAGGTTCTGATTTACAATTATTAATTAAAAAATCACAAATCGCAGTAAGTTCAGCTGATGCCAGACCATCACGTTTTGTTGGCGGAGAGAGAATTGATGCTGCAATTGCTGAATTAAATTTTAATAAAAGAAAAGCAAGTTTAAGTATTAAATTGCTTGAGGAGCTGATGAACGCTAAAGCTATAAAAGAACATTCTAGTCCATTGAGCGGCAAAAATTTACCTTTTTCATCGCTTTCTGATCAACTAGATGATATAAAAAAAAATAAAGATTAATAATAAATAAAAAAGTTGCCAGTTGCAAAATCAGACTTAATAAAAGAACTAGCAGATTCATATCCAAATTTCCTACGCAAAGATCTTATACGTTTAATAGATATAACCCTATACGAAATGATTAATTCTCTTAAAAGAGGAGAAAGAGTAGAATTGCGAGATGTATTTACAATTGAAACTAGAATTCAAAATGCAAGAATATCAAGAAATCCGAAAACAAATGAAAAAGTTAATACACCTGAAAAAAAAAAAATATTGTTTAAAACTTCTAAAGCTTGGACAAAAAAAATAAATGAAAAAGAATAAAATTTTTATTGCTTGTGATACTTCCAATCTAAATCTTGTTAAAAAAATAATTAATCAAACAAAAACAAAAAAGTTAGAAATAATACCAAAATTTGGTTTACAATTTTTTTACAGCAAAAAAGGCAGAAAGTTTTTAGAAAAATTTAATAACAATTTCTTTTTGGATTTAAAAATCAACGATATTAAGCAAACAGCATTATCAGCAATAGACTCTTTAAAAGATCTAAAAAAATGCAGATATATTACAGTTCATGTAAATGGTGGATTGGAGATGTTAAAAGCAGTAAAAAAAAAAGCTACGATAACTAACAAAAATTTAAAAGTTTTAGGTGTGACTGTATTAACAAGCCTAAACAATAAATCTTTAAAGGAAATTGGTCATACAAAAACTTTGAATCAATTGGTTTTAAAGCAAGTAGGTTTAATTAAAAAAGCTGGTTTGCATGGTGCGGTGTTGTCAGCAAAAGAGGCAAAATTTGTAAAAAAAAAATATAAAAATTTATTCATTGTAACACCAGGCATAAGACTTTCTGGAGATAAAGCAGATGACCAAGCTAGAGTGGTTACTCCTTATGAAGCATTAAAGAAAAATAAAGTAAATGCTGTTGTTATGGGAAGATCTTTGGTTCGAGGAAATATAAAAAATAATATTAAAAAGTTAGTTGATCATTTAAGTCAATGATTAAAGGTATAAAGATATGTGGGGTCACTGACCTCAAAACTTTAAACTATATTATTGAACATCCTTACCCACCTCAATTCATAGGATTTGTCACAAATTATAAGAAATCAAAAAGATATGTTGAATTCGAAAAATTAAAAGAACTTATTAATATTGATAAAAAAGGAATTAATTTTGTTTCAGTACTTGTAAATCCTGATGATGAAATATTAGAGATGATAAAAAATCTTAAGTTTGACTACTATCAACTCTATGATGTTAACCCTGAAACAACAAAATTAATAAAAGAAAAATATAAAATTAAAATTATTTCAGCTCTTACAATAAATAATAAAGATGATGTAAATCAATACAAAAAATATGAAACTATATCAGATATTATATTATTTGATGGTAAAGGATATGAAAAATCTATTGGATTTAATCATAAATTTATAGAATCTGTACCAAATAAAATCTCAAAAATGATTGCTGGAAATATAAAAATAGAAGATATTTCTAATTTTAAAAATACAAAGAACTATATATTGGATTTGTCCGGTGCGCTTGAAAAAGAAAAAGGAGTAAAAGACATTAATAAAATTGATAAATTATTAAATTCAGTCCATAATAATTAACGTATGTCTCAAAATTCATTAAAAAACTCACTAAAAAATGGACCAAATGAAAAAGGTTATTTTGGAGAATTTGGAGGCAGGTATGCTCCGGAAATATTAATGCCCAATCTAATAGAGTTAGAAAAAGCATTTGAACAAGCTATTAATGATAAAAGTTTTATTGATGAATTTGAATACTATTTAAAAGAATGGGTTGGTAGACCAAACCCTCTTTACTTTGCTGAAGAATTAACTAATAAAATTGGTGGAGCAAAAATATATTTAAAGTCTGATCATCTTAACCATTTAGGGGCGCACAAAGTAAATAATGCTCTTTTTCAAATATTGCTAGCAAGATATATGGGTAAAACAAAAGTTCTGTGTGAAACAGGAGCTGGAGCTCATTTAATAGCAACTGCTGCTTGTTGTGCTAAATTTAATCTGCCATGCGTCGGTTATATGGGGAAAGACGATATAATAAAACAATCCACAAATGTTTTAAAAGCAAAATTATTTGGTTCAAAAGTTGTGGAATGTGTTGATGGTACAGGAAAAAAAGGAGTTTTGAAAGATGCATGTACTGCCGCATTAAAAGCTTGGTCTAGTGATCCAGAAGCTTTTTATTGCTGTGGGTCAGCGATTGCCAGCCACCCATTTCCAAGAATTGTTCAATACGCCCAATCAATAATTGGAAAGGAAATTAAAAAACAAATTTTAGAAAAAGAGAAAAGATTGCCTGACGCAATTATAGCATGCATAGGTGGAGGAAGTAATTTAATAGGTGCTATTCACGAGTTTTTAGATGATAAAGAAGTGGAGTTGTATGGGGTAGAAGCAGAAAATAGTGCGGCGCTAACTAATGGTTCTGTTGGTATCATGCAAGGCTTTAAAAGTTTTATGTTACAATCTGAAGACGGCTCTGAAACACTTCCAACAAGCTCTTTAGCAAGCGGAATTAATTTTTACTCAGCAGGTCCTGAACACGCATATTTAAAAAGTATTGGAAGAGTAAATTATACATATGCAACTGATGAGAAAGCTTTTGAGGCGTTTCAGATACTTTGCAAGACAGAAGGAATATTGCCTGCTTTTGAACCATCTTTTGCTTTAGCTAAGACTATTGAGTTAGCAAAAACAATGCCTGGAAAAATTCTAGTTTGTAATATTTGCGGGAGAGGCGATAAAGATATAGATACCGCTGAAAAAATGTTAGGTGACAAGCTTGACAAATAGAATTCAAAAAATTTTTGATAAATTAAAAGCTGAAAATAAAAAAGCTTTTGTAAGTTTTTCTGTGGGAGGATATCCTGATGAAGAAAGTAGTTTAGAAATAGCAAAAGCTATTACAAATTCAGGTTCTCATATTCATGAAATTTCATTTCCACATGCTGAAGCTCAAGCGGATGGGCCAATAATTCAACTAGCTAATATAGAAAGTATTAATAAAGGTATTAATCTCAAAAAAATAATTGATATTTCAAAAAAAATTAGAGATTACAACTCTGAAATCGGTCTTTGTTTAATGGGATATCTTAATAATTTATTTATTTATGGAATTGAAAAATTTGCAAAAGATATAACTGGTATTATTGATGCTGTAATTTGTGTAGATCTACCATCAGATGTAGTTGAAGAAAAACGACTAAGAGATTCTTTAAAAAAAGAAAATATTGCATTAATAAAATTAATTACACCCACTACTTCAGATGAAAGAATAAAAGAAATAGTTAAAGATGCGGAAGGTTTTATTTACAGTGTAAATGTTGAAGGTCAGACAGGAGTTAAATCGGCCAATTTAGATAAGGTAAATTTACAAATAGAAAAAATAAAAAAATATACAACTATTCCTGTAGTATCGGGTTTTGGTATAAAAAACGAAGATGATGTTAAGGCGTTTTCTAAATCAAAAGCCGATGGAATTGTATTAGGTTCAGCTATAGTGAATGAAATACAAAAAAAAAGTAGTGAAGCTATGGATAAACATATTGTTGCCAACTTTATAAACGATTACTGTAAAAAATTAATTAACAAATTAAACTAATGAATTGGTTAACAAAAGCAATTGGCCTTGGTGAAAAAATAAAGAAAGTTTTAAGAAAAAGGTCTTCAAAAGAAGAAATTGAAAATTCAGATTGGACAAGTTGTTGCAAAGGTCCAATTTTAAAAAAAGATTTAGAAAATAATTTTTGGGTATGCAATTCATGCGGCAAACATCATAGAATTTCTTGTAGACAAAGATTTGATATTTTCTTTGGAAAAAATGCTTACGAAATTATAGAAACTCCACAACCAGCTGATGATCCATTAAATTGGGTGGATACAAAATCATATAAAGATAGATTAAAAATAGCCAGAAAGAAAACTAATCAAAATTGTGCTGTAATGATTGCAGCAGGCATGGTTAACGGAATAGAAATTACCGCAGGTGCAATTAACTTTGATTTTATCGGAGGGTCTTGTGGAGCAGCAGAATCTGAAGCTATAATTTATGGAGTTCAACATGCTATAGATAATCAAACTCCATATGTTTTTTTTCCTTGTGGAGGTGGTCAAAGAATGTTTGAAAGCCCTATAGCACTTGCTGGAATGACAAGAACAACACTTGCAATTAATGAACTTAAAAAAAATAAACTTCCTTATCTCGTTTGTTTTACTGATCCAACTGCCGGTGGAATAACCGCATCATTTGCAATGCTAGGGGATATTCATTTTGCAGAGCCAGGCTGTTTAATAGCTTTTGCAGGAAAAAGAGTAATTCAGGCTACTGTAAAAGAAGAGTTAAGCCCGGACTTCCAGACTTCAGAATTTTGTGAAAAACATGGCTTTGTTGACAGAATTGTTCATAGAAAAGACTTAAGAAAAGACATTAGTAATATTTTATCAATATTGCTAAAGAAACAATCTGAGGTAAATTCAGAAAATTTAAATGAAACTTCAGAAAATATTGAGCCGTTTACAAAAGCTGCATCCTAAAGAAATAGACTTAAGTCTAGACCGAGTTCAAAATCTTTGTAAAAAATTAGGCAATCCGCAAGAAAAATTAAAATGTATTTCTATTGTGGGTACCAATGGAAAATATTCCACAATTCAAGCCATAAGAGCAATTCTTAAAGAAGCCAATATAAAGGTTAATATTTATACAAGTCCACATATCCAAAAAATTAATGAGAGATTTGTTTTTAACGATAAAGAAATTTCAGATGATAATCTTGCAAAATTATTAACTGAAGTAGAAGAAATTAACGCTGGCGAACCTATTACTTATTTTGAAATATTAACAGCTGCTTATTTTCATCATGCAAAAAACTTCGATAATATCAATCTTATCGAAAGTGGGTTATTTCATCGTTTTGATGCAACAAACATTATAAAAGAAAACTTAGCGACTATTGTAACCACTATAGGTTTAGATCATTTAGATTGGCTTCCTAAAAATGAAAAAACAATTGAAAAAATAGTTTATGAAAAAACTTCATCTTTATTAAATTCAAACATTATCATTGCTAGACAAACTAATAAAGAAACTCTAAATATGATCAAAAAAAATATATCATCAAATACTTCAAAAAAAATTATATTTAATGAGCAATTCAGTTGCTCAGAAAATGAAAATGGATTTATTTATTATGAAGATGAAATTGGCGGATTAAAGCTTCCTAAATCTAATCTTATAGGAGAATTTCAAATTGAAAATATTGCTACTGCCATAGCAACTCTTAGAAGCCTTAAATTGCAGATAGAAGATGGACATATCAATAATGGAATAACTAAAATTAAAAGTGTCGCAAGACTACAAGAAATTAATAATGGTAGAATAAAAGATTTGTGCAAAAATAACAAAATTTTTATTGATGGTTCACACAACCCTCTTGGTGCAAAAGTATTAAATAAATATTTAGAAAGTTTGAATTGTAACAAACATATAATTTTGGGTATGATGTCTAATAAAGATCATAATGAATATATGAATTATTTTAAGAATATTACATCATTAACAACAATCGATATACCAAATCAACCTAATGCAATTACAGGACAAGAGTTAAAACAAAAATTGAATAGATTTCCTAATATTAATTATAAAAAATCAATACAAGATGCAATTAAATCAATACTTGTATCTAACAATGATATTATTTTAATAACTGGATCTTTATATCTTGCTGGAGAAGTTTTAAACTTAAATTAAATATTTTCTTTTATCCAAGAAATAATATCTGATTTTGGAGTGGCGCCTACTTTAGTTGATTTCAACTCTCCATCTTTAAACATTAGCATTGTTGGTATTCCCCTTACTCCGTATTTAGTTGGAGTATTTGGCTCTTCATCAATATTATGTTTAGCAATTGTAACTTCATTGGTCATTTCATTTGATATTTCTTCTAAAATTGGGCCAATCATTTTGCATGGTCCGCACCATTCTGCCCAAAAATCAACTACAATTGGTTTTGAAGATTTTAAAACTTCTGTATCAAAGTTTTCATCATTTACTTTTACTGTCGCCATAAGCTTTATATATAAATTTATATCGTTAATTCAACTAGTAAAAATAATAAATTAAAATTATCCACACTAAGCATTTTCATATTTTTTTTGTATTGACATAACGTGATCATTAAGTTCATCCAAAAATTTTAATTTTTCTTGATCATTTTCATTTGTATATTTGTCTCGCAATGTATCTATTTCATTAAAACAAGTAGGTACAGTCCACCATTTTTCATATCCCTTACTTAAGATTCTCTTTGCTATTTCTCTCTTGATTGATTTAAGCATATCTTTAGGTAATACTTCGGGCGCCTCTTGATAAATTATTTTTTTCCCAAAACCTACTAGCCTTTTGTCATCAAATTTATCTAACAAACTAAGCTTATCTTTCCAGGATGCAGAATGCCAAGCTGGAAAAAGTGCGGTGTCTTTGTTTGAGGTAAATTTAGTGTAAATACTTTCTTCTGCATATATATCTTCTTGGGATTTTAATTGTTCCTTTTCTTCTGCTATTTCTCTTAATGCTGTAAGAATATTTTGTGAAAACTTTTCATTTTCTTTAACTAATTTAGCTCTTTTCTTGATTAAATTGGGATCCATTGCGTTGTACGGTTCTGTTTTCATGGCATATTCAGCTTCAATAATTATGGGTGCTTTATTGGATCTTATTGTTCTTAAAAATTTTGGTGTTTTTTTCATTTCTACTTTTAATTCATTAATTGACATATTTAGTAAAAGTTCTACATCAACTTTCAAATCTACGGCTTGACCCCATTGATATATTGGATGAATACAGTGTTTGGGATGTAAAGGTGCACATAAATATAGACGAGATTTTCCATAAAAATATTCATTTAAAGTAATAATATTTTCTTTTTTAAAGATAGTTTCGGTATCTGATTTATTAGATGTTTTTAAAAAAGTATCCCAAGTTTGAGGCTGTTTTTTCTTTATCAATTTCAGTATTTTCATAGTAAGCGTTGCATCAAAAAAGGCTGAGTGAGCATCGCTAGAATCAAATCCATTCATTCTGCTTAAAGATTCAAGTTTAAATACAGGATTATTTTTTTCATTAATTTCTGTCTGTAATATATTTGGATCAATTGCATATGCGGCTCTTGCTATATTAATACCGTCATGCCTCTTGTTTGGAGAAGCGTTAGTAATATAAGGATATCTAATGTTTTTAAAAAATTCTTTCCTAATCATCTCGTCATCAAACCCAATATTTGACCATCCCAGGAATATTGCTGGACTCCATTTTTTGAATATTTTTTCAACTTCACCAAGCATTTGGTAATGACTTAAATTAACTTGAGTTAGTTGTTTAACGCTTGTTTTGTTAATTATAAGAGCCATTGCTTGAGGAATTTCTCCCTCTGGCAATCTACATCTTAGGTTAAATCTATCTTTTTCATTAAAGTTTTCGTCAACTAATATGCCTCCAATTTCAATTATGCTCCCAAAATCAGTACTAGCACTTGATGACTCAATATCCCATATAACTAAATTCATAATTTCATTATCCTTTAAAAAGCTTTGTTTTAATGGGAATTTGTGTAGTTTTTTTAGAACTAAACCATTTGCATCTAAACAAGTAGCTTCTAGTTAGTAATATCTCTTGTAAGAACTGGCAAACAAAAGTCAAGATATATTATTCATCTCAATAAATTTTTTTACTCTTCCTAAAAATAAATTTTGATACATTTCTAATTCTGCACCTTCAATTTTAAAATCTTGAAATAAATTATCCACAGTACACAATAAAATCACTCCTGAAGTAATATTTGATTTATAAACAACATTGTGAGCTAGGGTATAAGCTCCAAGTTGAAGAAAATAATCTTGTATATAATCTACCTTTTTTGGTTTATTTGCTTGTTTAAAATCTATAATAGCTTCTTGTCCTTGGTAAATCCCAACTAGATCGGCTGTACCGGCATATTTCTCTGGATAATGCAAAGTTGTCTCCATTCCATAAATCTCTTCTAACTTTCCTTTAATTCCTTTTTCTATTATTTCTTTTGCCATATTTTTATACCGTTCATTGCTTTCAAAAAAACTTTCATTAATTCTTCCTCTTAAAAAATCTTCAATATAAGAATGCATAGAAGTGCCTCTACTTGAAGCTTCATTTTTAATTTTATTAGCTTCTACATGTCCCACTCTCTGTTTCCACAATTCTAGAGATGCTTTATCTTCTTCTGATTTAGTAGCTTGTAAAATAGAAGTAACACTTGGCAATTTCTCTTTTCCAAATAAATACTTTCGCATTCCATCTTCAATAGATCTTGATGATTTTGGATAATTAAATTTATTATTCCACTTCATAGAATCTCTTATAAGTGTATTTAAATTGAAAATGAAATTAATTTTTAAGCTGTTTTGAGTGATCTTCAAATTTTTCTACATTCTCATCTTTAGCTGCTATTTCAATTTGACCGGGATCTTTTATGTTTTCTAAGGTTCTTGTAATTGATCTTGCATCTGTACCAAACTTATCAACAACACTCATGGCTTCTTCTAATTTTTTTCTAAGAAGAATAACGCCCTCAAAATGTTTTGAAAATCTAGTACTAATTGTTTTTAAATGATCATAAATCTCAGTTGCATGTTTTTGAACTTTTAATGTTTGAAAACCCATATGCAAAGATTGCAAGTAAGCTGAAAGAGTATTAGGTCCTAAGATAACAACTTTATATTTTTGCATTAATTCCTGGGTCAATAATTCTTTTGTTGTTGGATCTTGATATGAAGTTAATTCTGAGAATAAACTTTCAGTTGGGGCATAAACTATTGCAAAATCTGTACTTTTTGGAGGAACTATATATTTCTCATTCACGCTCTTAGCTTTGTCTCTAAATGCTCTTGCTAATTTTGTTCTAGCTTCTGCTGCTGCTTTTTTATCATCTGCTTGATAGGCATCATCGATAGCTTTGAATTTTTCTACAGGAAAGTGACTATCTACTGGAACTAAAACATCTCCTTGGAGTTTTATGGCAAATTCAACATTTTCACCTGTATCCTCTTTCATCTTAACATTAGTCAGGTATTGAGAGACAGGTAATAAATCTTTTATTAAAGCATCTAATGAAAATTCAGCAAGAGTTCCATATTTTTTAACTCCTGCTAAAACTTTGGTTATGCCTTCTTGGCTTTTATTTAAATTCTCTACCTGGGTATTAAAAGCGGCAACTTTTTCATCCACTTTAGTTAATGCTCCCGTCATATCTTTTGCTATTTCTTTAGTCATTGATCCAAATGAAGCAGTAAAATCTTTTGCCATGTCTTTGGACATAGAGCCAAAAGACTCATTTAATGAGTTTCTCAACGAATTTATTTCTTCTTGAATTTTTTCGGTAGGGTTTTCTTCTTGCTTAGGTTTAGCCTTAAGCTGGAAATATAAAATAACTAAGCTAATTAATATTAAAACACCAACTAATATTATTAATAAACTGTCCATGATTCGTAGGATATACGTGATTAACCAGAAATCAACTTTTGGTAATTTACTTAGAAAGTATACTTAAAATCCTTTTTAAACCTTTTATTTTTTGACTTTTTTTAGAAATCATTAAACATGCTTGTGATTTAAGTATTTCGCCATCTTTTAAAACTCTTAAATTATTTGCCTTTAATGTTTCTCCGGTTGAAGTGATATCGGTAATAATCTCTGATGATCCTGTGAAAGGATAAATCTCTGTAGCACCAAGACTTTTAACTAATTTAAATTGAGTAACTCCTTTGGAAAATAAAAATTCTCTTGTTAAATTAGGATATTTGGTTGCAACTCTTAACCTGCTCTTCTTTTTATCCTTAAATTCAAAAGCTATTTCCTCAAGGTCAGCTATTGTTTGAACATCAATCCATTCATTGGGAATAGCAATCACTAATGTTGCATTGCCAAAATTAAATCTTTTCTTAACAATTATTTTCTTTTGAATATTAATTTCACTTTCTTTAAGTAAATCATATCCGGAAAATCCAATATCTAATGATCCATCACCAAGTCTTTCGACTATCTCTCTTGCATGAAGATAGATTATTTTGATATTTTTATAATTTTTAATAAATCCAAATAAATCTCTTTCGCCTCTTTCAGATAAAATTTTTAGTTTTTTCTTACCAAATACTTTTAAAGTATCTTTTCTAAGTCTGCCTTTGCTTGGTATTCCTATTTTAATCATCTAATTATTTAAGTTAATAGCCGCTCCAACAGCTGGTATTATTTTAGAGGATCCAAGATCAGCTATGAGATTATTGTATCTACCACCGTTGATTATGTTAATTTTTTTTGATTTAGATTTAATATCAATCTTAAAAACCATGCCTGTGTAATATTCAAGCTCTCTTCCAAAAGATGAGGAAAATTTTATATTTAATTTAGAGAGCTTATTTTTAGTAATTGGAAAATAATTTTCTTGAACTCTTAGATTAATTTTATTTTTTTTAAAAAATAGATTTAACTTATTTGCAGCTTGATCTATTGGGCAGTTTATTTTTAGAAATTCTTTTATAATTTTTGAAACATTTCTTCCTTTTTTTGTACGTCTTGGATCTTTAATTTTATTACTAAATCTTGCTAAAATTTCATTAACTGATCTTCCTGCGATTTGTCTTGATTGATCATCCTTTAACATTCTTTGATATTTTTTCTTATCAATTTCAACAATCGTTGGGTCTACATCTGAATTGGTCTCTAATCTTTTAAGTAAATCATTAAAATAACTTTCTCTCCAAAAGTGTCTCTTTAATCTTAGTCTCCATCTTTTTGGAATATCAAGTTTGTTTAATAGCAATTTAAATATTTCAACATTTCCTATAACTAAATTGCCCGATGAATATTTAAATTTTGATAAAGATTTAAGAGATGTCTCAACGATTTGTTTATCATCTTTTTTTTCATTTTTAGATCCAATAATTTCAAAGCCTATTTGATTTCTTATTATCGGATCAGTTTTGTTTAAATTCTTCCTAAAGGCTTGGCCATAATAATGTACCTTTGCTGTCCCTTTAACTTTTTCATTTAAATATCTAAGGCAAGATGCAATTGTTAGATCGGGTCTTAAGCAAAGTTCATTACCATTTTGATCATTAAATGAAAAAATAAATCTTCTGAAAGATTCGCCTGATCTTTCAACAATATGATTTGTTTCAATTACAGAATCCAACTCTATAAATTTAAACCCCTTAGCCTTTACCAATCTAAGGATATTTTCAGATAAGTTTTTTGATTTCATTGATTAGATCGTTTCTATTTATAAAAATTTGATCATTTTCTTTTGAAGAAGTTAATTTTTTTATAACTAATTTATTCTCATTAAATTCATTTTCACCAGAAATTATTGCTAATTTTACCTTTTTTCGATCAGCATATTGAAGTTGTTTTTTTAGATTTTTATTTTTATCTAAATATATTTCAGACTGAATTCCATTTGTTCTTAGCTCATTTAAAATATTATAATATTGTTGAATATACTTTTGATCTAATACACAAACTAATACTGGTTGTTTTGTATCAACTTTTACATTTTCTAATTGATTTAAAGCATAAAGTAGTCGGTCAATTCCAATTGACATTCCGCTTCCTTTGTAGTCTGCACCTTTAAATCTTGCTATTAAATTATTATACCGGCCACCAGACGCGCAGCTTCCTAATTCAATTTCTTTTCCTTTTGCATTTTTAGCTTTAAAATTAAGATTAGTTTCTACTAAAAACCCACTGTAATAGCTTAAGCCTCTAATTTTTGTAACATCAACTTTAACTAATTCTAAATTATTACCATATGAAATTACCTCGAGTAATTCTTCTAATTCTTGAACACCTTCGACAGAAAGAGGATTTTTTAAATTTGTTTTTAGTTCTTTAATTTTTTTCAAATTCAAGAAACTCAATATTGCTGAAACTTGCTCGTTAGATAATTCACAACCTTTAGTAAATGCTCCAGATTTATCTTTTCTTCCTTCTTTTAATAACTCACTAACTCCATTTGGACCTATTCTGTCTAATTTATCTATAGACTTTAAAACTCTATATTGTTTTTGTTCTTCAACTTTAAGTTCGGCTAATAAACCCTGAAGAATTTTTTTGTTAGATATATTTATGGTAAATTGTTTTTTGTTAAGACCGCAATTTAAAAATGAGTCAGCAATGATATTACAGATTTCAGCATCTACTTGAGCTTCATTAGCATCACCAATTACATCTGCATCAAATTGAGTAAACGATCTGAAACGAGCACTATCAGCTTTTTCCTGTCTAAAAACATCTCCATATGCATATCTTTTATAAGGAAATATAAGATCCCTAAAATTTTGAGCAACAAATCTGCTTAGTGGGGCACTTAAATCATATCTTAATGTTAAAGATTCCTTTTCATCTTCAAATAAAAACACATCACTCATAGGATTAGTTTCATCGTTAGCAAGAAACGAACCTATGTTTTCGCTTTTTTCAAAAGGCGGGGTTTCTAACGGCTCAAAACCATAGTTAATAAAAACTTGTTCTATAGTATTTATTAATTTTTTCTTAAGGGCCAACTCTTTTCCCCGCCTATCCTTAAAACCTTTTGCAAGACTAGGAATTAATTTATTTTGTTTTTCCATTTTTTGGTACACGAGGGCAGATTCGAACTGCCGACCTTCGGTTCCACAAACCGCTGCTCTAACCAACTGAGCTACTCGTGCTCCTCTTATTGTTTTATACTAAATGTGGATAAAATTAAATTTATAAAATGATTAAATAGCTAGCATGCAGCCAGCATGAAAATTATGATGTCTGTGTACAGTTCTGAATATTCTATTTTTTTTAATCATTGGAGGTTAAATAACACCTTAAAATGAAAATGCAAGAATGAATTGTATAGGAATAAATATAGCTTTTAAACTACCTTATCCCTATACAAATGTTTTAAATGAAATAAATTTTAAGATGTTTTCTTTAAATTCACTGCGCTTGGACCTTTGTCTCCGTCCTGAATTTCAAATTCTACAGCGTCGTTCTCATTCAAAAAACGAAGTCCTGCTTCACGAACTGCGCTTGCATGAACGAAACAATCTTTTTCTCCGTCTTCTCTTTCTATAAACCCGTAGCCCTTCTTACCGTTGAACCACTTTACTTTTCCTTTTAATGTACTCATACTTATTTTTACTCTTTCTTTATTGTATTAAACTTAGCTAAACTTCAGCTAGCGGATAATTAGTAGATTTTAAAATTGATTGCAAGCTTAATAATATTCATAAAATCAAAGAAAGATCTTTTAAATTAAATAAATTAATGAAATATTATGCAATTCGTGATGTGGTGGGCCCTCCAAGAATCGAACTTGGTCTTTTAGATTTTCAGTCTAACGTACGCACCAGCTATACCAAAGGCCCTTTTTTTTAAAATCTAAAAATAATTCTACCCTTTGTCAAATCATAAGGTGTAACTTCCACATTAACATTGTCAGAATTTAAAATACGTATACGGTTTTTTCTGAGCTTTCCTGCTGTATGTGCAGTTATAATATGCCCATTTTCCAATAAAACTCTAAATTGAGCATTTTTTAAAATCTCAACAACCTTTCCTTTGAATTGCAAGACATCTTGTTTTGACAAATTTATTTTCTCCTCATTCTAGATCTTATACTTAACATATGAGCCGTTAGGCTTTCATAATTTGCAAGATGTATCGCACTTTCACCAATTTTTTCAACTCCTTTTTTTGAAAGAGTTATATAGCTAATTTTTTTATAAAATTCGCTCAAGTTTAGTCCTGAGGAAAATTTTGCCGATCCTAATGTTGGCAAAGTATGGTTGCTACCTGCATTGTAATCAGTAACTGCCATAGGGCTGAATTTACCAATACAAATGCTGCCAGCATTATAAATTTTGCTAATATATTTTTTATAATTAGAGATATTTAACTCTAGATGCTCGGGTGCAATCTCATTAACAGCATCTATTATTTGATTATCATTTTGACAAAGAACGATAAGACCATGATTTTTTAAACTTTTTGAAACAATTTTTTTTCTAGATAATTTTTTTAAATTGATATTAAGATCTTTTTGAACTTTTTTAATTAAATCCTTATATTTTGTAACTAGTATACTTTGCGAATTTTTACCATGTTCTGACTGTCCTAATATTGAAGTGGTAATTTCATTAAGTTCTGTTTTATTATCTGCAACAATACAAATCTCTGAAGGACCAGCAATCATACCTTCAATTCCAACGTCTCCAAATACCAACTGTTTAGCTTTTGCAACATAATCGTTACCTGGCCCTGTAATTTTGTTTACTTGTTGAATATAAGCCAAGCTTCCAATTGCTTGGGCTCCACCACAGGTTATAATTTCATCAACACTACATTTTTTTGCAGCATATATTACAGCTGCATTTAGATGTCCATTTAATATCGGGTTAGCAACTACAATTCTTTTAACTCCAGCAATTTTTGCGGGTATAACGTTCATTAATAATGTTGAGGGTAAATTTGCAGGCACATAAACTCCAATTTTCTGGATTGGAACATGTTTATATTCAATTTTATTTTTAAATTGATCTACATATTTTATATTTTTTGCTTTTTGCAAAGAATGAAATTTGAATATTCTTGAATAAGCAAAATCTATGGCTTTTTTTACCTTAGGATCTAAAGTTTTAATCGATTGGTTTATTTCTCTTTGGGTTGGCTTAATTTTTGTATTTTTACTAAACTTCTTTTCATATTTAATTAAGGCTTTAAGTTTATTTTTTTTAATATCTTTTATTATTTTAGAAACCATTGAAGTATCAACAATTTTTCCAGATCTTCTTTTTTCTAAAAAAATTTTTAATTTATTTTTATAGTTTTTATTTTTACAATTAATTACTTTTATCATCTTCTAATTTTTGATCTTCTAAAGTTACCTCAATAATTTCAGTTGTGAGGGTTATAAATCTATTTTTTGAAAATAATAGCGTAATTTCAAAATTATGGTCTCTTTTAAAAATATCTATAGCAAGTAATTCTAATAATAAATTAGAATTATTTTGATCGATGTTTTTGGACTTAGACGATTCAATAAATTCAAATTTAATAATACTATTTATTAAATTTTTATTATTTTCATTTTCTTTATCAATTCTTAATATTGATAATAAAAATATTTTATTTGAAGGAAGATATTTTATTTCTAAAGTATTAACTTTGGCTTCCGAGCAGCACGCTGATATTACTTGTAAATCTTCTGGAGATTGTGCAATAATTTTTTTAAGAAACTTTTTATCCATTAAGACAATCTTTTAATATCTACTCCAATTTTTCTAAGTTTATTTTCTATTTTTTCATATCCTCTATCTAGATGATAAATCCTATTTATCACCGATTGACCTTTTGCAACAATTGCAGCAAGAACTAAAGCGGCAGAAGCTCTTAAATCACTAGACATTAATTCGGCACCTAAAAATTCTGTATTCCCTTCTATAATAGCCTTATTATCTTTAATAATAATTTTTGCACCCAGTCTTTTTAGTTCCGCTACGTGCATGAATCTATTTTCAAATATACTTTCAGTTATTGTGCTTCTTCCATTAGCTTTACATAATAAAACCATAAATTGAGCCTGCAAATCTGTTGCTAATGAGTTGGGATATTCTTTAGTGACAATATTACTTATGTTTTTTATTTTTTGAGGTCCTTTAATATGAATTTCATCTTTAGACGTTTTAATCGTAGCTCCAGTTTTTTTTAAAAGGTTTAATTCTGTTTGAATTAATTTTGGATTAAAATTTTTAATTAATAAATCTCCTTTAGCAAGAGTTGCTGCCACACAAAAAGTTCCTGTTTCTATTCTATCACCCATTACAGAATATTTGGTTTCTTTAAGAGAATTTACTCCTATAATTTGACAAGTTCTTTTGCCAGTCCATTTAATTTTTGCGCCCGCCTTGTTTAAAAAATTTGTAAGATCATTTTTTATTTCTGGTTCTATTGCACAATTTTTTAAAATAGTTTTTCCTTTTGCAAGGCAAGCAGCAGTAATCGAATTTTCTGTTGCTCCAACACTGATATTTGAAAACTTAAAATTTGTTCCTTTAAGTTTGCCTTTTGAAATTGCGTGTATGTATCCTTTTTTAATTTCGTACATCATTCCAAATTTTTTTAATGCGTTTAAATGATAGTTTACTGGCCTAGCTCCTATTAAACATCCACCGGGCAGTGAAGTTACTGATTTATGATATTTTGCAATCATTGGTCCAAGAACTAGAATTCCTGCTCTCATAGTTTTAACTAAAGAGTAAGGTGCAAATATTTTCTGTTTTTTATTCTTTGTTATTTTTACTGTTTTTTTATTATTTAAAAATTGAATCTTGGAACCTAGAGATTTTAATAAATTTACCATAGTATCTATATCTTTAACTCTTGGAAGGTTTTCTATAATTACCGTCTTATCAAAAAGAATAGTTGATGCTAAAATTGGTAAGGCTGCATTTTTACTACCAGATATGGAAACTTGCCCCTTGATTTTGCAAGGACCTTTAATTAAGAACTTATCCATAGATTATTTTGCTTTGGCTAATTGGATGCCCACCTGGTTTTGATATTTTCCCTTACGCTCAGCGTATGAAATTTCGGGTTGTTCACCTTGAAAAAATAAAATTTGAGCGGCACCACTATTTGCATAAAGCCTAATTGAATTACTAGTATGATTAGAAAACTCCAAAACTAAATTACCATGCCATCCAGCTTCCAAAACGGTAGGAGGAGTTCCTAGACCACATCTTGCATATGTTGATTTTGCTGTAACTAAGCCAGTCACATTTCTTGGCATTTTGAAGAATTCATGCGACGATGATAAGGCGAAGCTGTTTGGTGGAATTAAAATTGAAGGCTCTCCTTTTACAGTAACAAAGTTGTCTTCACTAAAGTTTTTTGGGTCAGCCGTAGCACCTTTAATATTTGTAAAAATTTTAAATTCATCACTACATCTAAGATCATATCCAAATGAATTTAAGCCATGGCTAATTCCTTGCGCAATAGATTTATCAACAAAAGGGTTTATCATATCATTTTCTTCTGCTAATTTTTTTATCTGCTTATCGTTTAATATCATTTCTTTTTTTATATTTTTTGTGAAAAATTTTTCTTTTCTTTAGGTTTTTACGTAGAGCGCTTTTTAAATCAAGCTCTGAAGCTCTCCTTTTCTTATACATTAAATAAATTACTTATTATCTGGATCCGTGAGGTGAGCCAAAGTTATAGTTTCATTTAATGGGATTGTGTTATCTTCATTTTTTTTTATTGTTGGACCTGACTTAGCTTGTTTCTTGGCTCTTTTTTCAGCAAGTTTTTTCTCTCTCTTGGCTTTTTTTTCCATAAGCCTTGATCCTTTGTTCGCGCCAAATGTGTAATGTATGCCCATAACATTTCCTTATAATTAGATATAACCGATTTTTAAAAAAAATTAAGTCTTTTATATGACCAAAACAATCTTATACACTAATTATTTTTTTATTAAGCCCCTGTAGTTTTAGCCTGGTTAAAACAGGCCCTTGGTAAGGGTCAGTCAGGAGTTCGAATCTCCTCGGGGGCACCACTAATTTTTATAAAAAATATTTTTAATAAATATTCCAGCTATTAATAAAATTATAAAAGCAATAATTGGAATATAAATTTCGGGAGAGAGCAATATTTCTATTAAAGATGGTGCCTCAATATTTTTTTGTATTATTTCATTTAAACCGGCACCAAGGGAAACGCCAACAAATATCTGGGGTGACAATCCAATTATGGATCCAAAGAAAAAATTTTTTAACTTTACATTAAAAATAGTTGGCAAAATATTTGAAATAAAAAAAGGTATTCCTCCGACAAACCTATAAATTAAAAAGAACATAAATTCATTTTTTTTAAACTTTTCATTTAAATTAGAAAATCTTTTAGAAAACTTTTCTTCTACCAAGTCTTTAAGAAAATAGTTTGCAAAAATATAAAGTAAAGTAGCTCCAATGGATAAGCTTAGAACTGCATAAGTCGTTCCCACCCATTTTCCAAAAATGAAACCTGATAAAAGTAATATTGGAGACCCAAATCCTAGAAGGAAAACCCAAATTATTGTAAAAATAAAAAAAACTAAACTTATTAGAAAAAAGTTTTTATTTTTAAGTTGATTAAAGTAGTCATTATTACTTTTTATAAATTCATAACTGCTTATCTCACTTAGGGAAAAATTATCAAAAAATACCCATAAAAAACTTAAAATTATAAGAACATAAGTCGACCCTAAAAAAAATTTTAACTTTTTTTCTTTTTTCATAGATATTTAACTTATTAAAAATCGCTTTACTTATATATATATATTTCTATAACTACCTAAATTTAACAATAATATATTTAACTATGAAACGAACTTATCAGCCTTCAAATCGGGTCCGGAAAAAATCTGTAGGTTTTCGGGTAAAAATGAAAACTAAAGGTGGAAGAGCCATCTTAAAAAGAAGAAGAGCTAGAGGTAGAAAAAAACTAACGAATGCTTAATGAAGAGCAAAATAGTTACTCTTTCAAAAAATGAAGATTTTAAATCAATACTTGGTGGAAAAAAAATATCCAATAAATATTTAACAATTTTCTTTAAAAAGTTATCTAATAAAGATAGTAAAAAATTAAACATTTCTATTGTAACCAAAAAAAAAATTGGTAACGCAGTAAAAAGAAATAAAATAAAAAGAAGACTTAGAAATATAATGAATGATGTTGCAAAAAAAATAGATCTTAATTTAAAATATTGCTATTTGTTAATTGCAAAGATATCGGTCTTGAATGAACCATATGAGAATATTAAACAAACTTTATTTACTGATTTTGAAAAAATAAAATAATGAAATCAATTAAGTACATATTAATTAAAATTATTAAATTATATAAACTATATATATCACCTTATCTCGGTAATAATTGCAGATATTTACCAACTTGTTCTGAATATTTTATAGACAGTTTAAATGAAGAAGGTGTTTTTAAAGGAACAATTAAAGGAACAAAAAGAATTTTATCTTGTCACCCAATTAAATTTTTAGGGGGTGGCGAAGGTTTCGATCCTGTAAAAAAGAAAAGTAAATAAAAATGGATACAAAAAATATCATCGCAGCAATATCTTTAAGTGCAGCAGTAATAATTCTCTATAGTTTATTTTTTGCACCCTCTCCACAAGACAGAAAGCAAATTCAACCAGAAAAAAATATAACTAGCGAAAGTACTGACGCTCCTAGTCTTGAACAAAACGAGCCAGTTTCTAAAATTTCCAGAACAGATGCAATAAATGAAGGAAATAGAATATTATTTGAAAATGATAGTATCAAAGGATCAATTTCTTTAACAGGAAGTTCGATAGATGATTTAACATTTAAAAAATACACCAAAACATTAAATGGAAAAGATAATATCGTCCTATTAAATCCTAAAAAAGTTCAAAATGGATATTTCGTAGAGACTGGCTGGGTAACAGCAAATAAAAATATAGAAATTCCAAATTCAAAAACTATATGGAAAATTGAAGGGAATAATAAACTTACCCCTAATTCACCGGTTAAATTAGTTTGGACTAATAATGATGGTATTAAATTCGAAAAAAAAATAAGTATTGATAATCAATATTTATTTACAATTAATCAAACTATAATAAATAACTCTGACAAAACCTACAATTTTTATACCTATGGTCAGATTATAAGAAATGAAGCGCCAGAAGTAACTAATTTTTATATTCTTCATGAAGGTTTGTTGGGTGTTTTTGATGATCAACTTATTGAAGAAGATTACGACGATATCGAAGAAAAAAAATATTCAGTTAATGCAGAAGCAGGTTGGTTGGGTATTACCGACAAATATTGGATAACAAGTTTAATACCAGAAGAAGAAAAGAAATTCAGAGCTGAATTTGATTATAAAAATAAATTTAAGGCTAATTTTATCGAAACAAATGCAACTGAAGTTGGTGCCAATGAAACTAAATCAAATAATATTAAAATTATAATAGCTGCAAAAGAAGTAGATATTATTGACGGTTATGCAGAAAGTCTAAATATTAATAAATACGATTTAGCAATCGATTGGGGTTGGTTTTATTTTATAGTAAAACCATTATTCTTTGTAACTGATTATTTCTTTAAACTTACAGGAAACTTTGGAATATCAATAATATTAATCACATTCTGTATAAGACTAATCTTCTTTCCTCTTGCCAACTACTCGTTTAGATCCATGGCTAAAATGAAAGTCTTGCAGCCTGAGATGGCAAGATTAAAAGAGCTTCACAAAGAAGATAAGATGAAACTCCAACAGGAAATGATGGCTCTTTATAAGAAAGAAAAAGTTAACCCAGTAAGTGGTTGTTTACCTATTTTTATTCAAATACCCTTCTTCTTTGCAATTTATAAAATGCTATTTGTAACAATTGAAATGAGACATCAGCCTTTCTTTGGTTGGATCAAAGATTTAAGCGAAAGAGACCCAACTTCAATTTTCAATTTATTTGGACTTATACCTTGGGACCCTCCATCGTTTTTATTAATTGGTGCATGGCCAGTATTAATGGGTGTTACTATGTTCCTTCAACAAAAACTAAATCCAGCACCACCTGATCCGGTACAGGCAAAAATATTTATGTTTTTTCCTCTTTTTTTGACAGTAATTCTAGCACCATTTCCATCGGGTTTGGTAATCTACTGGACAATTAACAACGTACTTACTATGGCACAACAGTACGTAATAATGAAAAGAACAACAGTTAAAACTGTATAATCAATGAATATTGAAAAGATTTTACCTAAAGAAGGTCCATCTATAGAAGAAGTAGAAAAATATATTAAAAAGTATTCTAACGAAATCATAGTAATAAAATGTGGAGGAAGTGTTTTGATTGATGAAAATTTATTCAATCAATTTATTGAGGATATCTCTATAGTCAATAAATTAGGATTATCATCAATAGTTATTCATGGTGGTGGCAAAAATATTAAAAAAAAACTTGAAAAACAAAACATAGAGACAAGGTTTATAAATGGGTTAAGAGTTACTGATGAAAGAACGATAAAAATTGTTGAAGAAGCTTTATTAGAATTAAATTTTGAAATATTAAAAAATATAAATAATAGTCAAGCAAATGCACAATCGGTAACTCCCAAAAGTGGCAATATAATTAAAATTGCTCCGGAAAAAAAAGAGCTTGGATTTGTTGGTACACCAAAAGAAATAAATAAAGATTTACTTTTAAATATAATTAAAGAAAAAATAGTTCCAATTATAATGCCAATGGGAACTGGAGATGATGGAAATATTTATAATATAAATGCTGATGTAGCGGCAGGGTCAGTTGCAAAAAGTCTAAATTCTAGAAGATTATTGTTAATGACAGACGTAGAGGGTTTACTTGATAAAAATAAGAAATTAATTTTAGAAATAAATTCAGAAGTTGCAAAAAAAATGCTTGAAGAAGAAACCATTTCTGGTGGAATGATACCAAAAATTAATACATGTATAGACGCTGTAGAGAATGGTGTGACAGGTGTTGTGATTGTTGATGGAAGAAAACCTCATTCAATCTTATTTGAATTATTTTCTGATAAAGGCTCAGGAACTCTCATTAGGAAGTAATGAATCTCAAAAATATAAAATACATTATCGCGGATATGGATGGTTGTTGCTACAATCCTAGGTATTTGAAGACTTTATTTGGACAAGTTAGTTCCAGAATGACTGATTTTATCTCTCTTAAACTTGGTATTGAAAAAACTAAAGCAAAAGAAATTCAGCAGGAATATTTTTATAAGTATGATACTTCCTTAAATGGGTTAATGAAGAATTACCCAAAATTGATAGACCCTCATGAATTTCTTAAGTACGTCCACAATATCAACTACGACTGTCTTGAAAAGGATACAGAACTTAGAGAAGAACTAATAAAATTAGATGTAAAAATATATTGTGCAACGAATGGTAGTAAGGAGCATGCAGTTAATTGCATGAAAAAAATAGGAATTGATGATTTGTTTGAAGGAAAAATTATGGACATTGTAGATTTTGATTTTAAACCAAAGCCTAATTCTGAATCGCTTAAATTAATGTGTGATAAGTTTCAAATTCCAACTAATGAAGAAACTGTTTATATAGAAGATATTGCCAAAAATCTCTCCTCTGATATTGCAAAAGACATGATAAAAGTTTGGTTTATCAATGAAGAACCTATTAATAATATAGATAAACATAAAAATGTGATTGATTATAAAATTGATAATCTTGCTTTATTTTTAAAAAAAATAAGGCTATTAAAAGAGGCATAATATTATGAGTGATATTGAAAAAATTATTAATGATGCTTGGGAAAATAAAGACCAAGTAAATCAAAATTCAGATAAAAACTTAAAAGATATAATTAATCAAACTATTGATGATTTGGACAATGGCAAAGTAAGAGTTGCTGAAAAAATAAATGGCGAATGGATTACTCATCAACATATTAAAAAAGCCATAATTCTTAGTTTTAGAATATATCCTATGGAAAATTTAAGTGGTCCTTACAGCAGTTGGTATGACAAAGCTCATTTGTTAAAAGGCAAAACGGCAGGGTGGACTAAAGAAGATCATGAGAGAGCAGGGTTTAGAATGGTTCCTAATTCACCAGTAAGAAAAGGTTCGTTCGTTGGAAAAAATGTTGTCTTAATGCCATGTTATGTAAACATTGGCGCATATATTGACGAAGGTACTATGATTGATACTTTTGCAAGAGCTGGGAGCTGTTGTCAAATTGGTAAAAACTGTCATATATCAGCCGGCACAGGAGTTGGTGGAGTTTTAGAGCCTGCTCAAGCACTTCCAACAATTATAGAAGATAATGTATTTCTTGGGGCAATGTCCGAAGTGGTAGAAGGAGTTATAGTTGAAGAAGGCTCTGTATTAAGTATGGGAATGTATATTGGACAATCAACAAAGATTGTTAATAGAAAAAATGGAGAAATAACTTATGGAAAAATACCTCCTTATTCAGTAGTAGTTCCAGGTTCTTTACCTGATAAAAATAATCCCTCTGCGCCATCATTATCATGTGCTGTAATTATTAAACAAGTTGATGAAAAAACAAGATCTAAAACATCAATTAACGATTTATTAAGAGAATAAATCAATGAAAAATTTTGATGAAATAAAATTAGCTAAAGAGCTAATTAGGTTTCCTACAATTATGACAGAAGACAGAGGTATTATGAAGTTTTTATCTAAAAAACTATCTTCTATGGGATTTAAATGTAAAATTATCAAATCAAAAGGTTTAAACTCTAAACCTGCTTTAAATCTTTTTGCAAAATTTGGAAATTCTAGACCTCATATAAGTTTTCTAGGTCATACTGATGTCGTTTTGAATCTGGAAAATTGGAGTTTCTCTCCTTTTAAAAGTGTTATTAAAAAAGGTTATCTATATGGAAGAGGCGCTCAAGATATGAAAGGTGGTATAGCATGTTGGATAAGTGCAGTAAGAAAATTTATTAAAAGTGATAATTTTAAAGGTTCTATTTCAATAATTATAGCAGCAGATGAGGAAACTACGGGCTATGGCACACCTACGGTAATAAATTATTTAAGAAAAAGAAAAGAAAAAATAGATTTTATAATTGTTGGAGAGCCGTCATCAAATAAAAAAATAGGTGATGAGATTAGAATTGGAAGAAGAGGCTCTATGAATGCAATACTTACAGTGATTGGAAAAAGTGGCCATACTGCGTTCCATGGATCTTATATAAATCCTTGCACAACATTAGCAAGAATAATTGCTAAATTGAAAAATACAAGATTAGATTCGGGAACAAAATATATGCCTCCTTCTCATTTAGAAATATCTAAAATGAATGTAGATAATTTGTCAGAAAATGTAGTGCCACAATCAGCCGAAGCTTATTTTAATGTAAGGTTTAACTTAAAACATAAATCTTCTTCTCTGAAAAAAAAATTAAACAGAATAATTTCCACTGTAGTTAAAAAGGATAAATGTAAATTTAAAATTGATTACAGAGTTTCGGGGGAAGCTTTTTATACAAAACCAAATAAAGAAATTTATATGGTTAAAAAAGTAATTAAAAAAATCACTAATACATCTGCTAAATTGAATTGTCGAGGAGGTACTAGTGACTCAAGGTTCCTTGGCTCAATTCCAAGATTAGAATTGGGTTTAAGAAATAACACCATACATATGGTTGATGAAAGAACTTCAGTTTCTGATATGAAAAAATTGTCTAAAATATATTATAGTATTTTGGATAATTACTTTGCATGAGCACAGGAATTATTACTTCTGATACTTCTATAGATCATTTAACGGGAAATGGTCATCCTGAAAAACCAGATCGAGTAACCTCAGTTATCAATTATTTAAAAAAAAATAAAAATTTAATTTGGGATAAAAGTAAAAAATTTGATGAATCCTTGCTAAGCTTGACTCATTCTTCTAATTATGTATCTGGAGTTAAAAAATCATTTCCTGAACATGGGTTGAGCTTTCTTGACGGTGACACAATTATTTCACCAGGCAGTAAACAAGCAACCTTGGATGCAGTTGGTTCTATTATTTCTGCAATAGACAGCATAGAAAATAAAAAATTTAATAACGCTTTTTGTGCTGTAAGACCGCCCGGACATCATGCTGAAAAAAACAAAGCTATGGGTTTTTGCATTTACAATAATATTGCGGTTGGAGCTAAATATTTAATTAATAAATATGAGTATAGCAAAATCGCAATTATCGATTTTGATGTTCATCATGGCAATGGGACTCAAGATATTTTTTATGAAAATGAGAAAGTTTTATACATATCAACACACCAATACCCATATTATCCAGGAACTGGCAGTGAAAATGAAAAAGGGAAATATAATAATATTTTAAATATTCCTTTGCCTGCTGGCACTAACTCAGAAGAATATTTGAATGCATACAATTTTGTGATTAAAAAACTAATAGAATTTAAACCTCAATTTATGATGTTTTCTGCAGGTTTTGATGCTCACAAAAACGATCCATTGGCTCAATTACATTTAAATTCTCAGGATTTTTATGAGATAACTAAAAGAACTATTCTATCCACTCAACAATTTAGCAAGGGTAAAGTTGTTTCAATACTAGAAGGTGGTTATGATCTAAACGCACTAGCTGAAAGTGCAAACGAACACGTTAATGCACTACTAGAATTTAATTGAAATAAAAAAATTTTTCATTAAAGAAATGCATATGAAACTATATAGAATTAATAAATCTAATATTGATAGAAAAGGAAACGGACTTTGCGCTGCCAAAAATATTAAAGCAGGTACCAGAATTATAGATTATGTTGGAAACATTATTACAAAAAAACAAACTGAAAATTCTGATAAGTTTGATAATGCAAAACCAATTTATTTATTTAATTTAAATAGTAGATATGATCTAGATGGTGATGTTTCATGGAATACAGCTCGTTTGATCAATCATTCTTGTTCAAATAACTGTGAATACGAGGGAAAAGGCTTAAAACTTTGGATAAATTCAATTAAAGACATTAAAAAAGATGAAGAATTAACTTGTGATTATGGTTTTGGTTATGATTCAGATTACAAACAATTTCCTTGCAAATGTAAGTCTAAAAATTGTTGTGGTTATATCGTTAGAACAGAAAGCCGTTGGCGAATTAATAAAAAATTCAAAAAAAACTTAAGAATTAGTAGATAATTTTTTCAAGATATAATCCACATGCTGGCGCTGGTGGTGCAACTTTTTTTCTATCTTTCATAATAATAATATTCTGAAATTTTTTTAAATTCCATTTCTTTTCTCCAAGATATTTTAAACAACCAACCATTGATCTAACTTGATTTTTTAAAAAAGATTTTGATTTAAATTTTAATTTAATACGATTTTTTGACTTACTTACTATAATTTCATTTATTGTTCTTACTGGACTTTTTGCACTACAATTAGAAGCTCTAAATGTGGAAAAATCATGTTTTCCAATTAATTTTTTAGATCCTTTTTTAATTAAAGTTATATCTAATTTTTTTCTAATGTGCCATTCTCTATCTTTATTTACAGTCGAAGGTGAGAGTCTATTTTGAATTAAATATATGTATATTCTTTCTTTAGCTGAGTGTCTTGCATGAAAATTAATTTTTTTCTTTTTAATGTTAATTATTGAGATCATTTTTTTATTTAAAAAAAAATTTAGTGATTTGATTATTTTTTCAATATTTTGAATTTTATTTTTCACATCAAAATGAGCTGATTGTTCCAATGCATGGACTCCAGCATCAGTTCTGCCAGATCCATATAAGATAATTTTTTGTCTCAATAATTTTGATAAAGCTGATTGAACTGTTTTTTGAATAGAATTTCCTTTTTTTTGAATTTGCCAACCCACAAATGAAGTTCCAACATATTCAATTAAAATTTGATATCTATACATTAGACAATATTGGCGCCTTTTTTTATTTGGGTACCAAGTAAAAATTCGTTTATTTGTTGAACTCTTTTACCTTCTCGCTGAATAGTTAATACTTTTATAGATCCTTCCCCGCAACATATTTCAAAATCTTCACTTATTATATTTCCGGCTTTCCCTTTTGAGTGAGATTTTTCTGCTTTTAATATTTTATATCTTTTTCCATTATATGAAAAGAAAGCTCCCGGATAAGGATAAAGCCCATTTATTTTTCCAATTATTTTATCTGCATTTTCATTCCAATTAATTTTTCCTTCAACTTTTTGAATTTTTTTTGCATAGGTTGCTTTTGAATGTTCTTGATCTATAAATTTTATATTACCATCATAAATATTATCTAAAATATCTAAAATTTTCTCCGAGGCTAGTTGTGATAATTTTTCAGATAATTCTTCTGCATTCATTTTTTCTGAAATTTTTATTGAATATTGATTGCAAACTGGACCTTCGTCTAAATTTTCATTTATTTTCATTATACTAATTCCTGTTTCTTTATCTAAATTCATTATTGATCTTTGTATAGGAGCAGCCCCTCTCCATCTTGGTAATAGAGAAGCGTGAACATTTAAAAATCCATTCTTAGGAATACTTAATAGATTTTTTGGGATAATCTGACCGTACGAAACTACTACAATTAAATCCGGTTGTAATTCACTTAAATATAATTCTTCCTCATTGTTGTTTTTTAAAGTTTGTGGAGTTCTGACGTCTAAGCTTATGTTTTCAGAAAATAAATTTATTGGTGATTTATTTAATTTTTGACCTCTGTTAGATTTTTTAGGTGGTTGAGTATAAACAACAGAGATTGGATATCCATTTTGATACAATGATTTGAGAATAGGAACCGCAAAATATGAGGTCCCCATAAAAACAATTTTTTTATACATTGCTAAACAATAATTCTATCTGGTCTATTTTTTTGTTTTGATAATTTTTTAATAATCATTGTTTTTTTTAATTTTGACAAATAATCAATAAATAAAATTCCTTCTAAAT
>CAJWPG010000005.1 GCA_913045275.1 uncultured Pelagibacteraceae bacterium
ACACCTTTTCACCCTTGCCTTGATAAGGCGGTTTATTTTCTGTGGCACTATCCCTAGGGTTTCCCCCGCCAGCTGTTAACTGGCACTGTGTCTTTGTAGAGCCCGGACTTTCCTCTTTAATAAATTAAAGCGATAAGTCGTTCATCTGGCAAGTGCAAACTATTACTTTTTTTTATATTTTCAATATTTATTTTTTGCTTGAAATAAGGGTTTTTATAATTTCAAAACATTCCTTGTCAATTTTTCCATCAATCAATTCAGGTCTAAACCGTCTTTGGAAACTAATAACAATTTTTTTTAATTCGTTTTTTTTTGAAGTATTGATGAAATATCCAAATTTATTTAATTTTTTTAAAAAAAATATATTCTCAATATTAATTTCTTTACCTCTCAATTTATTGGATTCTCTAAAATTTAATTTATGCCACACTCCAATTTTTTTATTTGCAAGCAATTTCCATGGAAATTTTTCCCCGGGATCTTTTTTTCTTAGAGGAGATATATCGGAATGACCTAAAATATTTTGTTTTTTAATTTTATATTTTTTTATTAATATTTTTGAAATTTTAATTAAACATTTTATTTGTTTTTTTTTAAAATCTTTATAACCACCTTCATGACCCGGATTTGAAATTTCAATACCTATAGAACTATTATTTAATAATTTATTACCTCTCCAATAAGATTTGCCCGCATGCCATGCATTATATAAATCTGGAACCAATTGAATCAATTTACCATTTTTATCGATATAATAATGACAACTAACTTTAGAGTTGAAATTAGTTAATTTGCCTATTGCCAATTTATCACTTTCCATTCCTGTATAGTGAAAAATTAAATATTTTATGTTTTTTTTGCTTCTTTTTACTAAATCAAAGTTTGGAGAGTAATTAGTTGACATTTTTTCAACATTATTTGGCATAAATTTTAACAATTTAATGTTTATATTATATTAAGAAAGATTATAAACCATATATGTATGAAAAAATTATTCTCAATTGCAGTCTTAATATTATTTAGTCAGTTTCAAGTATTAAATGCTATAGCTGGTTCTGATGGTCAATTGGAAATTTCTTCAAAAAAAAATAATCAAGATGTAAAAGATTGTTTTGAAAGTGTTAATAGAGGTATTTTTGCTTTCAACCAAGGATTAGATAAAGTTATATTTAAACCTTTGGCAAAAGGATATAGAAAACTTCCACAACCAGTGAGATCTGGTACAAGTAATGCTTTAAGCAATTTAGGAAATTTAGTTACAATTCCAAACAATATTCTTCAAGGACAAATAAAAGATGCAAGTATAAATTCTTTAAGACTAATAATTAACTCAACTTTAGGAATTGTTGGTATTTTTGATGTTGCATCTTACTATGGTTTGCAAAAACTAGAAAAAGAAGATTATGGACAAACATTAGGAACTTGGGGTGTTGGCGAAGGTTGTTACTTTGTATTGCCAGTTCTTGGTCCAACTACAGTAAGAGACTCGATTGGTTCTTTAGCAAATGCTACGGGTGGTGATGCTTGGTACAATGTAACAGTTGCAAACGATACACGATATTTTAATGAGGCAGATTATTATTTAACTCGATTATTATCTGGCATTGATTTTAGAGCTAAGAATTTGGAATCACTTGATAGCCTTGAAAACACATCAATAGATTTATATGCATCAATAAGAAGCTTATATCTTCAAGATAGACAAAGAAAAATTAAAAACCTTGATGAAGCTACCGAAACAATGAGTGATGATGATTGGGACGAAATAGACTAATAATAATTTTATAAAATGAAAATATTAAAATTAATATTAGTTATTTTTACATCATTCTTACTAAACAATATAAGTCTTGCAAAAGATCCTGGTGAACTGATTAACAGCATAGTAAATGAAGCCTCATTGGTTTTAAAAAGCTCTGACCCTGTAGAGTCAAAAATTATTAAACTAAATAATATTGCGGAAAGAAGTGTAGATATTAATGGAATTGGAATGTATGCGCTGGGAAAACATAAAAAAACAATTTCAGAAGACCAAAAAACAAAATATAACAAGCTTTTCAGAAGTTATTTTTTAAAAAGCTTTTCTAGTAGATTGGTGGATTATACAGATCCAAAAATTAATGTAGTTTCACAAAAAAAAATCAATAAAAAGTATACTATTGTTAACAGCATATTAGAAGCAACGTCAAAAAGACCACAGGTAAAAATTGATTGGAGAATTTATACCAAAAATCCAGACAAACCTTTAATTAGAGATTTAATTGTTGAAGGTTTAAGTTTAGCACGAACTCAAAAAGAAGAGTTTAATTCAGTTATTCAAAATAATGACGGAGATTTAAATGCTTTATTTAAAACTCTAGAAGAATTTTTGATCAAATAATTTTCAATAAAAATACCTATTTATTTTATTTTTTTTTTGCTAATTTTTGTAATAAATATATTTCTTTATCTGTAAGAGTATTTTTTTCGTCTTTTATCTGATCGTCAAGACTAAATGATGTAACAAGAATTATTAAAGAAGATGCTCCTGTTAAAAATATAAAATAAATTGAACTTACTTTTAATACTATCAGGGTAATAAATACGCTAGTCCATCCAATAAATATACCTCTAAGTATAGTTCTTTGACTTTTTAAATCATTTATTTTCATAAACTGAATAAACAAAAGTATTAATAAAAACATAATTCCAGCTATAGATGCTCTCAATAAAACTAAAACATCTAATCCTCCTCCATAAAGCTCTCTATATATCAAATATGCAATTACAGCCTTGTAAGAAAAGAAAAATAAAATTATTAAAGCCGTACATGTAGAGGTCAAATAGGCAACTTTAGGATTTATTTTTATTTTAAAATTCATAATTAATTATCAATTACTATTTTATATTTTCAATATATTTTCAAAATTAAAAAAAGCTAATAAAATATTTAATAATATTTAAGAAATTAATGGTGGGCCCGCCAGGACTCGAACCTGGGACCAATACATTATGAGTGTACTGCTCTAACCAACTGAGCTACAGGCCCAAAATTAATTATTTAATTATATCATTTTTCAATAGTTATCAATTAAAGTTAAAAATTGAATGGTGGGCCGTGTTGGTTACGCTCCAACTACCCCTGCAATGTCAATGCAGTACTCTACTATTGAGCTAACGGCCCAATTAACTTTCTAAAAAGCTTTTTAATTGTTTTGATCTACTAGGATGTTTTAACTTTCTAAGCGCCTTTGCTTCAATTTGACGAATTCTTTCTCTTGTTACTGAAAATTGCAGACCAACTTCTTCCAAAGTGTGATCTGTATTCATACCAACACCGAATCTCATCCTTAACACTCTTTCCTCTCTAGGAGTTAAAGTTGATAAAATTTTTGTTGTTGCTTCACTTAAGTTAGACTTAATTGCCTGCTCTAAAGGAGCTAAAGCTTTTGTATCTTCTATAAAATCTCCTAAACTACTATCCTCTTCATCTCCCACCGGTTTTTCAAGAGAAACTGGTTCTTTAGAGATTTTTAAAACTTTTCTCACTTTTTCAAGAGGCATTCTCAATTTTTTAGCCAGCTCTTCTGGTGTGGCTTCTCTACCAAATTCGCTTAATATTAGTCTTTGGGTTCTTACAATCTTATTGATTGTTTCGATCATATGAACAGGGATCCTAATTGTTCTTGCTTGGTCTGCAATTGATCTTGTAATTGCCTGTCTTATCCACCATGTTGCATAAGTTGAAAATTTATATCCTCTTCTATATTCAAATTTATCTACGGCTTTCATTAAACCAATATTCCCCTCTTGAATTAAATCCAAAAACTGTAGTCCTCTATTTGTATATTTTTTAGCAATTGATATGACCAATCTAAGGTTGGCTTCAACCATTTCTTTTTTAGCAATTCTAGATTCTTTCTCTCCCTTTTGAATTCTGCTAACTAATTTTTTAAATTCTGTTACAGATATGCCTAATTTACGACTTGTCTCAATCAATCTTTCTCTTATATTTTTAAACTCATCCTTGTTTTTTTGAAAAAATTTCTTCCAGGATTCGTTTGTATCTAGAAAGTTTTTTAAATTTGGATTTATTTCATTTCCGACATAAAATTTTATAAATTCATTTCTTGAAATTTTTGCATCTATAGCGAGTCTCAAAAGATTTCCTTCCAAAGAAATAATTTTTTTATTTTCTGTATAATGCTTCTGAACTAGAATCTCTAATACAGACGGTGATAATTGAAGTGATTTTATATTTTCTAAAATATCATCAACAATTCTTTTGTAGTTTTTTTCTTTAGATGAGGAAAATGTTATCGATTTTAAAACACAATCTAGCTTCTCTTTTTGATATTTTATGAGCTTGTTATATTCTTTTGTTAAGTTGCTTACTGTTTGTAATACTTTCGGTTTTATTTCGCTTTCCATAGCTGCAAGAGTTGGGTTGAATTCATCGTCATCATTTTTTGTAACATTTTCTTGCTTAGCATCTTCATTTGAAGTATCTGTTTTTTTTTGTTTTGCACTTTGTCCAGTTTCTTCATCTTCCATGTAATTAGTATCAATATCTATAATTTCTCTAACTAGAATTTCGTCTTTTTGAAGTTGTTCGTTCCATTCAAAAAATTGTTGTGCTGTAATTGGACTTTGTGATAACGCATTAAGCATAACATCTTTTCCAGCTTCAATTCTTTTTGCAATTGCAATTTCACCTTCTCTAGAAAGTAGCTCTACTCCTCCCATCTCTCTTAGATACATTCTTATAGGATCATCGCTTTTCTCGATGGATTTGCCTTCTTCTTTTGAAGCATTTTCTTTTTTTCTTAAAACTTTAAAGTCTGATTTTTTCTCTACTAAAAATATTTTCTCTTCAAGAATATGGATAAATGCTTGCTCTAAGTTATCGTTTGATAAATTTCTTTTTCCTAATGATTTATTTAATTCTTCGTGGGTTATAAATCCTCTATGGATTCCACGGCCCATCAACCTAGCAAATGATTTTGTAATTATTCTTTCCACAATAAAAAGTTTGGAAGATGTATATAATGCCAATTTTAAAAAAATCTATGTGATTTTTCTAATTTTTAATTGATTTTTTGCCTTTTTTTTAGCTCTTTTAGTTCATTAAAAGTTGCTTCACTCAAATCTTTTGAAAATTTTGATTCTAATTCAGTAATCCTGAATTCAAGTTCATAATTTTTAATATCTCTCAAAATTTCATTTAATATTTCAAGTATTTTTTCATCATCATTATAATTTTTTTCCAAAATATGTCTTATTGATGCATATTTTAATATTCTGTCAATTAAATTTTGATCAATGTTTATATTTTCAAAATCAGTTTTTTCTAAATTATTTGTTTCCTTTAAGATCTGTCTAAAAATTATTTTATTCTCATTAGAAAATAATTTTACATTTTCAATAAGGTGGTAATTTTCTCTTACAAGATGTGGTTTTTTTAATATTATATATAATAAAGAAAATTCTTTAATCTCTATTGGTTTTAAAGATTTGGTTTCATTGTAATAATTTTGAGTTTTCTTTAAAGATGTTGTTTGCTTTGGAGTAAAACTTTTATTTTTTCTATTAATATTTGGAGTTAATTCTGAAATTCTATCTAGAAAAAATTCTAACATATATTTTTTAATATATTCATCTTTTATTGTTGATGAAATTGATCTTAATTTCTTTTCAAATATCGCTCTAGAAGATGGATTATCATCTAATTGTTTTGAATAATGTTCAAAAATAAATTTGTGTATTGAAATGGAATTTTTTTTTGAAAATTCCATAAAATATACTTTACCGTGTTTATTTGCAAAACTATCAGGATCGTGGTTATCGGGCAAAAATAAAAATGATATTTTTTTCTCTGGCTTTAATTCTACTATTGAATTTTCCGCCGCTCTTAAAGCTGCTTTATAGCCACTTTCGTCTCCATCAAAACATATAATTATATTTTCAAAAAATTGATTTAATATTAAAATTTGTCGATTGGTTAATGATGTTCCTAGGTTTGCAACGGCATTCTCAATACCATTTTTGTTCAAACCAATTACATCCATGTAACCTTCTACAAGATAAATATCTTCTACTTTATTAGATAATTTTCTCGCATTGTTTAAATTAAAAAGATTTGAACCTTTTCTAAAAAATTCTGTTTCTGGTGAATTTATATATTTTGCTAAATTATTATTTTCTTCTAAAATTCTTCCACCAATACCTATTGGATTTCCTGAAATATTATTTATTGGAAAAATTATTCTATTCCTAAATCTTTCAACATATTTTTTTTTTCTTTCGTCAAAATAAAATAAACCACAATCTTTTAATTTTTTCTCATCAAATTCTTTTTTTAATTCATTATAAAAATCTGAATTATTTGCTACAAATCCAATTTTGAATTTTTTAACTTCTTCACTGGTTAAACTTCTTTGTTTTAGATAATTTTTAGCAGCTTCTGCGGAAGGATTTTTAAATAATTCATAATGATATTTTTCAACATATTTTGAATAAATTGATTTATACTCTATCCAATTTTTCTCTCTCTCTTCATCTTGTTTTGAAAAAGTATAAGGTCTCATTCCGGCTAAATTTGCTAAAGCTTTAACTGCTTCGCCAAATTTTAAATTTTGTGTTTTCATTAAAAAATCAAAAATATTTCCATGTTCACTTGTGCTAAAACAGTGGTAAAATTCTTTTTCATCATTTACAGTAAATGATGGTGTTTTTTCATTTTTAAAAGGTGAAAGCCCAACAAACTCTTTTCCTCTTTTTTTTAAATTTACAGTTTTAGAAACAACAGTTGATACTTTTAATCTTGTCTTAATTTCATCCAAATACTCTTTGGGATATTTCATTATTTATTAAGTATTTCCTTTAAAATTGAACCTGCCTTAGAAAAGTCTATTGAATCAGAATGATTTTTTTTTAATTCTCCCATAACTTTGCCCATATCTTTAATGGATGACGCTCCATTTTTCTCAATAATTTCCGAACAAAGTTTTCTTGTTTCTTCTCCTCCAAGCTGTTTTGGTAGATATTCTAAAAGAATATCAACTTCGCCTTGTTCTATTTCTAATAAATCATTTCGATTGCTTTTTTTGTAAACTTCAATCGATTCGGATCTCTGCTTAATCATTTTTTTAAGTAATTTTTTAATATCATTTTCGTCTGTCTCTTTTTTATCTGGTCCGGAACGATTATTAATATCAAGATCTTTAATGCCTGATAATATTAACCTATAAGTTGATATTTTACTTTTATCTTTCGATTTTAATGCATTTTTATAGTCTGTTTGGATTTTATCTCTTAAGATCATTTTTTTAATTTACTGTATAGACAATTTTGTTCAAAAGAAAAAATTGTTTTTTTTATTTATATTAGATGTGTTGCGGAAATTTAGGTTTTATTGTATTAACCTTTAACTCATGAGTTGTAATTGACCACAAAACGAAAAAAAAAGAATTCAATTAAATCTCTATTTTCCCCCGCTATTTTAGTTCTTGAAAACAAATCAATATTTAGAGGTATCGGTTTAGGCTACGTGGGTAATGCAACTGGTGAAATTTGTTTTAATACTTCTTTAACAGGTTATCAAGAAATTATATCTGACCCATCTTATGCTGGACAAATAATAAATTTCACTTTCCCCCATATTGGGAATGTTGGAACGAATAATGAAGACTTGGAATCTGATAAAATATGGACCAGAGGAGTTATTTTTAATTCTGAAATAACTAGCCCATCAAATTATAGATCTCTTAAAAATTTAGATGAATGGTTAAAAAAAAACAAAATTGTTGGAATAACAGGATTTGATACAAGAAGTTTAACAAATTTTATAAGAGATAAAGGAGCTCCAAAAGGCACAATATCAAACAATAAAAAAGGAAATTTTAATATTAAAAAATTAATTAACATTTCAACTAAATGGCCTGGATTAAATGGATTGGATTTAGCACAAGAAGTAACGACAAAAAAAACTTACACTTGGAAAGGATTAAAAACCTGGGAAAAAGGCAAAGGTTTTAAAAAAAATAAAAAAAAATCAATAAGAATTGTAGCTATAGATTATGGAATAAAAAAAAATATTTTAAGATATTTTTCAAATTATAACTGTGAAGTAAAAGTAGTTTCATGCAAACAGACTGCTGAGGAAATATTAAAACTAAAACCAGATGGTATATTTTTATCAAACGGTCCTGGGGACCCTGCGGCAACAGGAAAATATGCAATAGAAACTGTTCAAAAATTAATTAGTTCTAATTTATCAATTTTTGGAATTTGTTTAGGTCATCAAATTCTTGCCTTGGCATTAAAGGCAAAAACCAAAAAAATGAAACTTGGACATAGGGGTGCCAATCATCCTGTAAAAAATTTAATCAATAATAAAGTTGAAATAACAAGTCAAAATCATGGTTTCGAAATTATAAAAGAAAGTTTATCAAAAAATATTAAAATAACCCATAGATCACTTTTTGATAACTGTATTGAAGGAATTAAGTTAAAAAATAAGCCAGTGTTCTCAGTACAATACCATCCTGAATCAAATCCGGGACCACAAGATAGTCATTATTTATTTAGTGATTTTATTAAAGAAGTAAAAAAATATGCCAAAAAGAAAAGATATTAAAAAAATTTTAGTTATTGGTGCTGGTCCAATTATTATCGGTCAAGCTTGTGAATTTGATTATTCAGGAACACAAGCTTGTAAGGCTCTTAAAGATGAAGGGTATAAAGTAATATTAATCAATTCAAATCCTGCAACAATTATGACCGATCCAGAAGTTGCAGACAAAACATATATAGAACCAATCACAATAGAAGTTCTTGAAAAAATAATTAAAAAAGAAAAACCAGATGCAATTCTACCAACAATGGGTGGCCAAACAGCTTTAAATTTAGCCATTAAAGCAGAAGAGGTCGGACTTCTTAAAAAGTACAAAATTGAATTAATTGGAGCTAATTCCAAAGCAATTGCAAACGCTGAAGACAGAAAAAAATTTAGAAAAAACATGTTCAAGATAGGAATTGATTTACCTAAATCTGAAATAATAAATAATTTTAATCATGCAACAAAATGTTTAAAAAAAATTGGCTTGCCTGCAATTATAAGACCTTCGTTTACCTTGGGTGGTTTGGGTGGCGGTATAGCTAAAACCAAAAAAGAATTTTTTAAAATAGTAAAACAGGGAATTCATGAATCTCCAAAAAATCAAGTTTTGATAGAAGAATGTTTGGAAGGATGGAAAGAATTTGAAATGGAAGTGGTAAGAGACCGAAATGATAATTGTATAATTATTTGTTCAATAGAAAATATTGATCCCATGGGAGTTCATACAGGCGACTCGATTACAATTGCTCCTGCCTTAACTTTGACTGACAAAGAGTATCAGGTGATGAGAAATGCATCTATTGCATGTTTGAGAAAAATTGGAGTAGAAACTGGCGGTTCAAATGTTCAGTTCGCTATAAATCCTAAAAACGGAAGAATGGTAATTATTGAAATGAACCCAAGAGTTTCAAGATCTTCTGCATTAGCATCAAAAGCAACTGGATTCCCAATTGCTAAAGTGGCTGCAAAGTTAGCCGTGGGATACACTTTGGATGAATTGCAAAATGATATTACCAAAGTAACTCCAGCATCTTTTGAGCCAACTATTGATTATGTGGTTACAAAAATACCAAGATTTACATTTGAAAAATTTTCAGACACCAAACCAATTCTTGGCACATCAATGAAATCAGTTGGTGAAGCTATGGCAATTGGAAGGAATTTTAAAGAATCTTTACAAAAAGCTTTGGTTTCACTTGAGATAGGGTTATCAGGATTGGATAATATTTTTAATCTTTCAAAAAAAGAAATACTAAAAAAATTAAAAATTAGCATTCCAAATAAATTACTTCTCATAGCAGAAGCATTTAGAAAAAAAATAACTCTCCAAAAGATTTGTAGTTTTTCAAAAGTTGATCCTTGGTTTTTAAACCAAATTAAAGAAATAGTTGATGAAGAAAACAATATAATAAGAAAAGGTCTTCCTAAAACTTACAATGAATTTAATAGAATTAAATCAATAGGTTTTTCGGATAAAAAACTTTCAAAATTAACTAGAGTAAAAGAAAAAATTGTAAGATCAAAAAGAACAGCTTTAAAAGTTTTTCCTGTATTTAAAAAAGTTGATACTTGTGCTGCAGAATTTAAATCTTTTACACCATACATGTATTCTACTTATCAAAGAAATTTCTCATTAAATGCCGAATGTGAAGCAAACCCAACCAACAAGAAAAAAATAATTATTCTTGGCGGAGGTCCAAATCGTATAGGCCAAGGTATAGAATTTGATTACTGCTGTTGTCAGGCAAGTTTCGCATTGAAAGAAGATGGTTACGAAACAATAATGATAAACTGTAATCCTGAAACAGTTTCAACTGATTATGATACAAGTGACAGACTATATTTCGAGCCTCTAATTGAAGAGTATGTAAAAAATATAATCTTAAAAGAAAAATCAAATGGAAATTTATTAGGAATTATTGCTCAGTTTGGCGGTCAAACACCTATTAAATTAGCAAAATTTCTTTATGAAAATTCACTGCCGATTTTAGGGACTCAATACACATCAATTGATTTAGCTGAGGATAGGGACAGATTTAGGAACTTGCTTATTAAATTAAATTTAAAACAAGCTGAAAGTGGAATTGCCCATTCTTATAATCAAGCAATAAAAATATCTAATAAAATTGGTTTACCTTTGGTTATTAGACCTTCCTATGTACTTGGAGGAAGGGCAATGGAAATAGTTCATGAAAAAAATCAGTTAAAAGAATTTATTAATGAAGCTTTGAAAGCTTCTGAAGAAAATCCAATTTTAATTGATAAATTTATTAATAATGCAATGGAAGTTGATGTTGATGCTATTTCAGATGGCAAAGATGTATACGTAGCTGGAATTATGCAGCACATTGAAGAAGCGGGCATTCATTCAGGAGACTCTGCTTGTTGTTTGCCTCCAATATCAATTAAAGAAAATCTTTTAAGAGAACTAAAAATACAAACTAGAAAACTAGCTTTGGCATTAAAAGTTAAAGGCTTTTTAAATATTCAATTTGCAATTAAAAAAGATGAAATATTTGTAATAGAAGTAAATCCTAGAGCTAGCAGAACTGTTCCTTTTGTTTCAAAAGCTAACGGTGTTCCATTGGCTAAAATTGCTTCAAGAATTATGGCAGGTGAAAAACTTTCAAAATATAAATTAAAATATCAAACTAATAAAACATTTGCTGTAAAAGAAGCTGTTTTTCCATTTAATAAATTTCCAGACAGCGATGTTCTTCTTGGACCAGAAATGAAATCAACTGGAGAGGTAATGGGATTTGATGATGATTTTGGAATGGCTTATGCCAAAAGTCAAATAGCTGCATCAAATTCTTTGCCTACAAAAGGTTTGGCATTTTTATCTGTTAAAGATTCACATAAAGAAGAAATAATTTACCTTGCAAAAAAATTATTAAAATTAAACTTTAATCTTTGTGGCACAGAAGGAACGGCAAGTGCAATTAGAAGCAAAGGAATAAAGTGTAAAAAAATAAACAAAGTAAGTGGCGGAGCACCACACATAGTAGATGTGTTAAATTCTAAAAAAATCTCATTAGTAATTAATACGGGTGGTGGAAAAAGAAAACATCGTGTTAGTGATGCAAGAGCCTTGCGAAGAGCTACTTTAATTAATAAAGTGCCATATTGTACAAATATGTCAACTGCATATGCATGTCTGAAAGCAATTCAATCTTTAAAAAATAAAAAACTAAAAGTAAAATCTCTTCAGGAAAATTAGTCTACTTTCCAATCTGTTTTAAAATCAACATAATTTACTTGCAAACACCTTCTCTCTTTAACAATTTCTTTTTTTTCCATTCCATGCCAAGTATTTGGACCGCTAGAAAAAAAATATCCATAATTATCTCTATATGGCATTGTTTTTACCCACTTCAGATTGCCATCGTAAAAGTCAGTTCCTAATTCTTCGCTCTCATTATGTTTATTAACAAAAAGCAAGCATGACATGAGTTTTTCTTTAATATCACAGTGAGGTTTTAGCCAAAAACCTTTTCTATCACATATAACTTCAAGCCTTACATATGCATTGGACAGATCTTTTTCTATTAAGTTTGAAATTTTTTCACAAGTTTGTTTGTTTTGAAGTTCTTTTATTAAATTTGTCAAACCAGGAAAATCATTGGAATTATCTTTAGTAATAAAACATCTAAACTTTAAAGCTTTTCCACCATCGGAAATACCTTCTCTAAAATTTCCTTCTCCGCCATCTATTGCTCTGGTACCATCGTAATTAAGATTGTGTTCAGTTGGATTAGCAATTTCTGCATTAACTATTTCGTTTAATTGTTCTTCTGTTAAAGGCTGATTTAATTCCCAGTGTTGAAATGGATCTTCATATTTTCTAGATTGACTGAGAATTGATTTTAAAAACGACATTAAGATAATTTTCTTTTAATTTCTTTTGCTATTCTATTTGTTTCATCTAAGGTTTCATAGTTCCAAATTTCAACTTTTTCTTCTAAATTTTTAACTATATTTAATTTGCCAAACAATTTTCTAAATCTTCTAAATCTATAATCATTTATCTTTGCAGGAATTTCAGCAATATAAATGGGTTTTCCAGTTAATGCCGCCTCTGAAATCATGGAGGTGGAGTCACATGTAACAACAATATATTTAGCTAACGACAAAGCAGACAAATAAGCTTTTTTGTCTATATCATTAATTACCAAATGATCTTTTCCAAAGTAATTATCTGAAAGATCAATTATTTTTTTTGGTGTTCTCATTGAAGGAATAATTATTGCCTGTAAATTATTTTTTTCCAAGATATTTTTAACTCTATCAAATACTTTTGTTAAATTTTGATCATTATAATCATAGTATTTATTAGGCCCTCCAAGAATGAGTGCCAAATATTCTTTTTCTTTATTCAATCTTTCAGACAAATATTCACGATTATTAACTATTTCTTCATTAGTTAAGTAATGAATCGATCCTTTTGATAAAATTACATTTTCACCACTTAATCCATCGTGTTCGGGGGCAATAATAAAATCAAAATTTTTTAAAGATACTTTGGGATCTTGAATATGGATATTCTGAACTTTTTTTTTTGAATTCTTTTTAAGGCAAATTGATGGGATTACACTCTTTCTTCCACAAGAAATTATAATATCAAAATCTTTTGAATCGATTGAATTAAATATAAAATTTGAAACTGGTGTAAATTTAGGTGGTACTAATTTCCAAAAACTATTTAGTTCAACTTTATAGTGTGTAAAATCAATATCTAAAGCTTTTGCCAAACCTTCAACTTGGCTTATCATGCCGTGCATCCCTTCGGTTAATAATAGACCTTTTAATTTAGTCATTAATCATTATATAGCTTTGATATGAGTCAAAATCCAACTAAACACACAAAAGTGTTAATAATTGGATCCGGTCCAGCTGGATACACTGCCGCAATTTATGCCGCGAGGGCAATGCTAAAACCTATTTTAGTTCACGGTATGGAATCCGGTGGACAACTAACAACAACTACTGACGTTGAAAATTTTCCTGGTTTCGCCGAAGTAATTCAAGGACCTTGGTTAATGGAACAAATGAGAGATCAAGCAAAAGCTGTTGGAACAGAAATGATCGAAGATCATATCGCATCTGTAAATTTAAAATCTAAACCATTTGAAGCGTTTGGAGATGGTGGTCAGAAATATACCGCTGATTCAATTATAATTTCAACAGGAGCTCAAGCAAGATGGTTAAATATCAAGTCTGAACAAAAATTTAGAGGCTTTGGGGTTTCTGCGTGCGCAACATGTGATGGTTTTTTCTTTAAAGATAAAACAGTGGCTGTTGTAGGAGGAGGGAATGCAGCGGTAGAAGAAGCTATGTTTCTGACAAAATTTGCATCAAAAGTGCAATTAATTCATAGAAGAGATGCTTTAAGAGCAGAAAAATTGCTTCAAAAAAAATTAATGGAAAATAAAAAAATTGAAATTATTTGGGATAGCGTTGTTGAAGAAGTAATTGGTAATGAGGATCCAAAAAACGTAAGAGGATTAAAAATTAAAAATGTAAAAACCAATGATATTAAAGAGTTAAAAATAGACGGTCTTTTTATTGCTATTGGTCACGATCCTGCAACTGAATTGTTCAAAGATCAATTAAACATGGATAAAGAGGGTTATTTATTAACTAAACCAGACTCAACTGAAACAAACATTCCAGGAGTTTTTGCTGCAGGGGATGTAAAAGACAAAATTTTTAGACAAGCTGTTACTGCTGCTGGAATGGGGTGCATGTCTGCACTTGAGGCTGAAAAATTTTTGTCATCTAAAAATTAGTTCAAGCTTTCACAGAAAAATTTTATTCTCACCATTGCTACTTTTAATTTTAGCATAGACGTTGCATATGAAATTCTAAAATGCCCTGGCAAACCAAAAGCTGATCCTTGAACCACTGCTACATTTGATTTTTCAAGAAGTTTTTCAACAAATTCAGTGTCGGTTTTTAATTTTGTTTTTTTTCCTAGTAATTTTTTACAACTTGGAAAAACATAAAAAGCACCATTTGGAGTTAAACAGTTTATTCCATTAATTTTGTTTAGGCTTCTAACTACGAAATCTCTTCTTTTTTTAAACTCTCTAGATCTTGTTTTTATGAATTTTTGAGTACCATTTAAAGCCTCAACCGCTGCTGCTTGACTTACAGATGAAGGGTTTGATGTTGATTGTGATTGAACTTTACGTATTGCTTTAATAATTTCTTTAGGGCCTCCGGCATATCCTATTCTCCATCCTGTCATCGCATAAGATTTGCTAACACCATTCATAGTGAGAGTTCTATTTTTTAAATTAGAGATTTGTGCAATTGTAAAATACTTTGCTTTATCATAAGTGATATGTTCATAGATATCGTCACTTAATATATGAATTTTTTTGTTTTTAATTAATACTTTAGATAATTTATTTATCTCAGCTTTAGTATAGCTCGCTCCAGAAGGATTGGATGGTGAATTAAATATTATCCATTTTGTTTTTTTAGTAATGGCTTTACTTAATTTTGCAGGAGTTAATTTAAAATTATCTGCTTCGCTACATTTAACAATTTTTGGTTTTCCCCCTGCTAACAAAACCATGTCGGGATAAGAAACCCAGAAAGGTGCTGGAATAATTACCTCATCACCTTTATTTAGAGTTGCCATGAAAGCATTATAAAGAACTTGTTTGCCACCAGTTCCAACTGTTATTTCTTCTGCAGAATATTTTAAGTTATTTTCTTTTTTAAATTTTCTTATTATCGCATTTTTTAAGGCTGGAGTTCCATCAACTGCGGTATATTTTGTATCACCGTCTCTAATAGCTTTTATCGCTGCGTTTTTAATATTGTTAGGAGTATCAAAATCTGGTTCACCAGCACCTAATCCTATTACATCTTTTCCAGCAGCTCTTAATTCTCTCGCTTTTTGAGTTACTGCAATGGTTGGTGACGGTTTTATTCTTTTTAAACTGTCAGATATTATGTTCATTGAAATAAGTTTTTATTTTAATACTTTGTTTAATATATGCAAAATACTTATCAAGATTTAATTACAGATATACAGAGTAAAAATCCAGAAATTGCTGGAAAACTAGAAGGTGGAAAAAAGTTTAAAATTAAATCTGACTTTAGGCCTGCCGGAGATCAGCCCGAAGCAATTAAAAAATTAGTTCAAGGCGCAAAACAAAATAAATTCAATCAGGTTTTGCTCGGTGTCACTGGATCTGGAAAAACCTTCACCATGGCAAAAATTATTGAAGAAACAAATAGACCGGCATTAATTTTAGCCCCAAATAAAACTTTAGCAGCCCAACTTTACGGTGAGATGAAAACATTTTTTCCAGATAATGCCGTTGAATATTTTGTTTCTTATTACGATTATTACACTCCAGAAGCATATGTGCCTAGATCAGATACATACATTGAAAAAGAAGCATCGATTAATGAACAAATAGATAGAATGAGACACTCTGCAACAAGATCTCTTCTTGAAAGAGATGATGTTTTAATTGTTGCCAGCGTATCTTGTATTTATGGACTTGGTTCAGTTGAAGCCTATAGCAAGATGACTTTAACTCTTAAAAAAAATAATGATTATAATAGGGAGCAAATAATAAAATCATTAGTTGCTCTTCAGTATAAAAGAAATGATCAAAATTTTTTTAGAGGAACATTTAGAGCAAGAGGTGAGTACTTAGAAATTTTTCCTTCACATTTAGAAGACAGAGCATGGAGACTTAGTTTATTTGACGACAAACTTGAAAAAATTGAAGAATTTGATCCATTAACAGGCGACCAAGTAAGAGAACTGAGCCTAATAAAAGTTTATGCGAATAGCCATTACATAACTCCAAAACCAACAATAGAACAAGCGGTAATAAAAATTAGAAAAGAATTAGGAGTAACTTTAAAAAAACATAAAGCTAAAAATAAATTACTAGAAGCTCAAAGATTAGAGGAAAGAACTAGATTTGATCTAGAAATGATTGAAGCTACAGGAACTTGTGCTGGAATTGAAAACTATTCTAGGTTTTTATCTGGAAGAAAAGCCGGGGAACCACCTCCTACTCTATTCGAATATTTTCCTGATAACACTTTGATTTTTGTTGATGAATGTCACGTTACAGTTCCTCAATTAAATGGAATGTTTAAAGGTGATAGATCAAGAAAAAGTACACTTGCAGAATATGGGTTTAGACTTCCATCTTGTATGGATAATAGACCTTTAAAATTTGAAGAATGGAACATGATGAGAACTCAAACGGTATTTGTATCAGCTACCCCTGGACCTTGGGAGCTAGAACAAACAAAAGGTAAATTTATAGATCAAGTTATTCGCCCAACTGGACTAATCGATCCACCTGTAGAAATAAAACCTGCAAAAAATCAAGTTGATGATTTAATGTACGAGTGCAAAAAAACAATTGAAAAAAATCATAGAGTATTAGTTACAACTTTAACAAAAAAAATGGCTGAAGATTTAACAGAATATCTTCACGAAAACGGAGTTAAAGTTAGATATTTACATTCCGATATAGACACTCTTGAAAGAATAGAAATCATGAGAGATTTGAGATTAGGTGTGTTTGATGTGTTGGTTGGAATTAACCTATTAAGAGAAGGCCTCGATATACCTGAATGTGCATTGGTTGGAATATTAGATGCTGACAAAGAAGGTTTTTTAAGATCTGGAACATCATTAATTCAAACAATTGGAAGAGCTGCAAGAAATTTAGACGGAAGAGTAATTTTGTATGCCGATAAAGAAACCAAAAGTATTAAAAAAGCTATTAAGGAAACAGATAGAAGAAGAAATATTCAATTAGAATATAATAAAAAAAATAAAATTAGCGCCACTACAATTAAAAAAGAAATCAGTGATATTCTAGAAAGTGTTTATGAAAAAGACTATGTAAAAGTTGGAACTGCAGAAAATATTGGTGGAAATCTAAAAAAACACCTTAAAGCTTTAAATAAAAAGATGAAAGAATCCGCAAGTAACTTGGAATTTGAAGAAGCTGCTAAAGTCAGAGATGAAATTAGAAAACTTGAAAGTACTGAATTAGAGATTACACTTAACCCAAAAGTAAAAAGGTACAGTCAAAATAATAAAATCTATCCTAAAGGAAGATCGACTATGGGAATGCCGGGAACTAGGGCACAAAAAGGAAAAAAGAAATGGAAGCAAATAAAATAATTATTACTGGAGGAGCTAATAGAATTGGTGGAGCAATCTCAAGAAAGCTTTCTGGCCCTGGAGTAGAAATGGTAATTCACTACAATGAATCAAAATCAAGTGCAGAAAAATTAAAGAAGGAATTATCAAAAAATAAAACAAAAGTATATTTGATCAAAGGAGATTTAAGCAAAGAGACAGATGTAAAAAAAATAGTAAAATTTGCTAAATCTAAATTAAAATATTTTGATTGTTTAATTAATAATGCCTCATTATTTGAAAATGATAAACTTGAAAATTTTACAACTGATAGCTGGGGACGTCATTTAAGAACTAATTTAAGAACCCCCGCACTTTTGTCTAAAGAATTTGCAAAAAATGTTAGAAGAAAAAATAACAATATAATTAATATTATTGATCAAAGAGTATTTAAATTAACGCCCTACTTCTTTTCATACACAATAAGTAAAACAGGCCTTTATACACTAACAAAAACAAGTGCCATGAGTTTAGCTCCAAATATTAGAGTAAATGGAATAGCTCCAGGTCCAACTTTAAAAAATAAAAGACAATCTACAAAACACTTTAAAAAGCAGTACATGGCAACTCCTCTTAAAAGACAAGTAGACGTAGAACAAATCTGTAATGCTGTTGACTTTTTTATTAAAAATAGATCTATTACAGGACAAGTAATTTCCGTTGATAGTGGCCAAAGTTTAAACTGGCAAACACCAGATATCATGAAGGGAAAAGAATGAAAAAAACTAATCTTAAAATTGTAAAAATAGATAAAAATAAAAATTTATTTAATTATGAGAAGAAGGTTCTTATTAAGGACTTAATATTAGATCTTAAACTTGGATATTACGATTTTGAAAAACAAAAACCGCAGAAAGTAAAATTTTCTCTTGAAGTTAACTACGAAGACAAAAAACCATCTAATGATAAAGATCTAAAATCAATAGTAAACTACGCTAGAATAGTAAAACTAATAAAAAAATTGGTTAAAAATAAACATTATAACTTTCTTGAAACATTGGCTGAAGATGTTTTTGATGAGCTATTTAAAGATAAAAGAATTGATAAAATAACTCTTCAAATTGAAAAATTAGAAATTATGAAAGACTGTTCATCAGTTGGAATACAAATTTCTAAAAAAAGAAGCCATGATAAGCTCTGATATTGGAAAAGAAATAATAAAAAAAGAACTCCCTTTAATACCAAAGCTTCCTGGGGTGTACAGGATGCTAAATTCCAAAAATGAAATTCTTTATGTAGGTAAGGCCAAAAATCTCACTAATAGATTAAAAAATTACGTATCCGAAAAAAATCACATAATAAGAACTGAAAGAATGTTATCTCAAACAAAAAAGCTTGAGATAACAACTACATCTAACGAAAGTGAAGCTTTGCTATTAGAGGCAAATCTAATAAAAAAATATAAACCAAAATACAATATTCTTTTAAGAGACGATAAATCATTTCCATTTATTTTTATTGGCAATAAAGATAAGTGGCCGCAAATTAAAAGACATAGAGGAAAAAAAAATAAAGAAGGTTTTTTCTTTGGCCCATTTGCATCAGCAGGATCTGCAAACGGAACAATAAAGATGATTCAAAAAATTTTTCAACTTAGAGTTTGTGATGATACGGTTTTTAAAAATCGTAAACGTCCATGTCTTTTGTATCAAATTAAAAGATGTTCGGGACCATGTGTAAACTATATTACTGAAAAAGAGTATGGACAAACTGTTAAGGATGCAATTGAATTTGTTTCTGGCAAATCCAGGAAAATTCAAAAAAATCTTTCAAAACAAATGGAAATAGCAAGTGAGGAACTAAATTTTGAAAAAGCTGTAATTTTGAGAGACAAAATAAAGTCTCTTAATATAATTCAATCTTCCCAAAGAATAAATGAAGCAAATTTAGTAGAAGCAGACGTTGTGGCGGGATATAAAGAATCTGGCAAAACTTGTATCCAAGTTTTTTTTTATAGATCAAAACAAAATTGGGGAAATCAAGCTTTTTTTCCGAAACATGATCCTGATGAAAATTTAAAAGAAATACTAAATTCATTTATTTCTCAATTCTATGAAAATAAAAGTGCACCAAAATCAATTATAATAAATGAAGAAATCAAGGAAAAATCTTTAATAGAAAAAACTCTTTCAAAAAAAGAAAATAAAGAAATAAATATTTCTATAGCAAAAAAAGGTTCTAAGCTTAAAGTGATAAACCAAGCAATAAAAAATGCTAAAGATAGTTTAAAAAGAAAACTTTATGAAAGTCAGAATAATAAAGATTTATTTGATAAAGTTACAAAAAAATTTAATTTAGAAACAATTATTAGTCTTATTGAGGTTTATGACAACAGCCATATTCAAGGAACCGACAGTGTTGGGGCATTAATTGCTTTTGGCGAAGAAGGATTTATTAAGAAAAGATATAGGAAGTTTAATATTAAAATAGAACAAAATGAACAAGACGATTACGGAATGATGAGAGAGGTGTTAAATAGAAGATTTAAAAAAGCGGTACAAGAAAAAGATAATTATTTAACCTTTCCTGATCTAGTCTTGATAGATGGGGGTAAAGGACAATATTCAAGTGCAAGAGAAACTATAAATGAGCTAGGACTTCATGATATTCCAATCATAGCAATAACAAAAGGAAAGTTCAGAAATAGTGGGAATGAAACCTTCTTTCACAATGGAAAAAAATTTAAATTTCTCAAAAATGACCCTACCCTCTTTTTCCTACAAAGATTGAGGGACGAGGCTCATAGATTTGCTATCAGCGCACATAGAGCAAAAAGAAAGAAAAATATCAGCAGATCGCTCTTGGACCAGATACAAGGTGTAGGTTCTGGCAGAAAAAGAGCCTTATTGAACCATTTTGGCTCTGCTAGAGCTGTAGAATCAGCAAGCTTAGATGAAATCAAATCAGTAGAAGGAGTAGAAGAAAAAGTTGCAAAAAAAATATATAATTTTTTCCACGAATGAAATTTAAATTTCCAAATTATCTAACAATAGGAAGAATAATTATTGTCCCTGTATTTGTTTTTGCTTTTTATTTACCTGGATTTTACGGAGATGTTATTCCTTTTGCATTGTTCATAATTGCTTCTTTTACGGATTTTTTAGATGGATTGTTAGCGAGAATTTATAAAGAAGAATCTAAACTAGGAGAATTATTAGATCCTATTGCAGATAAAATAATTGTAGCCACGGCTTTAATTTTACTGGTTATGGAAGGTACAATTAAAAACTATGAAGTAATTGCGGCAATAATTATTTTAACTAGAGAAATATTAGTTTCAGGATTAAGAGAATTTTTAGCAGGAGGAAAAATTAAGCTTCCTGTATCAAATTTAGCAAAAGCCAAAACTTTTTTACAAATGTTTGCGATTTCAGCACTGTTAACAGGTGAAACAGGAAATAAAATAATTAATTTTCAAGATTACAATGCCCAAACAATTGGAATAATTTTGCTTTGGTTGTCAGCTTTTTTAACACTTTTCACTGGTTATGAGTATCTAAGAAAAGGCATAGATCACGCGATATCTGAAGATAATAAAGATTAAGCTTCCTTTTTTTTTCTAACTAAAGCTTGATAACTTTCAGATAAATCTAAAATTGTATTACAAACTTTAAAATTAAATTCTGCAACTTGCGAAACCGGGGTAACTTCTGCAGCTGTCCCTGTTAAAAAACAACCTGCAAAATTTGGCATTTCTTCAGGTTTAATTTTTCTCTCATGAATTTTAATATTTTTTGACTCTGCGATTTCAATTACAGTTCTTCTAGTGATTCCATTTAAAAAAGAATCTGGTACCGGAGTATGTAAATCTCCATTTTCATCTTTAAAAAAAATATTTGCTCCTGTTGCTTCGGCTATATAACCTTCATGGTCAAGCATTAATGAATCTGCATAACCTTGGGACTCCGCCTCATGTTTTGATAAAGTACAAATCATGTAAAGACCTGCAGCTTTAGTATCCCAAGGAATTGTATTTGGCGCTGGCCTTCTCCAATTAGAAACATTTAATTTAATTCCTTTTTTTTTCAAATTTGGATCAAAATATGAGCCCCATTCCCATGTTGCAATTACAACATGAATCTTAGTTTGTTGAGCTGAAATTGCCATCATTTCACTGCCCCTCCATGCTACTGGTCTTACATATCCATTTTTAACATTTTGTTTTGCAACAATATGAATAGTGGATTTATTTATTTCATCTTGAGAATAAGGAATTTCAAATCCCATTCTTTTTGCTGAATAAAAAAATCTATCCGTATGCTCTTGCAACTTGAAAATTTGACCATCGTAAACTCTTTCACCCTCAAAAACACAGCTTGCATAATGTAAACCATGGCTTAATACATGAACTTTAACATCTTGCCAGTCAACAAGTTCGTTATTGTACCAAATTTTTCCTGAGCGTTTATCGTAGGGTATCATTAGATTATTTTTTTTAAAAATATATTTGTATATATAGTATGTCAATATAACTTACCAATATGAAAAAACTTTTATATTTAAAAGATCAAGAATTAAAACAATATATAGAAAAAATATTTGTTGGATACAGAGAAACTATCTCTGATGCCAAAAAAATATTGGATAAATACTCTATAGGTATAGCCCATAACAAAGTAATTCATTTGATATCTTTATACGAGGGCATAACCATTTCTGAACTTCTAAAAAAACTAAAAATAACCAAACAAAGTCTAAATAGAGTTTTAAAAGATCTAATCAAACTAAATGTAATTATCTTCAAAAAAAACGAGAACGATACAAGGATAAAACATGTATTTTTAACAGAATATGGAATAAAATTATTTGATGAAATTTTTTCAATACAGAAAAAAAGAATTCACAACGCTTTTTTAAATTCAAGAGCTGAAGAAATAATTAGTTTCAACAATGTTTTAAAAAAAATAATAAATGGAAAATTATAAAGCTCATATTTTAGTAGTAGATGACGATGAAGGAATAAGAGAATTAGTTAAACAATTTTTAAATAATAATAATTATCTTGTTACAACAGCAAAAAGTTCAGAAGATGCCTTAGATAAAGTAAAAATAATTAAATTTGATTTAATTGTATTGGATATAATGATGCCGGGAAAAAGTGGATTGGAATTCACAAATGAAAATAAAAAAAAATTAGATACACCAATTATATTATTAACAGCTAAAAGAGAGACATCAGAGAGAGTTGAAGGATTAGAAATTGGAGCTGATGATTACTTAGCAAAACCTTTTGAACCAAAAGAATTAATTTTGAGAATTAATAATATTTTAAATAAAACAAAAACTGAGAATTTAAAAAGAATAATTGAATTCGGAAGTATTAAAATAGATCTAAACAAATTATTCATTTACAGAAATCAACAAAGTTTAAAAATAAATAATACCGAAAAAATAATTTTAGAAAGAATGATTAATTCACCAGGTAAAATATTTCAAAGAGAGGAGATAGGTAGTTTAATCGATTTAGATAAAGAAAGATCCATAGATGTCATAATTACAAGGTTAAGAAAAAAAATTGAAGAAAATCCTAAAAGCCCAAAATATTTACAAACAATTAGAGGAGAAGGATATGTTTTATGGATTAAGTAAATTTATAAAAAATTTACTTCCAAAAAGATTATTTTATAGAGGACTTCTAATTGTTGCCGTTCCAATTGTCGTACTACAAGTAATTATAACATTAGTTTTTTTTGATAGCTTGTGGATAAAAACTAACAAAGGAATGACCAAGTCTTTGGTAAGTGAGATTGTAACAATTATTGATATTTACAACAATGAAAGTGAATACAATAAAAAAATTGTAACTGACTTATATAATAAAAATTTTAGTTTTACGGTCAGATTTTTAAAGAATGAAAAACTTCCAGATATAAAAGTTGAAAGATGGTTTAGTCCTATGGATAGATCTTTGAGAAGAGAATTAAAACCAAAAATTAATCGATACTGGTTCAATACAATGGCTTATGAAGAGATTGTTGATTTAAGAATAAAATTTAGGGATGGTGTTTTACAAATTTTTTTTCCTAAAGAAAGAATACAGGCTTCTTCAATTCGAATATTTGCATTATGGATTACATTGCCTGCAATTTTGATGATAACAATTGCAATTATTTTTCTAAAAAATCAAACAAGACCAATTACAAAACTTGCAGAAGCTTCAGAAAAATTTGGTCGCGGTGAAGACATTGAGGAATTTAGACCTTCTGGAGCTTTAGAGATAAGAAAAGCGGGCTTGGAATTTAACAAAATGAGAAATAGAATTCTTAGGCATTTAAATCAAAGATCTGAAATGTTGTCTGGCATTAGTCATGATTTAAGAACACCATTAACAAGAATAAAACTTCAGTTAACAATGATTAAAGATAATAATTTATCAAAAAAATTGTCTGAAGATATTGATGAAATGGAAAAAATGTTAAGTGAATACCTTCAATTTGCAAGTTCTGGAGCGAAAGAAAAATCAGGGACTTTTGATTTATCTGAGCTTGTTGAAAATATAATTAATAAATATGAAAATCCTAATATTTCAAAAAATTATAATAAAAGAATTTATTTTAATGGAAGAAAAAATTTGATTCAAAGATGCATCAATAATTTAATAGACAATTCAATAAAATATGGAGAAAATATAAACCTAATAATAGAAAAAAAAGTATCAAATATAGTTATATCAATTGAAGATGATGGTCCTGGCATACCAGAATCAGAATATGAAAATGTTATTAAACCATTTTATAAAATTGATAAAAGCAGATCTGAATCAAAATCAAGTGTAGGTCTTGGATTGGCTATTTCATCAGATATTATAAAATCACATGGTGGTGATATTAATTTTAGTAAATCAAATTTGGGCGGGTTGAAGGTTATGATTTCTTTGCCCGTTTAGTTTTTTTTGAAGATTTTTTTTTCTTTATTTCATTTAATTTTTTTTCTAAAGAAATCACCCTCTTATTTAAAATTTCAAATTCTTCTTTGCTTGTTAGCTTCATTCTAAATACTATTTCGTCTCTTTTTGACTTTAATATATTTACTATCTCCTCACTAAGATCTTTATAACTTAATAATCCTTGCTCTATTAGCTTTGCAAATTTATCGAGAACAAATCTTGATTTTGACATAATAATTAATTACCAAAAAAATATTTTATATTTATAATAATATTTATTAATGTTTATCAATAATTTTGATCCTGTTGCATTTCAAGTATTTTCTATAGAGATTAGATGGTATTCTTTAGCATACATAGTAGGTCTTATTATTGGTTGGGTATACTGCAATAAAATTTTAATAAAAGACCAAAATAAAAGAAATCAATTTGAAGACTATATCATTTATATAATTATTGGAATAATACTCGGTGGTCGGCTTGGGTATGTTTTTATATACAACCCATTATACTACTTAGAAAATATAATTGAGATACCAATGATATGGAGCGGCGGCATGTCATTTCATGGAGCTGTAATAGGAGTTATATTAGCAACATTAATTTTCTGTAAAAAAAATAATCAAAATATCTTTTATTATTTAGATTTAGTAGCTCTAAGTGCACCAATTGGAATATTTTTAGGAAGAATAGCAAACTTCATTAACTCTGAATTGTACGGAAGAGAGACTGATATAATTTGGTCAGTAAAATTTATACAAATCGACAATTTAAATCGACATCCTTCACAAATTTATGAGGCAATTTTTGAAGGAATAGTATTATTTATAGTTTTGAATTTATTTTATAAAAAACTATCAAAAAAAAATGGATCAATTTCATTCTTATTTATTATTTTTTATTCAATATTTAGATTTTTTATTGAATTCACCCGAGAACCTGATGCTCACATCGGTCTAGTAATGTTTAGCATGAGCTTGGGTCAAATAATAAGCATTTTATTTTTCATTGCGGGCGCAATTTTATTTTACAAAAATTATGTTTCTAAAAAACAATAGTAAAATTCCATTAGATAAATTTATTAATAAAGTTTTGTATGACAAAGGCAAAGGATATTACATGAATAGCAACCCAATAGGTCGTAAAGGCGATTTTATAACTTCGCCCAATATATCGATTATGTTTTCTGAGATGATTGCAATTTGGTTAATATCCTTTTGGGAAAAAATAGGATGTCCAAAAAATATTAATATTATTGAGCTTGGAGCAGGCAACGGTGAAATGATGCTTCAAATTTTAAAAACAGTTGAAAAATTTAATAAGTTTAAATCAAGTTCTAATTTTATTATTTATGAAAAGAGTCCATATTTAAAAAAATTACAAAAAAATAAAATAAAATTTGAAAATATAAAGTGGATAAATAATTTAAAAAAAATTTCTAAAACTCCATCAATATTTATTGCCAATGAATTTTTTGATGCTCTTCCCGTCAAACAATTCGTAAAAAAAGGTAATAATTGGCATGAAAAATACGTTGTAAATAAAAACAAATCTTTGGAATTTTTTGAAAAAAAAATAAAAACAGAATTGGTAGAAAAATTAATAAAACAAAAAATTCCTAATAATCAAAAATTTATTGAGTATTCTCCTTTGGCAAATGAAAAATTAAGTAAAATTTCAAAAATTATTATAAAAAATAATGGAGGTTTATTAATAATTGACTATGGATATAACAGTAAAAAAATGTTTGACACATTACAAAGTGTTAAAAAACATAAAAAAAATAATTTATTAGAAAATATTTATAAAGCAGACATCACTCACTTAATAAATTTTAATTTTTTTAAACAAAAAATTAGAAATTTAGAAATAAGTTCTATAAATTTAACCACGCAAAGAAAATTTTTACTAAAAATGGGAATATTAGAAAGAGCTGAAATAATTAGCAAAAATATGCCGTTCTCAAAAAAATCAGATATTTATTTCAGACTTAAAAGGTTAATTGATAAAAAACAAATGGGAACAATATTTAAAGTTTTATTTGCCACAAATAAAAAAAATAATTTTAATTTAGGATTTTAAAATGATTAAATCTAAACTGATAAGCAAATATAAGAATATATCACATGGTTTTTTTAATAAATTGGGTGGATATTCTAATGGAATTTATAAAAGTTTAAATTGTGGCACGGGATCAAAAGATAATAAAAATAATATAAATAAAAACTTAAAAAAAATTTGTAGAAAAATAAAATGCACAAAAACTAAATTAGTATTACTTAACCAAACACACAGTAATAAAGTTTTTTCAATAAAAAAAATTCCCAAAAAAAAACCAATAGGAGATGCATTAATTACTTCTAAAAGTAAATACGCACTAGGAATATTAACGGCAGATTGTGCACCTGTATTTATTTTTGATCCTAAAAAAAACATAATCTCAGCAATACATGCGGGTTGGAAAGGTGCTTACAAAAAAATTATTTATAAAAGTATTGATGAATTAAAAAAAAAAGGAAGCAATGTTAAAGATTTAATTGTAGTTGTCGGACCTTGTATATCAAAATATAATTATGAAATTAAAAAAGATTTTTTAAGTAAATTCATAAAACAAAATAAAAAAAACATACGTTTTTTTTCATTTAATAAGAAAAAAATATTTTTTAGTTTAAACGAATACATTAGAAGCCAACTTAAAAATATTGGAGTTAAGAATATAGAAATTATTAATAAAGACACCTATTTAAGGAAAAATAATTTTTTTAGTTCTAGAAGATCTTTAAAAAATAAATACTATGATTATGGTAGAAATCTATCTGTAATTATGATTAAATAAATTATTCTTATAATATGAAAATTCTCACAGGAAATAGCAACAAACAGCTGAGCGGAAAGATATCTAAACATCTAAAAAATAAACTTGTTAATTCTAGTATTAGAAAATTTTCTGATGGTGAAATTTATATAGAAATAAATGAAAATATTAGAGGCAATAGCATATTTATTATTCAAGGAATATCATCACCTGCAAATGATAATTTAATGGAACTTTTATTGTGCATAGACGCACTAAAAAGATCATCAGCAAAAAATATAACTGCTGTGATTCCTTATTTTGGGTATGCTAGACAAGATCGTAAAATTGTTCCAAGAACATCTATATCCGCAAAACTTGTTTCAAATTTAATTACAAAAGCTGGGGCAGATAGAATTGTAACCGTTGATCTGCATGCTGGACAAATACAGGGTTTTTTTGATATTCCGGTTGATAATCTTTTTGCGACTCCAATTTTCTCTAGACATATTAAAAGAAAAATAAAAACCAAGAAATTAATTTGTGTAGCTCCTGATGTTGGTGGTGTTGAAAGAGCACGAGCTTTAGGAAGAAAATTAGATATTGGTCTTGCCATAATTGATAAAAGAAGACCTGTTCCAGGCAAATCACAGGTCATGAATGTTATAGGAAATGTTAAAGGAAAAACTTGTATTATAGTTGACGATATAATTGACTCGGGCGGAACTATTGTGAATGCCACAGATGCTTTAATAAAAAGAGGAGCTAAAGAAGTACATGTTTATATTACTCATGGAGTTTTAAGCGGTAAAGCAGTTGAAAAAATTAAAAAGTCTAAAATTAATAATTTAGTTGTTACCGATACCATTGATAACTCTGACAAGGTAAAAAAATCAAGAAATATCGAGATATTATCCATATCAAATTTATTGGCAGAGGCCATGAAAAGAATTTCCAATTCTACTTCAGTATCTGATCTATTTAAATAATTCTTGAAAAATTAAGATTCATCAGTTAAAACCCTGCTCTTTATGAGTTTAATTCAAGCAACAATTAGAAATACAAAAACCAGAGGTGAACTAAACGCTTTAAGAAAAGGTGGAGATTTACCTGGTATTATTTATGGTGGAGAAAGTGCAAACGAAAAAATTTCTCTTTCAAAAAAAGAAGTTAAAAATTTAATCAATAAAGAAAATTTTTTGTCCAATATAATTTCTATTAAAATAGATGAAAAAGAACAAAAAGTTTTACCAAGAGAATTAACTTTTGATGCAATTTCTGACGAACCAACACATATAGATTTTTTAAGAATAGTAAAAGGTGCTAAAATAATTTTAGAAATACCTGTAAGATTTAAAAATTATGAACTGTCTCCTGGATTAAAAAGAGGAGGTGTTTTAAATATAGTTAGACGTAAAGTTGAATTAAAATGCCCCACTGAAAATATACCAACTGAATTAGTTGTTGATCTAGAGGGTTTGGATATAGGGGCAAGTATAAAAATTTCATCTATTGAATTGCCTGAAAATGTTACACCAACAATCCAGGGAAGAGACTTTGTAATTGCAACAGTGGCGGCTCCTACAATTGTTAAAGAACCAGAAAAACCTGTAGAAGCCGAAGAAGGTGAGACGGCTGCTACCGAAGGTTCGGAAGAGAGTGCTGCTGAAGGCGAAGATAAAAAAGATGAATCTAGTGATAAAAATGCTGAAAGTGAAAAATCTGCAGCAGAAAAAAAATAAGAAATCACTTTGAGTATTTTTCTAGAATAAAATTATATGTTGTTATTTGTAGGTTTAGGAAATCCAACACCCAATAGTCAAAATAATAGACATAATATTGGTTTTAAAATAGTAGATGCAATAAATCAAAAATTTGGTCTTTCAAAACAAAAACCAAAATTTAAAGGCCTCTTGACCACAGGAGATATCAAAGAAAACAAAATATATGTAATAAAACCCCTAACATTTATGAACAATTCTGGAATTTGCATAAGAGAATTATTAGAATATTTCAAAATTGATTCGGAAGACGTAATTGTTTTTCATGATGACTTAGATGTTGAGTTTGGAAAAATAAAAGCAAAATTTGGAGGATCTAACGCGGGTCATAATGGTATAGCATCAATAGATAAGTTTATTGGAAAAGATTATTCAAGAGTAAGAATAGGAATTGGAAAACCAAAAGATAATATATCAGCTGCTGACTACGTATTAAATGACTTCAGCGAAGAAGAAAAAGAAAACTTAGAAAAAATTACAAATAATATTATTGATTCAATATCAATATTAATTGACAAAAAATTAGATCTATTCTCCAGCACAGTAAATAATAACTAAATGGGTTTTAAATGTGGAATAGTTGGATTGCCAAATGTTGGCAAATCAACTTTATTCAATGCTTTAACAAATTCTAGTAAAGCTCAAGCAGAAAATTTTCCATTTTGTACCATAGATCCAAATATAGGTATGGTGCCAGTTCCAGATAAAAGACTGGACAAGCTAGTTTCTATTTCTAATTCAATTAAAAAAATTCATACCACTATTTCGTTTGTTGATATAGCGGGATTGGTAAAAGGCGCTTCCAAGGGCGAAGGTTTGGGAAATAAATTTTTATCACACATAAGAGAAGTTGATGCAATAATTCATATGATTAGATGTTTTGACTGTAATGATATTCAAAATGTAAACTCAAACGTAGATCCTGTTAGAGATTTGGAAATTATTGAAACCGAAATGAAATTAGCAGATTTAGATTCGATTGAAAAAAGACTTGATAAAAAAAATAGGAAAAATGTGGAAGATAGGCTATTAAAAATTTTGGAAAAAGCCAGAGAATTAATCAATAATGATAAAGAAATGCAGATTTTAAAGGATGAATATGAGAAAAAAGATTTAAAACAATGTGCTTTATTATCAACAAAGCCTAAACTTTATATATGTAACGTTGATGAACAAAGTATTGAAAAAGGAAATGAATATTCTGAAAAATTTATAATCAAATATGGTGAAAATAATACACTAATAATATCAGCTGAAATTGAAAATCAGATCAACCAACTTGGAGATGAAGGTGAAAAAGAAAATTACATGAAAATGATAAAAATAAAAGAAACAGGATTAAATAATTTAATTAAAAAAGGTTATGATTTACTTTCTCTTGAAACTTTTTTTACTTCAGGTCCGGAAGAGTCTAGGGCATGGACCATAACAAAAAATTGTACCGCTCCAAAAGCAGCTGGTGAAATCCACACAGATTTTGAAAAAGGATTTATAAGAGCCGAAACAGTTTCTTATAAAGATTTTGTCGAAAATGATGGTTGGGTTAAATCGAAAGAATCTGGAAAAATGAGATTAGAAGGTAAAGATTATATTATTAATGATGGAGATGTATTAAATTTTAGATTCAATACGTGACCAAATCTTTTTCATAATAAAGTATACAAGTACACTTATAATTATTAAATAAATAATAACTCTAAATCCAAACTTATGCCTTAGTTCTAAATGAGGTTCGGCAGTCCACATTAAAAAACTTACAACATCTTTTGCCATTTGTTCAGAGGTTGCTTTGGTACCATCAGAATACTCTATTAAATCATCAGATAAAGGTGCGGACATTTTTATTTTATTTCCATACATGTATTTGTTGTAATAAACACCGTCATCAAGATTTACATCCGCTGGTGCATCTTCATATCCAAGCAATAATGAATAGATGTAGTCTGCTCCACCTTTTCTAGCTTTAACCAATACAGACATGTCCGGAGGATATGCACCTCCATTTGCAGATTTAGCTTCTTCTTCATTTGCGTATGGCATAACAAATTTATCTGAAAGTTTTGCATTTCTTGTAAACATTTCTCCCGTACTATCAGGGCCATCGATAACTTCGAAATTAGAAGCTATTGCTTTAGCTTCTTCTTCTGAAAACTCAGGCCCTCCTTTTTCTACAAGATTTCTATAACTTAAATATTTTACCGAATGGCATGATGAACACACCTCATTATAAACTTGATAACCTCTTTGCAATGATGCTCTATCGAATTTTCCAATAAAACTTTTAAAACTCCAATCAACTTTTAAAAGTTCTGGAGAACTTTCTGCAATTGCCTTAGGATTATTAAAATTTATTAGTAATGTTAGAAAAAATAATAATTTTATAATTTTTTTCACAAATTCTCTTTTATGTTTGATTTTTCTTTTGTTTTAGCTTGATTTGGATACCCTCCTAATACTGGTTCAGTTATATTCAAAGGAACATCGAGTGTTTTTTCTTTTTTTCCTAAAAATGGAAGAATTATTAAAAAATGAAGAAAATAATACGCAGTTGCAATCCGCGCTATTATCAAATATGTGCCTTCTGCGGGCATTGCACCCATATATCCTAATATTATTACATCTGCTACAAGGAACCAATAAAACTGTTTATAGATTGGTCTAAAAATTGCTGACTTTACTTTTGATGTATCTAGCCAAGGCAATATCACCAATACGAAAATAGATGCAAACATTGCTATAACACCAAACAATTTATCAGGAATTGATCTTAAAATTGCATAGAATGGCAATAAATACCACTCTGGCACTATGTGTGCTGGTGTCACTAGCGGATTTGCTTCGATATAATTGTCAGCATGCCCTAATAAGTTAGGTGAATAAAATACAAAAAAAGCAAAAACAATTAAAAACAATATTAATGCAAATAAATCTTTTATTACAATATATGGATGAAATGGAACTGTATCTTTAGAAGGTTGTTTGATTTCAATTCCAATTGGATTATTGTTTCCAGGAACATGTAATGCCCAAATGTGTAGGATTACCAGTCCTAAGATTAAAAAAGGTAAAAGATAGTGTAAACTAAAAAACCTAGTAAGAGTTGGATTTCCTACCGCGTAACCTCCCCATAACCAGTTTGTAATACTTTCGCCTACAAAAGGAACTGCACTAAACAAATTTGTAATCACTGTAGCTCCCCAAAAGCTCATTTGTCCCCATGGAAGCACATATCCCATGAATGCAGTTGCCATCATTAAAAAATATATAATCATTCCAATTATCCAGATTATCTCTCTAGGCGACTTATAAGACCCATAATATAACGCTCTAAAAATGTGAATGTATACAGCAAGAAAAAACATTGACGAACCATTTGCATGAACATATCGAATTAGCCATCCATAATTTACATCTCGCATAATATGTTCAACGCTTTCAAATGCTAAATCAGCATTAGCAATATAATGCATTCCCAAAATTATTCCTGTAACTATTTGGACAATTAAACAAAAAGTTAATATTCCTCCAAATGTCCACCAGTAATTTAAATTTTTAGGAGTTGGATACTCTCTTAGATGACTTGAGAGTGTCAACAAAGGCAAACGATCATTAAACCATTTTCCTAGCTTTGAATTGGGTTGGTAATCGTGATCGCTCATTTGTTTACCCTATTTTAATTGTTTTGCTGTTAACAAAAACGTATTTTGGAACTTCTAAATTTGTTGGTGCCGGACCTTTTCTTATTCTTCCGGATGTATCGTAGTGAGAACCATGGCAAGGACAAAACCAAGCATTATAATCTCCTTTATCTGTTAAAGGTACGCAACCTAGATGAGTGCACACCCCAAGCATAACAAGCCACTCGGGATCTTTTGCTCTATCTTCATCTTTTTCAGGATGTTTTAAATCTTTTAAATCTACTGCTCTTGCGCTATCTATTTCTTCTTGTGTTCTTCTTTTGATAAATACTGGCTTACCTCTCCACAGAACAGTTATCGATTGACCTGGCTCAACTCCGCTTATATCAACTTCAGTACTTGCTAAAGCTTTAACTGAAGCATCTGGGTTCATTTGATCAATTAAAGGCCAGGCTGCAGCCCCTATTCCCACCGCTCCAGCTGCAGTAGTTGCTGTTAAAATAAAATCTCTTCTATTTGGCTTTTTTTTATCTGATTCCGACATCTTTATTATTTTAAATCTCCTTTAATATATGATTTCATATAAGAAAAGAGATATTTTTCTATAGCAACAATGACACACAAAAGATCCATTTCAGTACCAAAAATTGCACTTTATGAGCCTGATATTCCCCAAAATACTGCGGCTATAGTAAGAACCTGTTCCTGCTTAGGCGCTATTCTAGAAATAATTGAACCTTGCGGTTTTTTATTCAATGATAAAAGATTTAAAAGAGTAGTAATGGATTATTTGGATGAAAACATGATTAAGATTTATAATAGTGCAGAAGAATTTTTTGATAAAAAAAAATATGAAAGAATAATATTAATGACAACTAAAGCAAAAAAAAAATATACTAATTTTAAATTTAGAAAAAATGATACTTTATTATTTGGTAGAGAAAGTGCTGGTGTAACTGATGCAATACATAAAAAAGTAAAAAATAAAATAAAAATACCAATGATTGAAAACAAAAGATCCTTAAACTTGGCTACTTCGGTTGCAATAGCACTATCTGAAAATTTAAGACAGACAAATTATATATGGACCAAATAATTAAAAAAAAGTTAGCAAGAAATTGGTTTAAAACTTTACAAGAGGTTTTATGTAAAGAAATTGAAGAGTTAGAAGGTGGTTCAAACTTATTTAAATGTAAAAATTGGGAAAGAGGAAAAAAATCAAATGAAGGCGGGGGCCAATTCAGAGTTCATGAAAATGGAAAAATATTTGAAAAAGTTGGTGTAAATTTCTCAGAAGTTTATGGAAAATTTTCTAAACAATTTAGAAATAAAATTCCAGGGACAAAAAAAAATCCTAAATTTTGGGCTTCGGGAATATCTGTAGTTATGCACATGAAGAATCCGCATGTTCCGGCGATGCACTTTAACACTCGATATATTTATACTTCTTATGGATGGTTTGGAGGAGGAATGGATGTAACGCCCTGTATTAAAGATAAAAAATTAGAAAAATGGTTTCATTCTGAAATAAAAAAATTCTGTGATAAACATAATAAAAATTATTACAAAAAATATAAAAAATGGTGTGATGAATATTTCTATTTACCTCATCGAAATGAGGCAAGAGGAATAGGAGGAATTTTTTTTGATTATAAAAAAAACAATTGGGAAAAAGATTTTTCTTTTGTAAGGGAAGTAGGCATAAGCTTTAAAAATATAGTTAGAGAAATAATATTAAAAAAACATAAAAAAAAATGGACAAAAAAAGAAAAAGAAATTCAGTATAATAAAAGAGGAAGGTACGTCGAATTTAACTTGCTATATGATAGAGGAACCAGGTTTGGATTACAGACTGGTGGTAATGTAGATGCTATATTAATGTCTTTGCCTCCTTTGGCTAAGTGGAAATAAATTTATGAATAAAGAACCAATTACAATTAACGGGTTAGAAAAAATTAAAGATGAACTTGTTTTTCTAAAAGAAAAAAAAAGGCCAGAAATTGTTGCTGCAATTTCAGAAGCTAGATCTCATGGCGATTTAAAAGAAAATGCGGAATATCACGCTGCTAAAGAACAACAATCTCATAATGAAGGCAGAATTCAAGAAATAGAAAATATCATTGCTAGAGCAAATGTAATTGATGTAACCAAGATTAATAATGATGGAAAAGTAATTTTTGGTTCAACAGTTTTTTTACAAAATTTGGATACTAATGAAAAAATAGATTATAAAATTGTTGGAAAAGATGAGGCTGATTTAAAGCAAAAACTCCTTTTTTTTATGTCTCCCATTGGAAGAGGACTTATTGGAAAAAATAAAGGTGATTTAGTTGAAGTTTCTACTCCCGCAGGAGTTAAAAATTTTGAAATTGTTGATGTAAAATATATTTAACTCAAAAAAGTATTTTCCACTTCTTTTTCTGAAATATTAAAACTATTTTCTAACCATAAATTTTCTAGATATTTAAGTTTTTGACCAAGCTCTTTACCTTCTTTCAAGTTATATTTTTCCATTATAATTTTAGCTTTTATTGGAAACATTGGTTTTTCTAATTTTTCAAAATGTTTTTTCAATTCAATTAGTTTATTACTTTTTTTATTAGATCTAAATAATTGAAAATCTATTACATCCAATAAATAAGATTTGCCTTGAAAATAAAAAATTTTTTGCAAATTATTTTTTGAAAAAATATCTTTATCATTAGATTTGTCATATATTTCTTTTAAAAAATTAATTCTTTTTTTAGATTCATTAGACATATTAAATTTGTAAAGGAAAAATTCTGAGTTATCTGTTTCGTCAATTATCAACAAAGATAATAAAAATATAAAATCTTTTTTGAGTATTTCGCTTTTGTAATTTTTGTTAAGTTTTTTAAATATATCTATATTTTTTACTTGAGGAAAAATTAATAATACTATCTCTTTACAAAATTCGTCGTCACCAATATTAATAAATCCATTGGAAATTACTAATTTTTTTAATTCATCTATCAATCTTTCTTTTGATAATTTAACGATCCCACTGATATTCTGTTTAATAATTTTTTTTACAAATAATTGATGTTCTTGCTTGCTGTAGTTAAGAAAAAATCTAACATATCTCAGAATTCTTAGATAATCTTCTTTAACTCTTTTCTCAGGATCTCCGATAAATTTAATTTTTCCATTTTTTAAATCTTTAACTCCATCATTTGGATCAAACAAATTTCCTTCTTTATCAGCATAGATTGAGTTAATTGTAAAATCTCTACGTAAAGCGTCTTCGGCCCATTCATTGGTAAATTCAACAACAGCACGCCTTCCATCTGTTGAAACATCTTTTCGAAGTGAAGTTATTTCAAAATTTTTTTCGCCTATGTGAGCGGTTATTGTTCCATGCTCTATTCCGGTCTCAAAAAAATCTATATTATTATTTTTTAAGCATTCTTTTACTTGTTCGGGTTTAAGATTTGTGGCTAAATCAATATCGTCAAATTTTTCGTTATTTATAATTTTTCTTACACACCCTCCAACATATCTAATTTCACTTAAAACGTTGTAATTAGAAATAACTTTAAAAAGATCAGAAATTCTAGTCGTTTTTGTAATTTCTAAAAAATATATTTCTTTAGAGCTTAAATCACTTTTTGAACTAAAAATTGTTGTTAAAATATTTTTCATAAGTGGCTGGGGCGCTAGGATTCGAACCTAGGATGGCGGTACCAAAAACCGCTGCCTTACCACTTGGCTACGCCCCAAAATTAATTTCGTATAACACAAAAAAAAAACTTTATATAGTTTTAGATAAAATACACCAATAGTTTTTATATTTTTTATTTAATATTTTAATTGCATTTAATGCAGTTTTTTTTGTAATAAAATATCCAACAATAGTCGATCCAGAACCTGTCATATTTACAAATAAAATTTTGTCTAATTTTTCCATAAATATCTTAAGTTTTTTTAATACTGGATACTTTCTAAATGCAGGTTCTTCTAAATCATTTTCTAAATTCGAAAGAAATTTATAGTTTATACTTGTTCTTTTATTTATTTTAAAAACCGGCTTAGAAAAGGATTTAACTTTATTGTATATAGCTTTCGTTGAACATCCAAAATTTGGCCTGACTAATAAAGTATATAAATTTATTTTATTATTTAAATTTTTTAAATTTCCATTTCCATACAAAATTGATGTTTTCTTTTGCATTCCAATAATTACATCCAATCCAATTTTTGAAGAAATCTTAATAATTTCTTTAGGACTTAGATTTAATTTTTGATTATTAATAAAAAATTTCAACAAACAAGATGCATTCATAGACCCGCCTCCCATTCCAGATTTTTGTGGAATTTTTTTATTAACTTTGACTAAATATTTTTGACCACAAAGTTTTTTTTCTATTAATTTTAACAAATTCGAAATTGTATTATTTTTGGAAATTCCTTTTGAGAATTTGCCATAAAATATAATCTTATGATTTTTATTATTTATTTTTTTTATAAATATTTCATCATGTAAATTTATAAACGAAAATAGACTTTCTATTTTATGAAATCTAGATTTGCGCTTATTTAAAATTCCAAGTGAAATATTTATTTTTGCATAGGATTTAATTTTATAATATCTCATAGGCTAAATTTTATTGGGTCCATTTAGCAGTTTGTTCTGAATATCTTTTTTCATTTTTTCTTCTGTATCTTCAAATTCCAATACATTTTTCCAAAAATAGTTTGCCTGCATCTTTCTATTTAGTTGCCATAACACATCTCCATAATGGTCATTAACAATAGGATCTTCTGGCATTAATTCCACGGCTTTTCTTAAATATTTTTCTGCACTCTGATAATCTCCTACTAAATAATAACCCCAACCAACTGAATCTGTAATATATGGATCGTTTTCTTTTTTCTTGTATGCTTGCTCTAACATTTGAATTGCTTCTTCTATTTTGTAATCTCTTTCAAGCCAACTGTAAGCTAAATAATTTAATGAGTAAGGATCGTCCGGTCTTATTTCTAATGATTTTAATAGATCAATATCTGCCTTTTCATAATTACCCATCCTTTCAAAACAGCCTCCTCTTCTGTAAAGAACATCGGCAAAAGTTAATGAATTTTTATCAATCTTAGACAAAACTATAGAATAATAATCTATTGCTTTTTTATAATTTTCAAATTTCTTATAAATATTTGCAATATCATATAAAATTTTATTTGAAGGATTTTTGAAATTATTAATTTTTTTTTCAAAGTAAGTTAATGCTACATCGTCTCCTTTTTGTTCTGCTAAAAATTGTATAATTTTTTTAGTTTTGTACCAATGGTATATTTCATCTTCATTACTAAATTTTTGTAAAATTTTTTTTGCTAATAAAAAATTATCATTTAAGTGATAATTTTCAGCAAGTAAGGATAGATTGAAATAAAATTTAGGATTCAAATAATTAGATATATTTAAATAAAAGTTCGATTCCTTAAATTTGTCCTGTGAAGAATACAGGTTAGAAATTAAGAAAAAAAATTCAGCTAATAGATCATTTTCATTTTTACAAGAAAAATAATGATTAAATTTATTATAATTATTTTCTTCAATCCATTTGTTAGCTTGGGCAATTAGCAAACTGCTTTTTAAAGGTTCAATTGTTTTTGAAATTTCATTTGCTATATCATAATCTCTGTTTTCAATAATATTTCCTAAGTAAAAAAATAAATATCTAGAATAATCACTTTCAGGTGAATTAATTAAGTTTAAAAAATGTGAATTTGTTTTATTTGAGTTTAAATAACAATTTTGAAAAGCATTAGTTATCAAATCAATTCTTCCTAAATTTCTATTAGTTTTTCCGACTTTTTCATGAAGAAATAAATAGGTATAACTCTCCAAAGATTTAGTAATGACAAGTTCGTATGTTCCATTTTCCTGAAAAGTTGAAAGTTTGTTTAATCTCTTTCCGGCTTGTTTATATTTTTTTTTTGTTAAACTATCTAATGTTAACAAAAGATTGGCTTCAAAAAAGCTCGAATTATTCGAACGTTTTATTTGATTAATAGCTTTTTTAACCTGCCCATCTAAAATTAGAGAAAATACATATTCTCTTAAAAAATTATCATGTTTATTGATTAAAAATTTTGAAGAATTAAAAAATTTAATAGCATCATCGTTTTTTCGATTATTGGAAGAAATTAAAGCTGAAAAATAATTTGATAAATACTTCTGGTTGAAATCATTTTTATCAGTTGCTTTTGAATATGCGCCGTTCTGATATAATAAGAAAAATAAAATAATAAATATTTTTAAATACATACAATATTTTATGGTTTCAGAAGAAAAAAATCAAAATAACATCATACGCTCTGAGTTAATTTTTGATAATACTAAGTATATATTTGCTGATAAACCAATAAATAGATTTAAAACTAAACCAAAAGTAGAAGATATATCATTAAAATTAGAAGAATTGAGAGATGAGATAGAAAAAATAGAAAACTGCGAATTAAAAAAAAATGCTTCAAAGTTAGTTTTTAGCGACGGTGATAATAGAAGTAAAATCATGATTGTAGGAGAAGGTCCTGGACAAAAAGAAGATGAGGTCGGAAAACCTTTCGTTGGTGATGCTGGTATACTTTTAAACAAGATGTTAAAATCAATTAGTGTTGAAAGAAAAAATGTTTACATTACAAATGTAGTTAATTACAGACCGCCAAATAATAGAAAACCTGAACCTAATGAAATAACAAAATATTCGAATTTTTTAAGAAAACACATTTCAATTATTGATCCAAAAATATTAATATTAATGGGTAGCTCAGCAATGGAATCTTTATTTGGTTCAAAAATAAAAATTACAAAAGAAAGAGGCTTGTGGAAAGAAATAATTATTAATAACAAAACATACCTTTGCATGATTACTTTTCATCCTGCTTATCTTTTAAGACAGCCTGAAAATAAAAAATATTCATGGACAGATTTAAAAGAAATAAGAAAAAAAATTGATCAACTAAATTTAATATTATAAATTATTAAAATGATTGAATTGCATAAAAAATACATAAATTGGTTTAAAGAAAAACTGAATATGTCCGATTATGCTTTGTTATGGTTGTCTTTTATTAAAGGACTTATAATCGGTTTGCTTGTTTATCATTTCATTATTCTTTAATGAAAAAGATTTTAGCAGGTGTAGATGAAGTTGGAAGAGGAAGCTTAATTGGCCCCGTTTATGCTGCGGCAGTTATATTAAATAACAATATTGATAAAAAAAAACTAAAAGACTCAAAAAAAATATCCAAAATAAGCCGTGAATATTTAGAAAAATATATTAAAAGAAATTCTTGTTGGGCAATTGGCTCTGCATCTTTAAAGGAAATAGAAAAACTTAATATTTTAAATGCTAGTTTGCTGGCCATGAAAAGAGCAATTAAAAAATTAAAAAAAAAACCTACATTGGTTTTAATTGATGGAAATAAAGTTCCTAAAATGAAAAATTATAAACTGAAAAGTATAATTAAAGGAGATCAAAAAATTTCCGAAATATCTGCAGCCTCAATTATTGCAAAAGTTTCGAGAGATCGTTTGATTGCCAATTTTTCAAAAAACTTTAAAAAATATAGCTGGGCAAAAAATGCTGGATATGGAACAAAAGATCATATGGTAGCTATTAAAAAATACGGCATAACAAAATTTCATAGAAAAACCTTTAAGCCAATACACAATATATTGAGTCTTAATAAATCAAGATAACAAGAAGACTCAAATTAATTCAATCGTAGGTTGACTGAGACTCTAGGCTGGAGTCTAATTGTTATTTATAAAATGATTAACTCGAAATTAATAAATACAATTATCAATGGTGATAGTCTCAAGGAATTAAAAAAAATTCCAAATGAAAGTTTCGATTTAATCTTTGCCGACCCTCCTTACAATTTACAATTAAAAAAGAAATTAATTAGACCAGATGCATCAAAAGTAGATGCTGTTAACGACGAGTGGGATAAGTTTAAAAATTTCAAAAGCTATGATGAATTTACAACAAAATGGCTTTATGAATGCAAACGAATATTGAAAAAAGATGGTGCTATTTGGGTGATAGGAAGTTATCATAATATATTTAGGGTTGGCAGTAAAATGCAAGATCTTGGATTTTGGATATTAAATGATGTGATCTGGAACAAAAATAATCCAATGCCAAATTTTAGAGGAACGAGATTTACCAATGCTCACGAAACAATAATTTGGGCCTCAAAAAGTGAAAAATCGAAATACACTTTCAACTATCAGTCGCTTAAATGCTTAAACGATGATCTTCAAATGCGATCCACATGGAATTTGCCAATTTGTAATGGAAGTGAGAGATTAAAAAACAATGGAAAAAAGGTTCACTCAACACAAAAACCTGAATCGTTACTTCATAGAATTATTCTTGCCTCTTCAAATAAAAACGATTTGGTTTTAGATCCATTTTTGGGTTCGGGAACTACAGCTGTAGTATCAAAAAAATTAGGCAGAAATTATTTTGGAATAGAAAAGGAAAAAAAATATTTTGAAGCAGCCAAGAAAAGAATTAAGAATGTAAAAGTTATTGAAGATGAGCTTTTAGACACTTTGCAGAACAACAAATCAAAACCTAGAATACCATTTGGATCACTTGTTGAAATGGGTGTAATAAAACCTGGTACCGAGATATATGACCAAAAGAAAAGGGTAAATGCAAAAATTATGGTAGATGGAAGTATAAAATATCAAGAATCAGAAGGTTCTATACACAAAATTGCAGCTAAAATCATTGGTGCTGAGAGTTGTAATGGCTGGACTTTTTGGCATTATCAATCTGGAAATTCATTAAAACCAATTGATGAACTTAGACAAAGATTAAGAACTTCAAATTAATCTCTATAGATTTTACCTAAATAATTTTCTAAAAATTTTTCATTTTTTGTTAGATATTTTAGACAAATATTCCTTATAAAAATAGATAGAGGATTTTTTAGATGAAAAGCAAAATGATTTAGTTTTGATCTCCAATTTACTGAATTAATTTTATTAATTCGTTCTTTATAAAATATATCATTATTATTTTTTATATTTTGAAATAAATCATTTGATGTTTCTATAGATTGCGAAGCACCTTGAGCAAATGAAGGTGGAAAAGAAAATAAAGCATCTCCAACAAAAAATATATTTTTTTTATTAATAATCTCTATTTTTTCACTTACAAAAATTGGAAAAGCTTTAATATTTTCTAAATTACTTTTTATATCTAAAAATGAATTTTGATTAATGGTGCCAAGAAGTGATTGTAAAAAATCATTATTTTCAAATAATTTTTCATCAGCAAGTTGTTCTTTAGATAAATTTTTTCTAATTATAGAGATAAAATTATAATCTTTATTCTGATTAACTGGATAAATTACAAAATGAAAATTTGAACCCATAAATATCGAGACATCAGGATTATCATAGTTTTTTATATTTCCTCTTAAAGCCACTGATTTAAAAAACTTTGGAGCTATATGTTTTTCAGCAATAATCGATTTTGAATTAGAAAAAACACCATCAGACACAATAATATAATCAAAATTTTCAATTGTATTATTGGAAAAATGGGCGTTCAATTTTTCTCCATATTCAACTTTTTTTAACTCAACATTATGATTTATTTTACTATCTGGAATATCATCTAACAAAAATTTTATTAAAGTAGATCTTTTTAAAGTTGTATAATAGTTACTTTCATCATTAAATTTATTTATATCAATATCACAAATCTTATTATTATTTTTTGCATCAACAAAATTTACTCTTTTGGGATATGATAGATCGTGTACCGATAAATTTTTAAATCCTATTTTATTAAGCAGCTTAATACTGTTTACAGAAAGCTGAATTCCATAACCTTCTTCTAGATTAAATTTTGAACGTTTTTCATAAATTTTATATTCAAAATCTATTTCTTTTTCTAATAAGTTTGCAAGATACAAACCTGAAATTCCGGCACCAATGACAGCTATATTTTTCATTAAATCTTTGAGACAGAGTTAAATATTTTTTTTGTAAAAGAAGGCAAAATTATTGATTTAGTATGATCTCGATTAAGTAAAATTTTATTTTTTATATTTGGTAATTTATCAATTTTATTTAAAATTATTTTCATATCCATATTTGATAATTTAATATTAATTTTTTTACTATTTGAATATTTATATTTTTTTTCCTCTACTTCACTCATCGGAAAAATTGGCATATTTTTTAAAAAATTAAATTTATTATTTTTTATTAATAAATATTTATTATTATTTTGGTAAATTCTTGCTTCAAAATATTTTGTTATATTAAATTTGTTTTTTGTCCTAACCACAAAATCATTTTTTTTACATGAAATGCAATTTAGCGAGATTGGACATTTTGCACATAGAGGATTATTGGGTTTGCAAACTAAAGCTCCGATTTCCATTATGGCTTGAGCATAATCGCTTGCTCTACTTGATGCTCCAAAAAAATGGATTTTATTATTTAAATATTCTTTTGAAATTTCATCTTCTCTTCTTAGGTAAAAAACTCTTTTTAATATTCTTTCTACATTTCCATCTAATGGTATGATTTTTTTATTTAAGGCAATGGCCATTATGGCTCTTGATGTATAATCACCAATACCTGGTAATGTTTTTAGCTGTTCAGTCGTGCTAGGCAATCTACCTTTATAATCTTTTAAAATTTTAATAGCTGTCTTTTTTAAATTTCTAGCCCTAGAATAATATCCCAAGCCTTCCCAATATCTCATTAATGTTTCATTTTTAACTTTAGCTAGACTATTTATATTTGGAATTTTTTTTATAAAGCTAACAAAATAAGGAATTACAGTTTTTACTTGGGTTTGTTGGAGCATAAACTCGCTAACCAAAGTATAATATTCTCTCTTTTTCTTAGAAACTTTTTTTCTCCAAGGTAAAAACCTTTTATTATTATCGTACCAATAAAGAATTTTTTTTGATATGTTTTTACCATTCATATGAGTCTAAAATATAATACTAAGCAGAGATATAAAACCATTCAAGGATTAAGATCTTTTAAAAATACTTTACCCACAAAAGTAAAAAGAATACTTGATAAAAAAGGTCATATGTACTCAGAGACTCTGGACAATTGGAAATACATTGTTGGAGATGAGTTATTTAAAGTTTGCTATCCAAAATCTTTTAAAAGTTCAAATAAATTGGGAGGAAGTTATTTAAATATTATGGTTAAAAGGGGTAATGAAGTTGACCTTGAATATTCAAAAAAAAATATAATAAATAAAATGAATGCCTACTTTGGCTATGAGGCAGTTAAAAATGTAAAACTCAATACTTTTGAAGGTCAGTATGAAAAAAGCAAAGAAAAAAAAGTCGTTAATGCGACAAAAAGAGAACACATAAAAAAAATAGATAATATTAAAAATGATAAAATTAAAAAATCTTTATTAGAATTAAGTAAAATTTTTAAACCAAAATGAAAAAAATAATAATTACAACTTTATTTATTGCTTTTTATTTTTTACCTATAAATTTGAAAGCTGAAGTTAAACCAATTTCTGAAGGTAATGTAGATGCAAAAATTAAAATTGTAGTTTTCGAGTCATTAACCTGTAGTCACTGTGCAAATTTTCATAAAAATGTTTATCCAAACTTAAAAGAAGACTTTATCGATAAAGGCAATGTTTATATTGAGTTCAAAAACTTTCCTTTAGATATGGCTGCAATGAATGCATCAAAAATTGCACATTGTAAAAATGATGGAAATTCGGAAATTCTTCATTATCTATTTGATAATCAGAGACAATGGTTAAAAGGCAAAACAATTGAAGAACTAAATACGAATATCAAAAACTTTATTGAAAAATCAGATTTCAACTTAGATATAGACGTATGTCTAAGCAATAAAGAAGCTGAGGATCATATTTTAGAAGACCGAATCGAGGGTGTTAAAAAATTCAAAGTAGATGCAACTCCTACATTAATTATTAATGGGGAAAAGTTCGATAATCCGACAAACTACAAAAAATTGAAAAAATTTTTAGAAAAACTGATATAAGTTAGTGAATGGAGTTTAAAAAAATCCATTTAAATGGATTTAAATCATTTGCTGAAAAAACAAATTTTCTCATTGAAGAAGGATTAACTGGAATAGTTGGCCCTAATGGATGTGGCAAATCAAATATAGTTGAATCATTAAGATGGTGCATGGGAGAAACCTCTGCAAAAAGTATGAGGGGTTCAGGGATGGAAGATGTTATTTTTTCAGGAACTTCAAACAAGCCTTCAAAAAATATTGCTGAAGTATCTATTAACTTATCAAACGATAATAAAGATGGTCCGCATCAATACAACGAATTAGATGAAATTGAAATTAGACGTAAGATTGAAAAAGACAAAGGTTCAAAATTTTATATAAATAATAAAGAAGTCAGGGCAAAAGCTGCTCAAATGTTTTTTGCAGACTTGTCAACTGGAGCACATTCACCCTCAATTATTAGTCAAGGAAGAATAGGAGCTTTAGTTACTGCTAAACCATCTGATAGAAGGGCAATATTAGAAGAGGCAGCAGGTATAGCGGGACTGCATGTTAGAAGACATGAGACAGAATTAAGGTTGGGAGCTGCAGAAAATAACTTAAAAAGAGCAGACGAATTAAGAAGGCAACAAGAAAAGCAGTTAGCAAATTTACAGAAGCAAGCTGAAGAAGCTGCAAAATATAAATCTATATCTGAAGAAATACGTAAAGTTGAATCTGGTTTATATTATTTAAAATTAAAAGAAATTGATCATGAAATAAAATTAGAAAATGAGATAAATATAGAGGCAGATGATAAGGTAAAAGAATTCAATGATAAACTTGAAGAAATAGAAAAAAAAATCAAAATTGAAGTTGAAAAAGTAACACCGGTTAGAGAAAAAAATATAGAAAACTTATCAAAAATACAAAGATTGAACCTAGAACTAAAAGGAATAGATAAAGAAAGTGATAGAATAAAAGAAGAAATAGATTCAATAAAAAATACCTTAAAAGTTATTGATGAAGATATTGATAGAGAAAAAAGTATTGTAATTGACGCAAATTCCAATGAAAGAAGACTTAAAGAAGAAAAGAGTCAACTAATAGAAATAGACTCGAAATATTATGAAACTGAAAAACTATCCAGTCAAGATCTAGAACGTGCAAAATCCAAACTAAAAAGCGAACAAGACAGGATGGATACTTTGCTTGAATCCATTAATTTAGAATTCTTACAAAAAAATTTTGAAACTGTTAATTCAACAAAAGAACAATTGGATAAGGCTAAAAGTTTAATTGCTGAAAATAAAGGTGAAGAAGCAATAGCTGTATTGGAAGAATGCAAGACAAACTTATCTTTCATAAGCATGAAAATTAAAGATATAGAAAATGATAATTTAATTTCAAATTTAAATTCAAAGAATGAAATAATTAAACAAATGCAAGATGGTTATGCAGAAACTTATAGCAAAAACCAAAGCATAAAGAAAGAATCTGTTAAGAGAAATGAAAGAATAAAAATAATTGATCAAGAAATTGAGAGCTGGAAAAACTTGTTAAATAATTCTGAAAAAATGTCCATCGAATTAAATGAAAGAAAAAATAAACGGAATTTAAAATTAAATGAATTAGAAAAACAACCACAAACTCAAGCAGAAAAAAAAGGTCAGATCTCTGAAAATTTGAGAATTTCAGAAAAAGAAAAAAATGAAAATAAAATTTTAATTGAAGAAATTGATGAAAAAATAATTAGTTTAAGAAATGAACTAAATAGTACCAAAGAAAGATCAATTGAAATAAGAGAAAGAAAGGCTAGCTCAGGTGCAACAATTGATGGATTAAATAAGAGAAGAAATGATTTACTAGATAGAGTTAAGACGGAACTCAATTTAAAAGAAGATAATTTATTAGAATTTTCTAATCTTGAGAAAGAAAAAGAGTTTCCAGATACGGTTGCACAAGAAGAACTTTTAGATAAAAAAAAACGAGAAAGAGAAAAATTAGGTTCAGTAAATTTAATTGCAGACGAAGAAACTTCAAAATATGAAAGTGAAATAAAAAAAATGGAAAAAGACAGACAAGATCTTGTAACTGCCATAATTAAACTCAAAGAAAGTATTACTGAATTAAATCAAAAAGGAAGGGAAAGATTGTTAGAAGCCTTTGAAAAAGTAAATAGAAAATTTAATGAGGTATACACAAAATTATTCAATGGAGGTAATGCTAAACTAGAATTAGTTGACTCTGATGATCCATTAGACGCAGGTTTAGAAATGTTGGTCAGTCCTCCAGGAAAAAGACTTCAATCGATAACACTACTATCTGGAGGCGAGCAGGCTTTAACGGCTCTATCTTTAATATTTGCAGTCTTTTTAACTAATCCAGCACCAATATGTGTTTTGGATGAAGTTGATGCACCGCTCGATGATGCAAATGTAACAAGATTTTGTAATCTTTTATCTGAATTAACAAAAATTACTTCCACAAGATTTATTATTGTTACCCACCATGCGCTAACTATGTCAAAAATGGATAGATTATATGGTGTAACAATGCTAGAAAAAGGTATTAGTCAGCTAGTTGCGGTTGATCTTCAAAAAGCTGAAAGCATGGTCGCATAATTAGTCAATGTCAGAAGACCAATTTAAAACTCGCCTAAAAATTGCAAAAAACAAAGCTAAGCCAAGAAAATCACCAAAAAATGAAAAATCTTCTTCAAATATAGGTACAGCTTTTAAAATGAGCACTGAATTAGTATCCGCAGTTGTCGTTGGGACAATTATTGGGTTTATTTTAGACAATTGGTTTGGTACTAAGCCATGGTTAATTTTAATATTTTTTTTTGTAGGTGTAATTGCTGGAATAATGAATGTAGTTAAATCTGCTAAAAAAATGCAAAGATAGTAAAGAATAGTAATGGCAGCAAATCCAATGTACCAATTCAATGTTTATAGGATTGGTCCAGAAATAAAATTAGGCGAGATAGATATTTCATTTACAAATGCAAGTCTATTTATGGTAATTAGTTCTTTAGCTGTACTAATTATTTTTAATTTAGGTGCTAAAAAAAAATCATTAATACCAGACAAAATTCAATTGTTGGCAGAGCTTAGTTACTCATTTGTATCAAAAATGATAAGTGACACTGCCGGCTCTAAAGCTAAGCCTTATTTTTCATTCATATTTTCATTATTCATGTTTGTATTATTTTGCAATATGTTTGGAATGATTCCTTATTCTTTCACTGTAACAAGTCATATTATTGTTACATTTACATTAGCGATATTTATTTTTATTGCGGTAACAATTATTGGTTTTATTAAGCATGGACTGGGATATTTAAAACTTTTTGTACCTAGTGGGGTTCCAATAATTTTGCTTCCATTAATTGTAGTAATTGAAATAATTTCATATCTTAGTAGACCAGTTAGTCTATCTGTACGATTGTTTGCAAACATGATGGCAGGTCATACAATGATGAAGGTATTCGGAGGTTTTGTAATAAGCCTTGGAATTATTGGTGGATGGCTTCCACTTAGTTTTTCGGTTGCATTAACTGGCTTGGAGATATTAGTTGCTTTTCTTCAAGCATATGTTTTTGCAATTTTAACCTGCATCTATTTAAATGATGCATTAAATTTACACCATTAACAATACAAAAGGAGGAAATAATGGAATTAGAAGCAGCAAAAATGATAGGAGCAGGACTTGCGGCAATAGCTTTAGCGGGTGCTGGTGTTGGAATTGGCATTATCTTTGGTAATTACCTTTCTGGCGCAATGAGAAATCCCTCAGCAGCTCAAAAACAATTCCCTAATTTACTATTGGGATTTGCTTTAGCTGAAGCAACTGGACTATTTGGTCTAGTAGTTGCATTGATTATTTTATTTGCATTTTAGTTAATGCTAAAAAAAATAATTATTCAAATATTCACTTTAAACTTTGTGCTGGTAACTTCTGCACAAAGTGGGGAAAGTGGTGGCATGCCACAATTAAACCCAGAATTTTGGGTTTCTCAAATAGTATGGTTAGTTTTAACTTTTGGTATTCTTTATATAGTTTTATCAAAACTAATTTTACCAAAAATCAGCAATAATTTAGAGTCTAGAAAATCACAAATTTTAGAAAATATAGAAACGGCAGAAACACAAAGAGAAGATAGTGAAAAAAAACTTAAAGAATTTGAAAAAATTATTTTAGAAAGCAAACTTGAAGCAAGAAATTATTTTAATGAAGCTAGACAAAAGATATTGGAAGACATCAATAACAAAAGAGTTGCTTTAGAAAAAGATATTGATGATGAGATAAGTGCCGTAGAACAAGAGGTAAATAATCTAAAGATTACCTCAAGTGAAAAAATCAAAAAAATAGCAATTGAAACTTCATCTGAATTAATAAAACAATTAATCGGAGAAGAAGCAAATAGCAGCAGTATATCTGCAATAGTTGAAGAACAATCAAGAAAGAGCAAGGAAAAACAACATGGCATTTGATGCAACTTTCTGGGTAGCGGTATCTTTTATTATTTTTTTTGGAGCTTTGATTTATTTCAAAATTCCACAAAATGTTAATAAGTTACTTGGCAAAATGATTGTAGATATTAAAAATGAAATTGATGAAAGTGAAAAATTAAGAACTGAGTCAAAAAAACTTTTAGATAATGCCCAAAGCAAGTTGTATTCGGTAAGTGTAGAAACAAAAAAAATACTAGATCAAGCAAAAAATGAATCGGATAAACTTGTTATTGATATGAACGATAAGTTTCATAAATCAGCAGAAATTAAAAAAAATCTAGCACAAACAAAAATTACCCAAATGAAAGAAGCTGCAATTAAAGAAATAAAAGATACATCAATTAGAATTGCCGTTAACTCTGTTAAAAAAATTATAACTACTTCTGTTGATAAATCAAAATTAGATAATTTATTTAAAAAAAATCTAGAAGAAACTAAATCCGAACTAAAAAAAATCAATTTTTAAGCCATAAGATAATTTCGTTACTTTCCTAAAAAATAATATAAAATTGAAAAAAAATGAGTAATAAAAAAATTAATTTTATTGGATGGATTTTGTTTATCATATCTAAATTATGTTTTATAATCTCTAGTATAGGCAACTTTTGGACAATGTTTAGGAGTTTTTTTTTCCTAGTCGCATGCAATATTTTTTTAATTCCTTTTTTTAAAAAAGAAACAAATGAAAAATAAAAATTTAAAAATTTTTTTAGCTGCTCCAAGAGGTTTTTGTGCTGGTGTTGATCGTGCAATTGAAATTGTAAAAAAAAGCATAGATAAATATGGACCTCCAGTTTATGTAAGGCATGAAATTGTTCATAATAAATATGTGGTTGACAATTTAAAAAAAATTGGAGCTATATTTGTAGAAGAGTTAGGAGAGATAAAAGATAAAACAAGACCGGTTATTTTTTCTGCTCATGGAGTTCCAAAATCTGTTCCGAAAGAAGCTTCAAATTTAAATATGACTTATGTTGATGCTACATGTCCACTGGTTTCCAAAGTTCACAGAGAAGCCGAGAATTTGAACAAAAATGATTCTCATATATTGCTTATTGGGCATAAAAATCATCCAGAAGTAATTGGAACAATGGGTCAATTACCGCAAGAAAGTATTGAGCTTATCGAAAATGTGGAAAGTGCAAAAAAATATTCAAAAAAAAATGATAAAAAATTAGCTTATATAACTCAAACAACGTTATCTGTAGATGACACTAAAGAAATTATAAATGTTCTAAAAACAAAATTTCCAGAAATCAATGAACCAAAAAAAGAAGATATTTGTTATGCTACCACAAATAGACAAGCGGCTGTTAAATGGATTGCAAAAAAATGTGAAATGTTTTTTGTAATTGGAAGTAGAAATTCCTCTAATTCAGTTAGATTAGTTGAAGTGGCAAAAAAGAACGGATGTAATAAATCTGAACTAATTCACTTCGATAGTAAAGTTCCATTTGATAAAATTACTAATTTCAAAACTATAGGCATCTCATCCGGAGCTTCGGCGCCAGAAATATTGGTAGAAAAATTTATAAAAGAATTAAAAAAAGAATTTACTATAGAGATAGAAGAAGTAGAAATGATTAAAGAAAACATAATATTTAAAATTCCTGGAAAACTAAACTAATGGCTGTTTTTACAAAAATAAATAAAAATGATATTTCTTATATTGAAAACCAATTTAATTTAGAAAAAATAAAAAAATTTAAAGGTATTAAAAAAGGTATTGAGAATACAAATTATTTAATTCAAACTAATAATAATAAATATATTTTGACAATTTTTGAAAAAAGAATTCATGGGGGGTGTAAATATAAAGATCTCACTTTTTTTATGAAATTAATGTCAAAACTTTCAAAATTAAATATCAAGTGTCCTGAACCAGTTAGAAATAAAAAAGGAAATTATATTTTTAAATTGAAAAATAAAAATGCATGCATTGTTTCATTTCTTGAAGGAAAAGATAAAAAACAATTAAATGCTAATGATTGCTTTTCAGTTGGTAAAAATATTGCTAAAATGCATATTGCATCAAAAAAAATAAAATTATTTAGAAAAAACTCTCTATCAATAAATTCTTGGAAACCATTGCTTAATAAAATTGATATAAAAATCAATAGCTTATCAAAAAATTTAATTAATAATATGGAAAATGAACTAAAGTATATTAAAAAAAATTGGCCCAATGAAATTCCGACAGGAATAATCCATAGTGATTTATTTATAGATAATATATTTTTTTATAAAAAACGTTTTTACGGTTTTATAGATTTCTATTTCTCTTCGACTGATTTTTTAGCCTATGAACTAGCAACTTGTGTAAATGCACTTTGTTTCAAAAAAAAACAAAATAAATTTGTTTTAGATAAAAACAAATCATCAAAACTTTTAAAGGGATATCAATCTCTAAGAAAATTAACACTCGCAGAAAAAAACAGTTTTAATGTTTTATGCAGAGGTTCGGCTTTAAGGTATTTGCTTACTAGATCTTTTGATTATTTAAACACACCAAAAAGTGCTATAATAAAAATTAAAAACCCAAGAGAATATATTCAAAAATTAACTTTTCACAGAAATCTAGATTCATTTGAGGAATATTTAAAGTAATGATTAAAATTTATACTGATGGATCTTGCCTGGGTAATCCTGGCAAAGGTGGGTGGGCAGCGTTAATTATAAATGATGGAAAAAAAACTCAGATAAAAGGAAGTAAAAAAAATACTACAAACAATCAGATGGAACTTCTTGCTCCAATAAAAGCCTTACAGAAAGTCCCCAAAGGTAGCAAAGTTCAAATTTATACAGACTCTAAATATGTAAAGTCAGGAATAACAGAGTGGATACATAATTGGAAAAAAAATGGATGGAAAACTTCAAACAAAAAAAAAGTTAAAAATATAGAACTTTGGATAGAATTAGATCTTTTGTCTAATGAATTTGAGATAAACTGGAATTGGGTAAAAGCTCACTCTACTGATAAATTAAATAACGAAGTGGATTTAATCGCTAGAGAAGCTGCTAATTAAGCTTTGCTTTTAATAAAATTTTTAACTTCTTCTAGATTATTTTTTAATACTTGGAAATTTTCATTTTTATCAAGCACATACTGAAGTTCCTCGGGTAATTTTTCATGTTTATTTATTGCATTATTTGTAGCTTCTGGAAACTTACACGGGTGTGCAGTTGATAAAACCACACAATCATCTAAAGATAGTTTTTTTATAGCCCCTACTCCAACAGCTGTATGAGGATCCAATATCATATTATTTTCTTCATAAACATTTTTAATTATACTTAAAGTTTCTTCTTCATTGCAACTTTCTGATAGAAAATCTTTTTGAATAGTTTCTAAACTTTGTTTGTCGATTTGATAAGTATTTTGCTTAATTTTTTTCATAATATCTGCTGTTATTTCACAGTCAGAATTATTTATATAATAAATTAACCTTTCAAAATTACTTGCTAATTGAATATCCATACTAGGTGATAATGTCTCTTTCACTTCTCTTGAAATATAATCTCCTTTTGAGATAGCTCTATGTAAAATATCATTTTCATTTGTTGCAACAATTAATTTGTCAATTGGTAATCCCATTTTCTTTGAAAGATAACCTGCAAAAACGTCACCAAAGTTTCCTGTAGGCACTGAAAAAGAAACAGATTTATCAGTATTAAGTTTAAAGTAAGAGTAAAAGTAATATACTGATTGAGCAATAATTCTTGCCCAATTTATTGAGTTCACTCCTGACATATTTATAGATTTAGAAAACTCAAGATCAGAAAACATTTGTTTTACAATATTTTGACAATCATCAAAGTTTCCATCTATTGCAATATTGAAAACATTTTTTTCTTCCACTGTTGTCATTATTTTTCTTTGTACAGAGGAAATTTTATTGTTCGGGTGTAAAACAAAAATATTTAAATTAGATTTGCCTTTAATTGCATCTATAGCTGCTGCACCTGTATCTCCAGATGTTGCAACAACTATGTTTATTTTTTTATTATTATTATTCAAATAATATTCATACAAATTGCCAATGAATTGCATTGCTATATCTTTGAAAGCTAATGTTGGTCCATGAAATAATTCCAATAATTTTATTTCTCCAACATTTGAAAGTTTAACAACATCTTTTTCTCTAAATGTTGAGTATGATTTATTAATTAAAGATGAAAGTTCCTCTTTAGAGATAAAATCTGATGAAAATAGATTTATTATTTCAGTAGATAATTCATTATAATTTAAATTTTTGAGTTTATGTAACTCATCAGTACTATATTTTTTTAAAGATATTGGAACATAAAGACCTCCATCATCTGCCAGACCTTTAATAAATACTTGCTCAAAATTATATTCTTTTGAGTTATCTCTTGTGCTTACATATTTCATAGTTTTTTGACCATATTAAGTATTTAAAAAAGTATAAGAGATATTAATATTTTTAATATCACTAGCTTTTAAATCACTTATTATTTTTGGATCAATATAAAAAGTGATTGAGTACGTTGACTTTTCACTTGGTAATAATGTTTGTTTTTTATAACAAAAACAATCAATTTCAACAAAATAATTGTTTAAAAAATCTGGTTTCACTTCATAGATGGCTCTTCCAGAAGTTTCTTTAGAACTATAATTTTCTACATTAAAATCTATTTTATAAATTTGACCTATTTTTGCATTTATAAAATTAGTTTTTGTTGAAAATTTCCAATTTAGAGTTTCTTCTACTTTAGTATCTAAATTTATCTTTATAATTCTATTATTTTCTTTTTTATTTTTTTCATAAATTATAGCTACACATAAAAAGATAGTAATTAATAATAAAAAAGAACCTGCAATAAATGCTTTGGAAGAATCTTTTTTCTGAATCATTATAAATGATGACTATATTATATTAAATGACTAATGAAATTTTTATTTAATAATTTGATCTATCAAGAATAAAACAAATAGTAAAAATAAATAAAATATTGAATAAGAAAATACTTTTTTTGCCTTTTTTATTTCAAATTTATTTTTTTGAAATTTATATAAATCATAACAAATATAATTATAGTAAAGGGTAAGAGATAAAGAGATAAATATGTATAGTTCGCCACTAAAACCTATGGCATATGGAATTATAACTACTGGAAGCATAAACAAAGAATAAACAAAGATTTTTTTCTTTGTCTCTTCTACCCCACTTGTAATTGGCAACATTGGAATATTTGCTTTTGCATAATCTTTGATTTTATAAAGACTCAATGCCCAAAAATGAGATGGCGTCCAATAAAATATAATTAAAAAAAATGTAATTGGTTCAAGACTTAAAGAATTTGTTGCAATTGTCCAACCTATAACTGGGGGTAGCGCACCCGAGATTCCTCCAATTACAATATTTTGAGGCGTCTTTCTTTTTAACCAAATGGTATAAACAAAAACATAAATTGATATTGTTATAAATAGCAATGTGGCAGATAGAAAATTTGAAAAATAATAAAGCCCTATAATTGAAGCTATCGATAAAATAATTCCGAATACTAAAGCGTGATTCTTATTAATTTTTCCAGATGGAATTGGTCTAAGACATGTTCTTGTCATTAAACTATCAAGGTCTGCTTCATAC